>NZ_JBHMIN010000001.1:0-440705 GCF_048060215.1 Micromonospora sp. LOL_021 | reverse complement strand
GAGATCTTTCGCATTTACGGATTACGTTGAGAAGCCCGGTAATAGTTTCGGGAAGTCCTCCGGGATCACGCGAAATCGCATTAGGTCTACCGAGAGCCGGCGTCAGTCGGGCTGGGATCAGGTGTCGTGGTGGCGGGACTCGTTGCGGGGGCCTGGCTCGCCGGGTGACGGATATCGGGATGGCTGGGTGTTCGGGCTCGGTGGTGCTCCGGCAGCGTCGTGCGCCGCTGGAGGCGCAGTCGTCCGGGCCGCGGACGGTGGGCCGGCGGCGTCGCTGAGACCGCGTGGCGAGTCCGGCCCGCAGGCCAGGCACTCCGGGTCGCGGTCGGCGTCCAGCACCGTCGTTTCGTTCGCCGCCGCGTCCACCAGCAGATACCGCACCGGTGGCCGCCACGGTGAGACATAGTTCAGCAGCTCGCCGACGGCGTACCCGGCGATGATCTGGTTGAGGAAAACCACGCTGGGCGTCGGCTCGGCCGGATCGTCGACCCGGTATCCGGCCGCCTGGCGCGCAGCAGCCAACCCGGGGTCAAGCTCGGCATCTACCCGACGCGGGTCGTAGCCGGACAGGCAGAGCAGGCACGGGCCGCCGGGGCGGACCACCGCCAGATGCCCGCCGGCTTCCAGCCGTACCCGGGAATTGGTTTCTTGATTGTGGTCGTCGGGCGGCTCCGGGCGGGGTGCCGGCCCCAGCTCGACCCCGACGTCGAGATAGCAGCGGGCGTACTGCACGGCCAGCCGGTTCAACGCCCAGCGTGGCGCGTGCCCGTCGACCGCGCCGAGGATCACCTCGGCCGGGCGCACCTGCTGCCAGACGACCGGGTCGAGGATGCTGCCGGCGATGCCGCGTACCCGTACCTGCGGGTTGATGGTCCGGACCGTGCGAGACGCGACGGTGACCTTGGTCGCCGCCCGCGCCACGTCGGCCGGCTTGGCGCCGACCAGACGGTTCAGGTTGGTGGCGGTGACCGTGTCCGGGTCGACCAGCAGCAGCCCACCCACCCCCAGGTGGGCCAGCGACTGGACGACCTGGCTGCCGACGCCGCCGAGGCCGACCACAGCGACGGTCAGCTCGGCGAGCCGGCGCTGCGTGTGCGGGCCGAACGCCCGCACCTGCCGGTCGTAGCGGTCCGCCGGGGTCGGCCCGTTGGCACCGGCCTGCGGGTCCGGCCCACCGGCCGGTGTGGTCAGGGTCGGCGTCGTCAGAATCGGCACAGTTTCACCTCGGTCAGGTCGTCGTCGCCGAGCAGCACCAACCGGTCGAGCATCCGCAGCGTCCCGTCGTCCGGGTCGGTGTAGGCGCCGGCCACCGACGCCTGCCCGAGCACCAGCGACGCCACCCCCACCGGCGGCGCGGCCGGCATCCGGTCGAGGAACTCGGTGTGCGTCTGGCGCATGTTCTCCACGTCGAGGCCGGAGAACCTGACGGTGTCGTCGGCGAACGGATGGCTGTGCACGTCGACCAGGGACAGGCCGGTCTCGAAGCAGGCGATCAGCACCTCCCGGGTCAGCCAGGCGGCGACTTCGATCCGTACGCCGTTCTGCACCGACAGCGCGTCGTCCGGGATCGGGATGGCCCGGGTGACCAGCAGGTCGGTGACGGCTCCGGTGCCCCACGGGTCGGTCCACCGGCCGGCGCGGGCCAGCAGGTAGGCGCCGCGTTCGTCGTCGCTGTCGCGCAGATGCCGCCGTACGGTGTCCCAGGTGTCGTGACTGATCCGCAGCACGCAGGTCATCAGTCGACCGTGCCGAGGTAGGTGCGGATCGCCTCGACGTAGCTGACCAGCGAGTCGAAGCGCGGATCCCAGTTGCGTTCCGGGTCTTCCAGGCAGTACCAGCGGTACCCCAGCTCGGCGTAGCGATTCTTGTAGGCCGAGAAGTAGTGGGCGGGTTGCACGAGCGCGCGGCCGTCACGGCGGCGCAGATGGTCACCGAGGAAGAAGCCGTCCGGGGCGGTCTCCGGGTAGGTGGCCGGCGGCACGATCAGCACGGTGGTGCGGTCCGGCTCCCAGTGCGGCGGCAGCCGGAACTCGGGGATGTGCAGCCAGGACTCGTCGTCGGCGACGGTCAGCCCCGGGTACGCGTACGCGAGCTGGGCGGCTTCGTGGCGGATGCGCAGCCGCCTCGGGTCGAGCGAGGTCATCGCCTTGGAGTGCCGGGCGTGGTGAGTGAACTGCTGCTGATCGGCGACGCGGATCCGCTGGTCGTCGGGGACGATGACGTTGCGGTCGTCGTCCTGGCGGTCCAGGACCCGTTCCTGCGGCAGGCCGGCCGTCCGCTTGATGTCGCGGCCGGACAGCATGTCGTCGATCACCGGTACGTCGACCCCGTTGATCCTGATCGTTTTGCCCATGTCGTCCTCCGGTTGCCGGGGTTGCTCCTACCTGGAACAGATGGACGAAGTGGCAGCGCAGTCCACCAGGTGGACGTGTGTGGACGGTCACCGGCCTCGGATCGGCCTCCAGTTGCTACCATCGAGTAACCACACGTATGGTGTTCACATGAACACCAGGAGTTAGTCTCACTGGTTGCCTCGCTCCCCGTCCACGGTCCTCGGGCCGGCGCCCTGGGCGGTCGCTCCCCACCACATCACGACACCGGTGTCGTCCGGCGGGCACCCAGCCCGCCCGCTCATCCACCCCGCTGTTCTCCTGCGTCGCAACGGGAGGCACCTCGATGGACACCGCACTGCGTTCACCGGAAGACCCGCAAGACACGTACGCCTTCTTCTTCCTCGCCGTCGTCCGCGCCATGACCCACCACCTGGGGATGGTCATCGCCCGCACCGTGCACGGCACCAGCCACTGCGTCGACAGCCCGCGCGCCGCCAACCGGTGGCTGCACCTGTGCGCCAACTGCGCCGACGTACGCGACGAGCACATCCGCCGTCAGTTCGACCGGCTGCGGCGCAACGCCAACCACGGCACCGCCAGCGGCAACGCCGGCACCGGCTCCGGCAGCGCCGCCGTCGGCGGCCCGACCCGGATCGAGGAGATCAACCAGGTGGTGTCCTTCCTCTACGGGCCACAAGCGTCGACGGTCGACCCGGACGCCGCCGGTGCGGACCTGCTCCGCTACGCGCACCACCCGGACCGGGCCAACGCTGACATCGCTCCGTGGCTACGCGCCGTCTACTGACAGTTCGTGCACCAGGACCAGCGCCAGGCCGTCGCCGAACTGCGCCGCAGGTCGGCGACGGCGCGCGGCATGCACGCCCGCCCCGAACGCGACCTGACCACCGCCCGCTGGGCAGCGCCGCTGGCCGCCGACCCGGTCGGCCTAGACCTGCTGATCAGCTTCGTGATCGGGCTGCGCGACCAGGTCGCCGACCCGTGGCGGATCCCGCACGCGGCGGCTAAGCACGGACTCACCGACCAGCAGGTACGCCTGCATCTGACGGCGGCCGTCGACCTGCTCCGGCGGATCAACCCGAGTTTCTACGAGGCGAACGTCGCCGCCGCACTGCACCGCCGCGCCGATCGACTCGACCCGTGCGACGACCTGCCGGGTGCCCGGCCGATCCGCGGCACCGCCCCGGGCGACCCGGCCGAGCGGTACGCCGACCCCGGCGACACTCCCCAACGGCGTCGCCGCCGCCAGGTGCTGCTGCGGCTGCTGGCCAACCCGGCCGTACGCCGCAGCGGGCTGCCGAAGCTGCTCGCCGAGATGTGCGATGTCGCGCTCGAACGGTCCGCCGTCGATCTGGAAAAGTCCTGCGCGCGACGACTGCGGCTGCCGGCCGGCATCGCCCGTCGGCGGCTGGAAATCCTCGCGGTCCTCGTCGCCGATGCCGGTGTCGAGTGGCTGGATGATCTCCTATCGGAACCACCCGGATAGTCCGGGTATCCGGGGAGTGGGTGGGGCGGCGGAAACCCACCGCCGCCCCACCCACTCCCCTATTCCGTCACTGTGGACGAGCGAATAGACTGGAGCCTGGCAGACCCGCCAGGGCCACCCAGGGAGGTGATTGGTCCCGAATGCCCGTTGCGACAACCCCCGACACGCCCGGGATCCGGGGTAGGTTGGCGGAAAGATCCCAAAGTAGACCTGAGCTGCGAAAACACGGTCTCCAGAGATCATCTAGCCACTTTTCAAGATCATGATCAACAGGAGGTTGCCCTCAGGAGCCCCTGTTTCCGCAGGTCAGACCGCCCGACATTTCGGACACGGTCCCCGAGCACACGAAAACCGCGCCGGATTGAAACACGATCACCCCCACCGACACGGCGAGGAGGATCAAGGTCCCCGAGCACACGAAAACCGCGCCGGATTGAAACCAACGACGCGCCAACGCCACTGATCGATCATTTTGAAGGTCCCCGAGCACACGAAGACCGCGCCGGACTGAAACCCGGGGTCCTCGATCTCTTCGCCCTTGTCGTCCTGTCCCCGGACAAACGGAACCGCACCGGACTGAAACTTGGTCACCAGATCTAATTGACCTGCGCCTCTACCCGCTGGACACAAGGTGAAGATCGCTTATCTGATTCTTGCGACGCTGGCCGGCCTTGTCGGTGCCGTATTCGGTTCGTGGCTGGGCTGGCAGACGGCAGGGCCGACCACCGACACGGCGGCAGCCCGACAGGTGGCCGCTGTCGCGTTTCCCGGCGTCGAGGCGGGTGAGCCGACCCGAAACGGTGACCGGCACGGGTTTCCGCCGGCTGTCGACGGTGACTGGACCCTGCTCGTCGGAGGTGACGGCTACGTCGCCGGGACCGTCAGGGTGCCGTTGCCGTTCGGTCCGGCGTCCACCGCCGACGGCCGTCTGGTCAGCGAGGCGGTCGACCGGCTCACGGCTGCCGGTTGGGATGCCGAGCGATTCCGCGCCCGAGGTGACTACGACGCTTTCACGGCGACCCGGGACGGTGTCGCCGTGCGGCTGGCTGCGCGGGACGCCACTAGCTCCGTGCTCGACGTTGGACGTACGCAACCGCTGTGGGTCTGGCCGCTGGCGGTCACCGGGTTCCTCGTCGCCCTGATCACCACGTTGCTTGCCCTCCGGCAGCTCGATGCGCACACCAGAGGACGCGCCCGGGTCCGGGCCGTCATCGGCTCCTTGCTCGGAGCGTCCGCCGTCTTGATCCTGCCCGCTCTAGGGATGGGCGGGCTGGCCGCCAGCCATGCCGCGATCAGCGGCGGCGACCCGTGGGCGCCGCCGTGGCTCGGCTTCACGATGGTCGGCCTGCGCCCCATGGCGTGGCTGGCCGGGCTGCTCACCGTCACCGCGACCCTCGTCGCCGCTGCGCCACCGACGCGAACACCGGCGACCGGCTGTGAGCGAGGTGCCGCGTACCCGAGCCAGGGAACCCCATGATGCTTCCGCAGCTTGATGCCTCAGGTGCATCAAGATGCACCTGGGGCATCAGGCTCGACCAGTGATCCCCACCCGACGAGGTGACACTGCGTTATCTGGCAGAGCGCAACGTCACCGACGGTTTACGGAGACCGGCGACCCAGGACAGCACCCGCTGGCCGACCAACGCACCGCAGCCGCTGCCCTGCGTGATCTGGGTCGGCGGCAAAGCCTGGAGGCCGCCCAGGTTCGGCGACTGCTCGCACCACTTGACATTTCGCCCTGCTGAAGCAAGGAGATTCAACCCTCACGGGTCGAGTCTTCTGCTTCGCCGACCACAGCCGACCCGAATCAACGGCAGGGACGGGGTACCGCCCATCGGTCTCACCCAGTCTCCGCAGGAAACTGGCGGCGGCCAGCCACTCGACCGGTCAGCACCGAGCCGCGGGCGATGTGCATCGTACGGAATCGGCTGATGATGCCTTCGGTCAAGCCCATGGCGATCGGGATCGCGGCCCCTGGAGGGTGGCCGTCACGGTCATCAGGAGGATCGCCGGTGTCACATAGTTGACGTACGCGGCACGCACCGCCGGCCCCGCCACCGGGAAGCGTCCCGCCGGACATCGTCGCGCCGAGTTCGCCGAGCCCGGCACCGAGGGCGCCGCCGAACACATAGACGAACAGCAGCAGGAAATCGACGGGCATCCCGACGAGGGGTCGCGGGTGAGATCGTGCCCGGCGACCCGGACGTCCCCGGCGTCCGGGCTGATCAACGTGTGGACAGGATCTTGTCCGTCGTGGTCCTCCCGGCGCCGTTCGCGCCGAGCAGCGAGAAGACCGTTCCCACTGGTACGTGCAGGTCGATGCCGTCCAGCACGACGTGATCGCCGTACGCCTTGCGGAGCCCGGTCGCGGCGATCGCCGGCCGGGGATGCGTGGAGGTCATGGTGTCCCTTCCCGCAGCGCGGCTGGTTCAGGAGCGGCGGATGGTGATGTCGCCGTAGGAGACGCGGCCGCGTACCTCGACGGTCTCGTCGGCGTCGTCGGGCCGGGTGGCGGTTTCCAACAGGTTGTGGACCTTCCCGAAGTCGGTCTTCACTTCCAGCCAGGCGGCAGTGCCCTCGGCGATGCCGACGTCCAGGTTGCCCATGGCGGTGCCGAGCACGACCGAGCCGCGCGCCACTTCGCCGAGGCGGATGCTGCCGTTGGACGTCTTCGCGTCGACGCCGGCACCGGCCCGCTCGACGCGGATGTCGCCGTTGGCCGCGCGCACCCGTACGTCGCCGGTGACCGCGTCGATCGTGGTCTCGCCGTTGGAGTTCTTGACCACGGCGGTGCCGTCGATCTCGCCGATCTGGACCTTGCCGGAGCCGGTGGCGATCCGGGCGTCGCCGGTGACGCCGTCAACGGTGACGTGGCCGGCTGCGGTGTCCACCCGCAGCGGGCCGGTCAGTTCCAGCCAGGCGTTTCCGGCGGCGGTCTTGACCCGGCACTGCCCGAGCCGTCCGGTGCAGCGGACGTCGCCCAGCTGCAGTTCGGCGGAGACCTGGGAGTTGCTGGGCAGTTCGATGGACACCTCGGCCGATCGGGTCCGGCGGGAGAAGTCGAAGGCGGGCGACTTCGGGCCGGTGATCCGCAGGGTGCCGTTGGCGTAGTCGACCCGTACCCGGGCGGCGGCGGCCACGTCGGAGTCGTCGGTTGCGTCGCTCGGGCGGACCTCGACGACGGTGTCGGTGCGCTCGCTCGCGGCGATCTGTACGTCGCCGCTGCCGATTTCGAGGGTGACGGAGATCGGTTCGGGTGTGTCGAAAGTAGGCATGGTTGTCCCCGATCATGGGTTGGTGGGCCGTCCCCGCAGGTCGGGGACGTGATGTGTAGAAGGTGTACGGTGAACCGGGAGGGGCGGTGCGGCTAGCGCACCCAGCCGGTGAAGGTCTGTGTGCTCCGTTTCCCGGTGCCGCGTTCGTCGCGCCGCCGGTCCCGGCCGCCCTGCTGGACGGTGGTGGCCGCAGCCCGGACCAGCCAGGCGTTGACCGAGCGCCCCTCCTTGGCGGCGGCCTCCTCGACCGCGGCCTTGAGCTGCTCGGGCAGGCGTACGTTGATCCGCGCGACCGGGCCGTCCTCGGCGGTCAGCAGGTCGCTGTCCGGTGTGCCGTCGTCCGTCGCCGCCGGGGCGTCCCCGGCGGTGGGTCCGGTCGGATCGGTCGGGTCGGACCGGTCGGATCGACTGGTAGCGCGGTGACGACGAAGTGCGGGTCGCGGCCGCGTAGCCGCAGTTCCACCGAGCCGGGTGCCAGGTCTCGGGTGATCTCGTCGGCGGCGGCGGACAGCGCGTCGAGCAGGGTCATCCGGATGGCTGACTCGAGCGACCCGGTCAGGCGCTCGACCAGTGCCCGCGCCTCGTCTCCGCCGGTTTCGGCGAGGGTGGCGAACTCCCGCCCGAGGAGAACTGCGCGGCACCCACCAGCCGATGGGCGCCGCGCAGCTCCTCGTTTATCAGCTTGCGGTGCAGCTCAGCGAAGACACGTTGGCTCCGCTGTCGCCCGAGCCGATGAAGCCGAACGTCGTACTGGCTCCGGCGCCGAGCGACCCGTTGTAGGAGACGTTGCGTGCGGTCACGTTGGCACCACTCGACGTGACAGTGGCGCTCCAGGACTGGCTGACGGTCTGCCCGCCGTTGAACGTCCAGGTGACCGTCCAGCCGCTGATCGACGTTGATCCGGCGGTGACCCGTACCTCGCCCTGGAAGCCACCCTGCCACTGCCCGGTCACCGAGTACGTCGCCGAACACGACGGCCCAGTGGGCGGCGGCGTGGTCGGTGGCGCCGTCGTGGGCGGGGCCGTGGTCGGTGGAGCGGTGGTCGGTGGAGCGGTCGTGGGCGGGGCCGTGGTCGGCGGCGCCGTCGTCGGCGGCGGGGTCGTGCCGCCGCCACGGAAGGTGAACTCGTCGACGTCGAACAGGTAGCTGGAGCCACCGGTGAAGACGAGGAACAGGTTCTGCGTACCGCTGGGTGGGGTGAGCGTGCCGGTGACGGTGGTCCAGGTCTCCCAGTCCCCGGTCGGGCTCACGGTGGCCGTACCGATGACGGGTCCCGACGCCGAGCCGGTCCGCAGCGAGATGGTGCCGCCGGAGCCGGCGGAGGCGACCCGGGCGGTGAACGACGTGGCCCCGGCCAGGTTGTACGGGGTGAACGAGATCCAGTCGCCGTTCTCGATGTAGCCGACCGCGCTGCCGCCGTGTGCGGAGGCCTTCTCCACCAGGGTGGTGCCCTGCTGGTCGCCGTAATGCTCGGCCTGGCGGGTCCGGGGCTGCAGCACCGTCTGCGCCGAGGTCACCGGGATGGTCTCGCCCACCGGGGTGTACTCGGCAATCATGACGCCGAAGATGTTCGCGTTCGGGTCGTGTTCGCCGTCCTCGGTGGTCTGCAGGGTGCCCGAGCAGCCGGTGGCGCTGGAGATGCCGTGGGCGTGGCTGTCGTGCCCGAGCAGATAGTTGACCTTCACCCGGCTGCAGTCGATCGTCGACGCGTCCGGGTCGGTGACCGTCACCTCGAACGGGATGGCGTCACCGAACTCGAACAACCGGCCGTTGTGCGGTAGGTCGAGGGTGACCGTCGGCCGGCCCACCCCGATCACCACGCTCGCGGTGGCGCTGCGGCCGGTGCTGTCGCGCACCGTGAGCGTCGCCGTGAACTCGCCGTTGCTGGTGTACGTGTACGACGGGTTCGGCTGCGTCGAATCGGTGCTGCCGTCCGTGGTGAAGTCCCACGCGTACGTGATGGCGTCACCGTCCGGGTCGCTGGTCCCGGCCGAACTGAACTGCACGGTCAGCGGCGCGTTACCGGTGGTCGGGTCGGCGGACGCGGCGGCGATCGGCGATCGGCCGCCGCCGGAGCTGTACTCGATGCGGTACACCGCCGAGCTGGCGTCACCGCTGCCCCAGCCGGTGCCGTAGTCGAGCACGTAGAGGGCGCCGTCCGGGCCGAACTCCAGGTCCATCACCTGGGTGCCGGTGTAGTCCGGGAACGGGTCGATCGAGCCCACCCCGCCGGAGCCGGTGACCGTGACCGTCTTGATCCACCGCCGGCCGAACTCGCCGATGAACACCTTCCCGTCCATCGACGCCGGGAACTTCACGTCGGAGGCGAGCGAGGCGTCGTAGTTGTAGACCACGGCGTCCATCGGTGACAGGCTGCCGCAGCACAGCTCCGGCGGGTTCTGCTCGCCACCGTACGGCAGCCAGGCCCGCTGCGACGGCGGCAGTTGGGTGATGCCGGAGTTGTTCGGGGAGTTGTTCACCGGCCCGCCGGAGCAGTTGAACGGTGCGCCGGAGGGGCCGGACGGGAACGTGAAGTCGATGTACGGCATGTTGTAGTTCGAGCAGTACGGCCAGCCGTAGAAGCCGGGCTGGGCGATGCGTTCGAACGCGACGTGGTTTGCCGGCCCGCGGTTGGGGTCGGCGGTGCTGGCGTCCGGCCCGTACTCGCCGAGGTAGACGACGCCGGTCGCCTTGTCCACGGACATCCGGAACGGGTTACGGAAGCCCATCGCGTAGATCTCCGGCTTGGTGTTCGCCGTGCCGGCCGGGAACATGTTGCCGGCCGGGATGGTGTACCCACCGTTTGCACTCGGCCGGATCCGCAGCACCTTGCCCCGCAGGTCGTTGCTGTTGCCGGCGGTACGCTGCGCGTCGTACGCCGGGTTGCGGTTGGACCGTTCGTCGATCGGCGTGTAGCCGCTGGAGTCGAACGGGTTCGTGTCGTCTCCGGTCGACAGGTAGAGGTTGCCGTCCGCGTCGAAGTCGATGTCACCGCCGACGTGGCAGCACATGCCCCGGCTGGTCGGGACCTGCAGGACCGTCACCTCCGACGACCGGTCCAGGGTGTGGTCGGCGTTGACCGTGAAGCGGGACAGCCGGTTGTAGCCGTCGAACGGTGCGAACTGGGCCGCCGAGCCGGTCGACGGCGCGTCGCCGCCCGGAGTGTTCAGTGGCGGCGAGTAGTACACGTACACCCAGCGGTTGGTGGCGAAGTTGGGGTCCGCCTCGATGCTCTGCAGCCCTTCCTCGTCGTGGGTGTACACCGGGATGGTCAGCGCCACCTTGGTGTTGCCGGCCGCGTCGGTGTAGCGGATGGTGCCTTCGCGGGAGGTGTGCAGCACGCCCCGGTTCGGCAGCACCGTCATGCCCATCGGCTCGCCGACCTCGGCCACCCCCTTTGCCAGGGTGACCTCGCTGTAGCCGGGGGGTGTCTGGCTGGTCGAGCAGTTGCCGGTGCCCTGCGCGGCGTACTGGATGCCGCCCAGCACGTGGCTGCGGAAGTTCGCGTCGCTGAAGCTCTCGTTGGTGTGGCCCATGCCGGTGTACCAGGAGCGGCCACCGTCGTAGCCTCGACACCAGGCGATCGGGTGGTCGCTGCCCATCGTGCCGCCGGTGTACGTACTCTCGTCCACGGTGGCCAGGACGTGGTTGTCCGAGCGTGGGTTGGTGCGGTAGTTGTACCACTCGTCGTAGCGGTCCCACGCGGTCGGCAGCCCGGCGGTCGACGGGTGCGAGCTGTCCTCGATCCGTACGGTCGCGTTCTGGTTCGCCGGGTGGCTGGCGAAGTACGCGCCGACCAGGTTGCCGTACCACTGCCAGTCGTATTCGGTGTCGGCCGCCGCGTGGATGCCGGCGTAGCCACCGCCACCTCGGATGAAGCTCTCGAACGCCGACTGCTGGCTGGCGTTGAGGACGTCTCCGGTGGTCGACAGCCAGATGACCGCCTGGAACCGGGACAGGTTGGCGGTGGTGAACTGGCCGGCGTCCTCGGTGGTCTCGACGGTGAAGTTGTGCTGCGCGCCGAGCTGCTCGATGGCGGCGATGCCGGCCGGGATCGAGTCGTGCCGGAACCCGGCCGTCTTGCTGAAGACCAGGACGGTGAAGTCCGCCTGGGCCTGGGCCGGCACGGCGCTGAAGCTGATCGTGGCCAACACCATGACCAGGCCGAAGGCCAATCTTCGGAACATGATTCGAGGGCTCGCTTTCTGTCGTGAGGTGCGGACAGGCGTGCGCCGAATCACGCCGCAGGGGCTCGACTGGAGCGGGGACGCTGGCTGGCGATGATCGAGCCACGCGCGACCACGGGCGGGCTCGCCAGGGCGGCCCTGCTCACCTTCGCCCGGGGGCGAACACGATGCCGGCTCCAGGTCACCGCGTCGCCATCGAAGGCTGTCGTTGCGACCCTACGGGAGCCCCAAAATGGAAGTCAATGGATCTGCAGCGGCCCGGACAGGCCCAGCCGTACACCCATCGCCATCACGTCCTTCCATTACGACCTTGGCGCGTCGTAATCTCTGTCGATGGAAGCGCTCCCACGACTGCCCAACCCACGACAGGAGAACCTCTACATGCCATCGATACGGACATGGTGGGCCGCCACAGCGGCGGCCGGCCTGCTACTCGGGGCGGTCGCCGCCGTCCCGACCACCCCCGCCACGGCAGCCGCCGCCCCACCGGCTGCCCTCACCGGCACATCAGCCACCGAATCAGCCGCAGCCGCTCAGGCCGTACCGGCGAACGACTGGCTGCACACCGATGGGAACACGATCGTCGACGAGGCCGGCAACCAGGTGTGGCTCACCGGGGCCAACTGGTTCGGCTACAACGCCACCGAGCGGGTCTTCCACGGCCTGTGGTCGGCCAACATCGAGGCGGTCACCCGCGCGATGTCCGAGCGTGGCATCAACATCGTCCGGGTGCCGATCTCGACCCAGCTGCTGCTGGAGTGGAAGGCCGGCCAGCCGCTCGCCCGGCCCAACATCAACGCGTACGTCAACCCGGAGCTGGACGGGCTGAACAACCTGCAGATCTTCGACTACTGGCTCGACCTGTGCGAAAAGTACGGCCTGAAGGTCATGCTGGACGTGCACAGCGCCGAAGCGGACAACTCCGGGCACACGTACCCGATGTGGTTCAAGGGTTCGATCACGCCGGAGCTGTTCTACCAGGGCTGGGAGTGGGTGGCCGAGCGCTACCGCGACAACGACACGATCGTCGCGATGGACATCGAGAACGAGCCGCACGGCACCCCGAACGATCCGCAGCGGGCCAAGTGGGACTCGTCGACCGACCAGGACAACTTCAAGCACGCCTGCGAAACCGCCGGTCGGCGGATCCTGGCGATCAACCCCGACCTGCTGATCCTCTGCGAAGGCATCGAGGTCTACCCGCGCCCGCACGCCGACTGGGACTCCCCCAACACCAACCCGGACCGCAGCCCGAACTACTTCTACAACTGGTGGGGCGGCAACCTGCGGGGCGTCGCCGAGCACCCGGTCGACCTGGGCGCCAACCAGGACCAGCTGGTCTACTCCCCGCACGACTACGGCCCGCTCGTCTACGAGCAGCCGTGGTTCCAGGGCGAATTCGACAAGGCGTCGCTGACCGAGGACGTGTGGCGGCCCAACTGGCTCTACATCCACGAGGACGACACCGCGCCGCTGCTGATCGGCGAATGGGGCGGCCGGTACGGCCAGGACGCCCGGCAGGACAAGTGGCTGCACGCCCTGCGCGACCTGATGATCGACTACGGCATCCACCACACGTTCTGGTCGTTGAACCCCAACTCCGGTGACACCGGTGGCCTGCTGCTCGACGACTGGACCAGCTGGGACGAGGTCAAGTACAACGAGGTGCTCAAGCCGGCACTGTGGCAGCACGACGGCAAGTTCGTCAGCCTCGACCACCAGGTGCCGCTCGGCGGTGCCGGTTCCACCACCGGGATCAGCCTCGGCCAGCGGTACAGCGACGGCGGCGGGGACGACGACGTGACCGCGCCGACCGCCCCCGGCCAGCCGACCGCCAGCGACGTCACCGCCGACTCGGTGACGTTGACCTGGGCGGCGGCGACCGACAACGTCGGCGTCACCTCGTACCAGGTGCTGCAGTCGACCGGCGACGGCCCGGCCAGCCCGGTCGCCACGGTCTCCGGCACCACGTACACCGTCTCCGGCCTGACCGCCGAAACCAGCTACACGTTCACGGTGCGGGCCCGCGACGCCGCCGGCAACGTCTCGCCCGCCTCGGCCGCGCGGACGGTCACCACCGCGGCCGACGACGGTGGCCCCGGCGACGACGGCTGCACCGCGACGTACACGGTGACCAGCAGCTGGCAGGGCGGCTTCCAGGGCGGCATCGAGGTGCGCAACACCGGCACCTCGGCGATCTCCGGCTGGACGCTCACCTGGACCAACCCGAGCGGTACGTCGATCGGGTCGCTGTGGAACGGCCAGTTGACCACGTCCGGCGGGGTGAACACGGTACGCAACGAGCCGTACAACGGGGCCCTCGCGCCGGACGCCGCCACCACGGTCGGCTTCGTCGGCTCCGGGCCCAGCACCACACCGACCGACCTGAGCTGCACCGCGTCCTGAGCAAACCCGAATTCGGACCGGATCCGGACCCGATCCGCTGCCCGACCCCGACCGGGTCGGGCAGCGGATCCCCGGCCCGTTGGCGCCGGTCTGCTTGAGTGGGGGGCACTCACCGACCACACCAGACCGAGAGGGTACGCCGGCCCGATGCCCACCCAGATCGTCGTCTCCCTGGTGCCGACCGCCGCCACGGCGGTACCGCCACCGCACACCGGCCCGGCCGTCTACGCCGCATTCCTCAAAGCGGTCCGCGCCGTCGACCCGGAGCTGTCCGCGATGCTGCACGACAGCCCCCGGTACAAGCCGTTCACCCTCAGCCCGGTCCTCGACGAGCAGGGCCGGCCACCGTCGACACCGGGGCAGCCGGCCCGGATCGTGGTCGGCCTGCTGATCGACGCGTACGCCGCCCCGGTGCTCGCCGCGCTGCACCACGCCGCCGGGCATCAGATCGCGCAGACCCGTTACCGCACCGTCGACGTCGCCGTGCACGCGGTGTCGTACGCCGAGCTGGCCACCGGCGCCGACCCGGCCGCCACCACCTGGGCGTACGACCTGCTGACCCCGGTCGGGTTCGCCACCGGACGCGGGGACGGTGCCCGCCGCCAGCGCCCCTGGCCGGACGCGGAGCGGGTGTTCACCAACCTGACCCGGCGCTGGGACGCGTTCGCCGGGGAGGTGGCGTTGCCGACGTCGGCGGAGCCGGCGGTCGTCGACCATCTGGAGGTGGTCGACGCCCAACTGCGGATGGTCACGCACCTGGTGGAGCCGGGGCAGCGCAACCCGCAGCACCGGCTCCGCCGGGGCACGGTCGGCTCGGTGACCTTCCAGTTGGCGGAGGCGTCGGGGGTGCCCGGCGACGCGCGGCGGGCGGTGGACGCCTTGGCGGCGTTCGCCAGCTACGCCGGCTTCGGTGACCGGACCGCGATGGGCATGGGCCACGTCCGGCGCAGACTCAGCCCGCCACCGCAGCAGTGATCCGCTGCGGTTCATCGGACTGGCGACGGCGTGTCGGGTCGATGAACCGCAGCGGATCAAGGCCAGCCGGTGACGACCGTTGGCCGGGTTTGCCGCTTACGCGGCAAACCCGGCCAACATGGTCAGGGCGAGGTCAGGACGTCAGTGCGAGTAGCCGCGCGTGGCGATCCAGTGCGCCAGGGTCTCGGTGCTCACCCAGTAGTGTTCGGCGCCCAGGAAGGCCGGGTCGGCGATCTTGACAGCGTCGCCGCCCTCGCCGTAGCCGACCACGGTCACGTAGTGCCCGCCCGGGTACGAGTGGGTCCGGCCGTCGACGTCGCTCACCGTACCGATGATGTTGGCCACCACGGCTCGGCCGTCGTCAACGGTCGCCCGCACGTCGTCGCGCAACTGGTCGATCTGCGCCTGGCTCGCCCTGGACGCCTCGATCGCGGTGGTCCGGTACTTGTCGTCGCCGGTGAGCTCGTTGAGCACCCGGGTGGTGTCCTCGGCCGAGTCGGTGCCGGCGACCGTAGTGCCCAGCCTGCTGGCCACCTCATCCTGCGACAGTTCGCGGCCCTGCGCGGTCAGCGCGATCCGGGTCGCCGCCGGCCCGCAGTAGTAAAAGTTCGGCTGCCGCTCGTAGCGGATGTCCAGCAGCCGGCCCTCGCTGGACCACCCGCCCTGGTCGGAACTGGCGGCAGTGGAGGTGAACCTCGTGGTGTCCGAGGCCGGGGCGGCCTGGGCTGCGGCAGCCGGACCGGCCACCACACCGCCGGCTACCAGCAAACCGGCGACGGACAGTGCGGATCTGTGAAGAACGGTGGTCATCTGCGGATCTCCGTTCCGGGAGGGTGCGGAAGATCCGGGCACTGATCGTCTGGCAGCGACCCGGACCCCGCGAACGGGACAATCGGTCAGTCGGTGCCCAGCGCGGCGGTCAGGGCTGATACCACGCCCATTCCCGACCGCGCGGAACGCTCCGCGTGCGGAAATCACATCGACGCGTACGCCACGGGACGCACCGGGTAACAACCGCAGCGGGGCGGCCGACATTCCGCCGTCCCGCCATCAACCGGAGATCAACCGCCGATCGCCGGTCGCTCGGCAACATCGTTGAAGATCTGGTCCTCGAACGCGAGCAGCGTCGAGCCGACAGCCTTGATGAATGCGAAGTTCAGCCCTCCGCCGACCACCGCTCCGACGATCGGCACCGCCTTGCCCAGAGTGCGCGCCGTGAGCCGTTTGAGCAGTTCCTGCGCGACCCGCAGGGCGAGGAACTCGACGCCCTTGATGCCCACTCTCACCCCGATCGAGAGTCCGACGATCTTCATGAACTCGGGGAAGCTGACCGCGTACCGCCCGGTCCGGTAGTAGATCACCGCGAGGGTGACCCGGAACTGCTGGGCGACGGTGTTGGCGAGGTCGGCGGGGATGCCCAGGGCCAGCGTCACGCCGCCGCCGAGCCCGGCAGCGGCGCCGGTGCCGGCGGCCAGACCGGCGCAGTAGTTGATGTAGCCGTTGATCCCCATCGAGTCGACTTTTTCCTTGATCTTGAACCCGTCGAGATTCTTGTGAACAAACTGGAAGGACTTCGCCAACGCACCGGCAGAGTTTGTGTTCACCGTGACCACCTGACCCGCAAATCTTGTCGTCAGACCATCGGATGCCGACTGATCGATCGGCACCTCGACGGTATTCGACGACGAAGCCCAGCGGCGAGAGCAGTACGTACAAGCGCGACAGTCAGCCGTACCGTCAAACCGCCGGGCCGGGCGGCTCACCCCGGCGAAGGACCATTGTCGACTAGCCGGAAGTATGTCGTCAGCGTCGCGTCGCCCAGCTCTTCGAGGATCAGCCCCCGGGTGGCGGAGTGCTGCAGGTACGCCGAGGCGCTGCTGATCGCGTACGACGGTTCCCCACCATCCCGTTCCACGGCGCTGATCGAGAAGTGCTGCCGCGGCTCAGATGCCACGCAGTCCGCCGCGACGACGGTCAGCGGGTCCGCCCCCGACGACCTGACCTGCCAGCACGCGTCGGAGCCGTCCGGGTTCGGTTCGGCGGCGCGGATCCGGAAGGTGTCCGCCCCGGCCGGTTCAATGACGAACAGCCGCCGGCCCTCGGTCCCGTCGACCTCGCCCAGCGGGCCGTCGTCGAGCAGCGACACCGCCGACTCGAACGCGTCGGTACGCACGATCGCGACCTGGCGGTCCCCGGACAGCAGCGGATCGTCCCCGACGGAGGCCGGCGCCCCGGTCGGCGATCCAGTCGACGCACCGGACGGCGATCCGGACGGCACGCTCATTGTCGGGCCGGCGGGCCCGACCGGCAGCTGCGGTGCGGCGGTCACCAACTGGATCACAGCGACGCCCGCGCCGACGGCTCCGACCAGCGTCACCGCCAGCGCGGCGGTGGTGGCACGTCGGCGTCGGCGCAGCGTCTCGCCGCGCCGCCGGATGTCCGCCGCCGGGGCGAGCCGGCCGGTCTGCCCGGCCCGCCGGGCCACGTCGCGCAGCGTCTCGTCGAATCGGTCGTCAGACGGCACGGCTCCGCCCTTCGTCGCCGCTGGTGGTCAGGTGTACGGCCAGCGCCTTGCGGCCCCGGGCCAGCCAGGTCTTGATCGTGTTCGGGCTGGTGCCGGTCTCCGCGGCGATCTCGGCGACGCTCAGGCCGACCAGGTGGTGCAGCACGACGGCCCGGCGCTGGTCGACACCGAGCCGGCGCAACGCGGCGACGATCGCGACGTGGTCGGCCGACACGTCGTCGACCTGGTGGCCGTTGGCGTCGCGGCGGTGAGCGCGCAGTCGGTTCACCGCCTTACGCCAGGAGCTCACCGCGACCCGGTACGCGACCGTGCGTACCCAGGCTTCGGGGCTGTCACAGTCGCGCACGGACCGCCACCGGTCCCACGCGCGGGCGTACGCCTCCGCGACCGCGTCCTCGGCGTCGGCCCGGTTGCCGAGCACCACGGACAGGTGTCCGAGCACCCGTTGGGCGGACGCGGCGTAGAAGGCGTCGAACTCGTCGGCGTCACGCATCGTCGTGCTCCACCTGTCACCTGGTCGTTCCTCCGCCGGTCACCGGGTCGGCGCCGGCCCGTTGTCGGTGAACCGGAACCCGTCCGGGGTCGGCGAACCGTCGCCCTGCTCCTCCAGGATCAGCCCGGAGCGGGCCGACGTGCGCAGGTACGCCGAACTGTTGCTGATCATGAAGGTGTCGTCGGCGCCGGTGTCGGCCGCGACGATCGCGAACCGCTGCCGGGGGTCCCCGGCGTCGCAGGCCGCACCCTCGACCGACAGCGATCCCCCGTCTCCCGGGTTGTGCACCCGCCAGCAGACCGGGTCACCGGCACCGGGGCCGCCGCCGGTCGCCTGGTACGACTCGATCAGGAACAGCCGCCCCTGCAACGGGACCACGACGAACAACTGCCGGCCCTCGTCGCCGTCGACCTCGGCCAACCGTCCGTCGTCGGTGATCGACAGCCCGGACTCGAACGCCTCGGCCCGCACGATGGTGACCTGCCGGGTGCCGGACAGCACCTGCGGCAGACCGCCCGTGGGTGCCGTCGGCTCCGGCGGCGGTGCCAGGCTGGTGGTCGGGGTCCCGGTCACCGTCGTCGGGTCCGGGTCGGACGTCGGCGTCGCGTCACCGGCCGGTGCGGTCGTGCCACACGCCGCCACCGCGCCGGCCAGCACGGCGATTCCCAGACCCGTGATCCATCGGCTCGTCACCACGTTTCACCCTCATCCGACTGTCGGTGACCCGGCGGCGACGGCTACCCACCCGCCGCCGGGGTCCCGGTCGATGTTCCCAATTCGACCGACATCCCCCCAGACGTGTGGCGGAGGCGCGCGGTTTCAGCCGTGCCGGGAAACCTCCCGGCAGGCGCGGTCGGCTAGGCGGGTCGTCTCCGGCAGCCGGTAGTGAGGCGTCAGGCGCAGGGTGATCTCGGTCGCCTGGGCGATGTCGATGAGATGCCCGGCCGACACGTACACCGGTTTGACGCCGGTGCGGGTGCGCAGCGCCCGGCCGACCACCTCACCGCCGTCGACCAGGTCGGCCCAGCCGCCGCGCTCGGGCGGCACCTCGCCGTGGGTGCTGACGAACGCCGTCTTGGCCACACCGTACGCCGGGATGCCGGTGACCACGCCCAGGTGGCTCGCCAGGCCGCAGCGGCGCGGATGCGCGACGCCGTACCCGTCGCAGACCAGCAGGTCCGGGCGGACGGTGAGCTGGTCGAGGACGGTGAGCAGGACCGGAACCTCGCGGAACGCGAGCAGGCCGGGAACGTACGGGAAGTCGCAGACGCCGGTCGCGGTCGCGCTGGCCACGACGGACAGGTCGTCGGCCAGGTCGAGCACGACGACGGCACCGGCGAGTCGGCCCGCCGCCGACGAGTCCGATTCGTACGCGACGTCGACGCCGGCGACGAACCTCGGCGGGTCGGCCATCGGCTGGTCGACCCGGACCCGGCGGGCCAGCTCGCGCTGGATCTCGACGGCCTCCCGCTCGGTACGCGGCGTCGCCGCCGTCATCGCGGCCCCGTCCCGTGTCCCCACTCGTCGGGGGCGTCGAGCCACGAGGGGTGCAGCTCGATGGTCGGTGCGATCAGTTCAGGCACGCCGGAAGGCTAGCGTGTGGGGTCGATCAGGCAGCCGCTCGACCATGGGGCGCTGAGATTCCATGATCGGCCGTGTCGTCGTTGCGGCCGGCTGCGCCGGGGTTGAACGGCGGTGGCGGGGTGGTGGTCAGTTCGCCGCACTTGGGGCACCAGCGGCTCTTGACCCGGAACGAGAACAGCCCGGCCAGGTAGCCGAGCACCGCAGCGCTGGTCAACGCGCAGACATCCATAACCTGTTCCTTCTCTCCAGGGCGGGCGAGACATGACTCCGGTCGGCGGCGACGGCTCGGCTCACCCGGCCGGGGGCGGCGTCGGGCCGGCCCGTCGCCGACGGTCGATCCAGGAGGCACGCAGCGACAGCCAGCTCGACGGGCCTCGGGCGTACACCTCGGTCAGCAGGGATGCGAAGACCTCGCGCCGCCGGTCGGCCGGCAGATGCGGTCGGGCCAGCTGTGGTTGCCGGGCGGCGGCCCGGTCCCACATCAGGGTTTCGGCGTGCAGGGCGTCGATCTCGTTGCGGCACGCACCGGTGCACCGGTAGACGCGGGTGGCGGCACGGACGGCCGGGGTCATCGGGGTCCGGCAGTCCGCACAGTGGATCAGTGCGGCCAGTGGGTATCCGGCCGGGTCGGGGTAGTCGACCATCATCAGCCGCCGCCGGTCAGCCACGGTGGGCGGCGACGGTACGGCCGAGTGCCGCACGGGTCTGCCGGGCCAGGTCGACGATCGGCGGCCAGCCGTGGTTGACGAGGATGCGCAGGTCGTCGTAGGCGTGCGGCGGCGCACCGTTGAGGATGTGCCGGTCGAGACCACAGGCCCAGGTCAACGCCGCCAGACCCTGATCGGTGACGTGGAGGCGGCGGCGGGCGCGCAGCGCGGTGGCCAGCCGGACGGCGGGCCAGCCGGCGGTGTTCATGTCGGTGGGCACCCACCGTTCGCCGCGACCGACGAGGCGGCGGCGGGTCACTTCCCGGCGTACGTGGCCGGCGCGGGCCAGTCGGGTGGCGACCTGCCGGACCGCGGTCTCGCTGAGCAGACCGACCCAGGTCTTCACCGGTTGCGGGGTCGGCGCCGCGCGGATCTGGGCGAGGATGCCGTGCACCAGGTCGTCGGGCGGGGCGACGGTCGCGCCGACGACGACCAGGCCGCGGCGCACGGCGATCCGCTGCGGGTAGAGCAGTTCGGCCAGCAGCGCGGCGGCCAGTCCGTGGCTGAGCGCGCGGGGGTGCAGCAACGGTCGGCCGTGCAACCGGTGGTGGGCCATCCGGAACAGGTCGTCGGCCAGCGGGTACGTGGACATTAGGCAGGCTCCTCGGCAAAGTGCTCAGAACAAGGGGCGTGGAATGCCGCCCGCCGCCACGCCCACCTCGGCAGCGACGACGGGCGGCGGCTCAGGTGCGCCAGACGATCAGCAGGTCGTCGGCGTCGGCACCGACGTACACCTGATCGATGGCCTCGCCGATCACGTCGGCGTCGGTGCGCGGCGGCGACACAGCGGCCAGGTCGGGGCGGCGGCGGGCGATGGACAGGCCGACGAGCCGCTCGATCCGACCCGCGTCTACCGGGCCCAGCCGGCAACCACACGGCCCCCGGTACGCCCGACCGCCGTCAGCGGTCCGCAACGGCTGCATCCGCCGCCCACACGCCGCGCACATCAGGACCCCACGTAACGGCCACCGGTCGGACGTATCGCCGCGCTCGGGTTCCCCGACCGGTGGGCCGTCTTCGGGCAGGTCAGAGCGCAGCGAAGGCATCGAAGGACTCCTACGGGTGCACGAGGTTGGCCGGCGACGGAACGGGTGCCACCGGCACAGAGGACTGAAGATCACAGATCGTCGCGATCCAGTAACTCGCTTGGATCGACAGTGGCACGCCGAATCTGGTCCGTCAATTCTTCCATGGAAAAATCTTGCGACCATCTCGATCGGTCGGCCCTAATGATCAAGATGGATCGCGCTAGCCTGGTTGCGCCGACAGGCATGGATGGTCCAAGATGGCGGAATCCACCTCACCCACTGTGGAGGCAGACGTGCCCAAGGTCGTCGGTCCAACCATCCCGCGCTGGCAGCTCGGCGAGGAGCTCACCCGCCTACGCCGCGCCGCCAACCTCACCGAGGCAGACGTCGCCGACAAACTCGGCTGCTCCGAGTCGAAGATCAAGAAGGTCGAGGCCGGCTACGTCGGCACCAACCGCGCCGAGCTCATGGTCATGCTCGACATGTACGGCGTCACCGACGAGGCCGCCCGCAACGACCTGATCGAGCTGCAGAAGCGCGGCAAGGAACGCGGCTGGTGGTCCAAGTTCGGCATGGTGCCCCAGCAGTTCGCGACCTTCCTCAGCCTGGAGTCCTCGGCGACCAGCATCCGCGTCTTCGAGCCGCTGATGGTCCACGGACTCCTGCAGACCGAGGACTACACCCGCGCGATCGTCTCGACGCATACGCCTGGACTCACGCCGGATGAGATCGAACGGCAGGTGCAGATCCGCCGCGCCCGCCAGGAGCGGATCTTCGCGGACCCGCCGCAGACCTGGATCATCCTCGACGAAGCGGTCCTGCACCGCCGGGTCGGCGGCACCGGCGCCATGCGCGCCCAGCTGGCCCACATCCTCGACACCGTCAAGGCCAGCCGATGGCTCACCCTCCAGGTCGTCCCGTACAGCCACGGCAGCTACCCCGGTGAGCTCGGCGCGTTCACGATCTTCGACTTCGAGGAGGACATCCACTCCCCCGTCGTCTACGTGGAAGGTCAGGCAGGCGGCCTCTATCTCGAACGTGACGCGGACCTGCGCCGGTGTAACCTGGCGTACAACCACATCACGGCCGCCGCGCTCAGCCCACCCGAGAGCGCCAAGCTGATCACCGCCCTGACCCGCGCCACGGGTTGACCGACGAGGAGCAGCACGTGACCCCCGACCTCGACCTCAGCACTGCCGTCTGGCGCAAGAGCAGAAAGTCATCCACGAACGGTGGCTGCGTCGAGGTCGCCAACCTGGGTCAGGCGTACGCGCTCCGCGACTCCAAGAACCCGGACGGCCCGGTCCTCATCTTCACCCCAGAGGAGTGGGACTGCTTCCTCGACGGCGCAGAAAAGGGCGAGTTCCGCCAACTCTGACCCACTTCCGTAGGCCCCAGGGACACCGAGGTCATCACCGGTTCTGGCGGATGGACACTCAGAGAAACATATCGATGTAGCCTGCCTCGCTACAACAAGCCCTCATCGATTTGAACGCAGTCCGACACTAGTTCTTGCAGCTCAAATGCGATAGCCATGATTCGCTCCCCAACTTCCCCAGCATATGAATTCGAGTTCGATTCGGTTGCCGGAAATATGTCGACTAGTATGTTGACACCCAGTCGTGGGATAGCATCAAGATTCGCCCAAGCCGAGGCACATGCCCCAAGAGCGGACTTGAGCGACTCCAACGCCGACTCATCTAGCCCACGGTTCATTCGAAGCGAAAGATCGAACTCCTTCCAGGAGTCAGCCAGAAACTGCAATTCCTGCGAGACAATGATCACGATGGACCTCCAACGACCCAAGAGATTGCATCGGCGGGCACCCGACCCGTCAGTAGCACCTCTCCGGAAGATTTAGCTCTATTGATTGCAGTAAAACCTTTGATGCCATGCTGCGCCCGCCCCGCGTCAGTGGATAGATCGAAAACGCCACCTGAAACCTTGTCAAGATCAATCCTAACCATACGCCCCGATGACCATTGATCTGCGGCAGCCAAACTTCTCGTGGTGGAAATGTACTGCGATCGCCAGTTGGCTCGACTCCCGTTCAGCACATGTCCGGCCGGCGTGTACGTCGCACCTGGGTTCTTCGCAACCAGACCACCCGCTGGATCCTCATCCGGTCGCAGATTTCGATAGACGAAATCACCTTCGCCCTGGTCCGGAACACTGCAGCTGCACTTCCTTCCAGTGGCATCCGTGCCGCCGCCGCAGTTGTGGACGAGGACGGGGTGGTCGCCGGCGAGTACATGGTACGTGTGGGTGTGGGCGACTGTCAGGTCGCGCATCTCCCGCTCGTCCCGGCGGGTCTGGACCGACACAACGGTGACCTCGCCGCGACCGGCTACCCGCAGCCGGGTGCCGGGTGTGAGGTCGCTGGCGTTGGTCCATGCCTGCCGGTCTTCGTCCCAGAAGGGGTGGTTGGGAGTGGTCTCGACGACGACCGTCGCGCCGTCGCTGTCGCTACGGTCGCGGTTGTCGTTGTCTCTGGTGCGAACCCGGACGTCGGTCAGCTCGCGGTCGGTGTTGCGGTGCAGCTGGGTGACGGGTTTCGGCGACGATGTGCCGGTCACCGGGTCGGTGGCTATGACCTGGTCGCCGACGTTGATGTCGGCGATGGGGCGGGTGGTGCCGTCGGCCATCAGGACGCGGGTGTCGGGGGCGAAGCTGTGCGTACGGCATCCCGGACCCGACCCGCCACGACCACTTGAGGCGGACGGACCGGCGGTGCTGCCGCCGCGTCCCGGTGGAGCCCGTGCGGGGCCTGCACCGCCGCCCTTGCGGCCGATCAGGTTGAGTCCCGGCACCGACCCGAGTGCGGCGGCTCTGAGGTCGACCCGTCCGGTGGTGGCGGCCTGGGAGATGACATCGGAGATGCCGTTCTCCACCGCGTCACTGGCCAACCGGGCGGTCACCCCCGAGCCGGCCTTCGCGGCGATCGCCGTACCGACCTTCGCCGCGATCGCCCCACCGGCACCACCGGCCAGGCCCATGATCGCCCCCGTACCGAGCGAGCCGAGCGCGTCACCGACGGAGTGGATGTCGCCCTGCGCCACATCCTTCGCCAGGTTGATCAACGCACCCGCGCCCACCATGCAGGCGACCGCACCGGCACCGGCGGTGACCGCCGTACAGGCCAGCCCGGCGACGACCGCGCCGGCGATCGCGGCGACCTCCAGGATGGTGTCCTTGTGCTCCACCACCCACTTCTTGGTGGCGTTCGCCGCGTCCTTCACCACGGTGACGGTCTTCTTCACCACCCGGGTCGCTTTCGCGGCGACCTTCTTCGCCGCCTGTTTGACCTGGGCGACTTTCTGTTTCACCTTCTGTTTCGCCTTGGCGACCTTCTTCGCCACGTACTTCTTGGCCTGGTTGACCTTCTTCTTGACCGTCTTCTTCGCCTTGGCGTACGTCTTCTTGACCTTGTTCTTGACCTTCGCGGCCTTGGCCTTGACCTGGTTGACCTTCTTCTTCGCGGCGGTGGTGACCTTCTTCTTCGCGGCGGTGGTGACCTTCCTCGCCGCGGTCTTGGTGACCTTCTTCGCCTTCTGGTAGGCGGCGCTGCCGTAACTCGACACGCTGGACACCGCCCGGCGGGTGACGCTGGACACCTTCGACGTCGCCTTCGACGCCAGCTTCGCCGCCGCCTTCAACGGGTTGCCCCAGTGCCCGGTCGGGTCGATCGTCGTCAACGGGGTGCCGTCGCCGTACTGGTAGCGGTTCGCCGCGATCGAGTCCGGCACCGGGCTGTTGGCGGCGGTGTCGCGGGTGTCGAACTGCCCGGTGTCGGTGTTGTACCAGCGGGCGTGCATGTTCACCCGCGACGTGGCCGCGTCGGTCCACTCCGACTGGTAACCCAGACTCCCCACGATTCCGGTGCTGGCGAGGACCTTGCCGAGCGGGTCGTACGTGGTCGCCCCGGCCAGGGTGGTGCCGGTCGTCGTGAACTGGCCGACCACGTCGGTGTGCAGATCCGTCCACACCAGCCGCTGCGTCCCACCCGCCGTCCCGGCCACGACCTCACCCGACGGCCCCCGCACATACGTCGCCGTGTCGTCGGCCGCCAGGTCGTTACCGACCCCGGTGTACGCGAACCCCGGCCGTACCGCCCGACCCAACCCGTCGTAGTCGTAGGTACGCGCCGGACCACCACCGCCGGTCTGCTGGCTGTGCACCTGACCGAACGCGTCGGCGGTCGTGGCGACCGTGCCGGCGGCGGCGAGGGTGCCACGGGCGGTGTACGTGTACGCCGTCCCGTCGGCGGTCAGCAGCCGGTTCCGCTGGTCGTAGGTGAACAGCTTGGCGCCGTTCTGCACCCGGTTACCGGCCTTGTCGTACGCGTACACCACGGTCGCCGAACCGTTGTTCCACGACGTCAACCGGTCGGCCAGGTCGTAGCTGTAGGTGTTGGTGACGGCGGCACCACCGAACCCGGTGGTCGTCTTCGAGACCAGGTTGTCGTTTTCGTCCCAGCCGTAGCCGATCGCCGCAATCTGCGTACCGCCGGAGGTCTTCAACGTGTCGCCGGTGAGGCGGTGCAGGTCGTCGAAGCTGAACTCCCGACGGTTGCCGGTGCCGCCATAGGTGATCTGTGAGACCTGCGACAGGTTGTTGTACGCGTAGCCCATCGTGACGCCGGCCGTCGGGTTGGTCAGGCTGGCCAGCCGCCCGGCGGTGTCGTAGCCGTAGCTGGTGGTGCCGGCCGCGTCCTGCCGGCTGGCCAGCTGCCCGCTGCCGTTGTACGTGAACGTCGAGTTGCCGACCGGGCCGCTGATCGACAGCGGCAGGTCCCGGTCGTCGTAGCTGATCGTGTTGGTGCCACCGCCGCCGGAGAACTCGGTCATCCGGCCGCCGAGGTCGTAGTCGAAGACCCGGTCGATGGTGGTCGCCTCCGCGCCGGAGCCTTCCTGACGCAGCAGCTGGCCCATCTCGTCGTACTCGCTGCTGATCGTCACCCCGCCGGGCAGGAACTGGGTCACCGGTCGGCCGGCGGCGTCGTAGGCGACGCTGAACGTCCGGTCGGCCGCCGCCGGGTGCGCGGTGGTCGACGGCTCGATCTGCTTCTCCGGCAGATGCCACGGGTTGTACCCGGTCCAGAAGGCGTTGCCGCGCCCGTCGGTGAACCGGGTCCGGTTGCCGGACAGGTCGTAGCCGAACGTGGTGACGATGTCGTCGGAGCCGGAGATCGGCTGGGTGTGCTTCGTGAGCGCACCGGTGGCGTCGTACTCGAAGGTGGCGGTGGTGCCGCGCCCGTCGGTCGCGGCGGTCACGTTGCCGGCCCGGTCGTAGCTGGTGGTCTCCCGCACCAGCTGCACGCCGGCCGCGTCGTACATGGCGGTCGCCAGGACCCGGCCGGTCAGATCGTGCTCGACGTTGGTGTAGCTGTCGTCGGGCAGGGTGGTCCGGGTCATCCGGCCGGCACCGTCGTAGGTGTACTCGGTGGTGTTGCCGGCCCCGTCGGTGACGGTCAGCGGCTGCCCGACCGCGTTGTACGTCGCGGCGGTGGTCACCCCGGTCGGGTCGGTCACCTGGGCGAGCCGGCCTCCCGGGCCGTAGCTGTACGTGGTGGTGTGGTTGGTGCCGGTCTGCCGGACCACGTCCGTGCTGGTCTCCTGCCGGCCCAGGTAGTCGTAGGTGGATCTGGCCACCGCGCCGGTCGGGTCGGTGGTGGTCAGCAGGTCCCCGGCCAGGTTGTACGCGTACCGGGTGGTGCCGTCGTTCGGGGTGACCACCTTGGTCAGCCGGCCCAGCTGGTCGTAGGTGTACTCGGTGGTCTCGTTGAACGGGTCGGTGACCGAGGCCACCTGCCCCGACGCGTCGTAGGCGTAGGTGATCTCCGGGGTCGGCGTCGTAGCTGGTCACCGACCAGTTGCCGGACGGGTCGAGGGTGTCGGTGACCTCGTCGAACGTGTTGTAGCCAACCCAGGAGGCGGCCTTGGCCAGCACCGGCGACGGGCTGTCGACCGACTGGGCGTACGCCGCCGGGGCGGTGGTCTTGACCGCGTTGCCGCCCTCGTCATAGGTGATGTACGTGGTGTCGCCGTTGGCGTCGGTGGCCGCGACGACCTCGCCGTTGGCGTCGACCTGGTAGCTCTCCCGCACCACGTGGGCGTCGGCTGCCGGTGCGGTGCCGCCGTGCACGGCGGCGACCTCGGTCGGGCTGAGCGCCTTCTGGTACGCCTGCACGTCGCTGATCTCACCGGGCCAGAAGTTGCCCCGGGATCCGTTCCACATGCCGGCGCCGACGACGAACGTGCCGCGGGCGGTGAACGGCTTCGCGCCGCGGCGCGACGTTGTCGGTGTAGGTCAGCTCGACGTACGGCTTGTAGGCGCCGCCGCCGTAGTTGGCCGAGGTGAACCGCTTCCAGCCGTTGGAGTCGGTCTCCGAGGCGGTCAGCGCCAGGCCGTGGTTGGTTTCGCCGGTGGACCAGTCGTTGAAGGTTGCGACGTTGAGCGGCACGGTCACCCATTTGCCGACGCTGCGGTCGCCGGAGGTGTTCTGGCAGGACGGATAGTTGTCGGTGACGGTCAGCGAACCGATCGAGCTGGAGATCGCCGGGCCGGGATGGCTGGCGGTGGACAGGTTCGCCACCGTCCACGCCTGGTTGACCCGGTGCACGGAGAAGGCCCGATGCTCGGAGCAGCTGTAGGCCCAGGTCAGGTAGAGCTTCAGTTTGGCGGCGGTGATCCGCTTGCCGATGAACCCGTCGTCGTCGAACTCGTCGAAGTGGATGAACGAGCGGGCCTTGACGCCGCCGCCGTCGTAGGTGCCGACCGGCAGGTTGTCACCGTTGTGGTTGGTGGTCAGGGTGTCACTGTCGACGTACACGTCGCCGGTGGTGCCGGTGGTGGCGGTCGGGTCCACCCGGACGGGGTAGACCCGGGCCGGGTCGTCCAGCCAGGCCCGGTCGGCGGTGACCTTCAGCGCCTGGCCGCCGCCGGGCTGGTTGACCAGCTCGAAGTCGACGTCGGGCGACTGGGCCGGCGCGCCGGAGTGCGGGTCGACGTTGCTGTCTTCCATGAACCCGCGCGGGAACCAGACCCGGGCGGTGCCGTCGGCGTCGACCAGCTCCACTCAGCCTTCGGCGGTGAGCCGGGGCGTCAGCCCGGTCAGGTCGAGCGGGAACGTCCAGGTCGACGGGGCCTGCGGTGAGTGCAGGACCAACGTCTCCTTGAGCCCGGCGTCGAAAGTGATCAGCTCCAGGTCGGTGTGCGGCAGGATGTCCCGGTAGATGGCGGTGTTGCCGTCGGTCTCGGCGACGACATCGGCGGCACCGTCCAGCTCGTAGGCGACCCGCTTGCCGTCGGGCAGTGCCAGCACCCCGAGGTCGGTGTCGCCGGTGCTGCCGGCGACGCTCACCTGCAGGCTGTTGGCCCGCATGTGCAGCCGCCCGTCGCGGCGCTCGACCAGGTCGGTGTCGATCGGACGCCAGCTGCCGTCGCCGGCCCGGTAGTTGACCGGCCGGCTGTAGGTGCGCACCGTCGTGGAACCGTCGGCGTTGTCGTAGACGTCGGTGCGGGCGGTGGCCTCGTCGGCGTCCCGGCGGCTGGTCGCCGCGTCGAATCCGGGCTCGGCGACACCGGTCGGGGTGGTCGGTGCCGTCGGGTCGTGCGGCTGGTACGGCGGCAGTGTGTCGGCTGCCTGGCTGACCCGGCGGCCCGCGCCGCCGGCCGCGGTGGTCTCCCCGGCCGGCACGTGGTGCTCGCCGGTGAACGGTGCCGGGCCGGCCATCACCGGCGCGCCGAGGGCGGCTGCCGCTGCCGACCACAACGGACGGTTGACCGCCCACGACCACAGCCACGACGTCGGCCAGGAGTCGGGCGGTACGGCACCGGCCGGCACCACCACGGTCAGTCCGAAGAGCAGCAGCGTCAGGGTCGCGATCTGGCGGGACGCACGACTGATGGCACGGCGCATGGCCGCCCGCCCCCGTGTACAAAGACTGTCCGACGTTGATCACGCCGACATCAGACAGTCTCCGACGACATGAGCGGAGCGCACAAGCGCCCGTACGGAGGGTTGACTTAGATCAACCCTCGGCGATTTAATCCCGGGCTCAGTCGTCGGCCGGGTCACCGACCGCTGCGGCGACCAGGTCGCGTACCCGCTGCTGGACAGCGGCCGGATCGGCGTCTGACACCACAGTCACGTTGCCGGCGTCGCCCGCCGGCTGGCCCTCGGCGACGAGTACGAAGTCGACCTGCGGGTAACGGGTGGCGTCCCCGGTCGTCGCGGCGGTCGGCGCCTCGCCGACGGCCAGGACCAGTTGACACTGGCTGCCAGCCAGGCTGGCGAGATATCCGGCGGCGTTGTCGGCGGTCTGCGGCCCGTTGACTTCGAGGAACTGCACCCTGGCCCGGGTCTGCAGTGACGCGTCCTGCATGCCGGCCCAGACCGGTGCGGCGGCCGGGTCGGTCACCCCGGCGGCTCCGGTCAGCAGACAGGCCGTGACGTCGCGGTACTCGCGGGCGCGGGGCTCCTCGGAGCCGTCCGGCCACAGCACCACCGCCAGCAGCACCGCCACGAGGACGACCAGCCCGGCACCACCGGCCAGCAGGGCGATCCGCTTGCGCCGCTGTCCATCCTGGAGGCTCTGCGGCCGCTGCCCGGCCCGACCGTCCTTGCGCTTCGTCACGGTCGCACCCTACCCGTACCGATCCGCACCGGGCCGGACCGTCCACACCGGCAGGCACCGCCGGTCAACTGTCGGCACCGGGTCCGCCGATTGTCGGGCCGGCGGGCCAGAGGACCGCCAGGTCGGCCGGGGTCAGCGGGCCACGGTACGCGGCCCGCAGCACCGCCGCGCCGGTCTCGGCGCCGCCCCGGTCGGCGAGCGCCACGAACCAGTCGACACCGGCCGGGTACGCCCACAGGTACGACCGCAGCTGCGGGTTGACGCCACGGTCGGTCAACGTGTCGCCGATCTCCTCGTCGGACCAGAACGGCACCCGCTGCCGGGCCCACGCTACGCAGTCGTCGACCGGTACGCCGTCGTCGACCGCCCGGTGCAGCCCGGCCCGGACCAGTTGGGTGTAGTGCGTCACCCGCACCCGTGCCACCGCCGCCGCGTCGTCGCCGGTGACGAACAGCGGCAGCGCCTGCGCCAAGCCCTCCAGCAGCACCTGGGTGTCCGTGTGCACCGACAGCAGGCGTACCGCACCGTCGTCCACGGTTGACCATTGGGCGTACCAGCTGGCCGACTGCAGAGCGTGGCCGAGCACCTCGTGCAGCGCGAACACCCGGGCCTGCGTCTCGGTGAACTCGGCGCGCTGCCGGTTCAGCCGCAGCCGGGCGGCGGAGCCGGCCCCGTCCAGCCAGTACGACCAGTAGGCGTCGACGTCGACCCGTTCGATTGTCAACTGGTACGGCGCGGCGGTGCCGGTCGCCGCGCGTACGAGGGGTTCCAGCTCGGCCGCCGCCTGCTCGATGGCGTCCGGGACGTCCTGGCGGCGCAGGATTCCTTCGGCACGGGCCAGTTGGCCGGGGAGCCCGTCGTTCCAGTCGACGCCGAGGTCGGCCAGGCTCGCGCGGGCCCGGTCGCCGACCGCCGCGAGGTGGTCGTCCGGCCAGCCCGCCGCACCGCAGCCCTGGGTCCGCCGGATGTAGTCGGTCAGCGGCAGCCGCTCGCCGAGCATGGCCCGCAGGTAGGTGATGTCCGCGTCGACCCGGGCCCGCAGCCGGTCGTCGGCCCGGCAGTCCGGCTCGTCGGCGACGGCAGTCAGTTCGTCGGCGACGGCGGTCAGTCCGGCCAGTACGGCGAGCCGGCTGGTCGCGGGGGTGGGCGGTGGGGCGGCCGGGTCGAGCGACGCGCAGTCGTAGTCGATCACCGGGGTGGCACCACGTCGGCGCTCGTAGCCGTCCCACGCCCGCAGCGTCGCCTCGACCCTGTCCCGTACCGGCATCGTCGTCACGTTCCCCATCCTTGCGTACCGACTGGCACAGCCAACTTCCAGCTGGGATCCAGCGGGCTGCGGGCAACGGCGGTGAGGGTTGGTCGCAGATCCGCACGACACCCGACAGTGAGCCCTCTTGACGAACGGAGAAACGGATGCGACGCGACTCCCGCCGGGACACCACCCCGCGCTACCAGGGACGTCCGCTGGCCCGTCCCGACGAGGACATCGTCGACCAGGGCCTCGGCTTCGACCTCGGCACCCTGCTGGGTCGCCGGCAGGTGCTGCGGGCGTTCGGCCTGGGGGCCGCGACCCTCGGCCTCGCCGCCTGCAGCGCGAACACGGGCGCCAGCGGCGGCACCTCGGCGGCGGCCACGGCCGCTGCGGCGACCGGCGAGATCCCGGACGAGTCCGCTGGGCCGTACCCCGGTGACGGCTCCAACGGGCCCGACGTCCTCGAGAAGAGCGGCGTCGTCCGCAGCGACATCCGCTCCAGCTTTGGCGAGTCCAGCGGTACGGCCGAGGGGGTGCCGCTGACCCTGGAGCTGACCGTCACCGACTTGGCCAACGGCGGCGTTCCGTTCGTCGGCGTCGCCGTCTACGTCTGGCACTGCGACCGAGAAGGCCGCTACTCCATGTACTCCGAAGGCGTCACCGACCAGAACTACCTGCGCGGCGTTCAGATCACCGACGCCGACGGCAAGGTCACCTTCGCCACCGTCTTCCCCGGCTGCTACACCGGCCGCTGGCCACACATCCACTTCGAGGTCTACCCCGACGAGGCCAGCATCACCGACGCCGGCAACGCCATCGCCACCTCCCAGGTCGCCCTCCCCCAGGACGTCTGCGACACCGTGTACGCCGAACCCGCCTACGACTCATCGGTCACCAACCTCGCCCAGCTCAGCCTCGACACCGACAACGTCTTCGGCGACGACGGCGGGGCGAGCCAGCTGGCCACGGTGACGGGTGACGTCTCGGCCGGCTACGCGGCGACGCTGGCCGTGCCGGTCGACACCACGACGGCACCGACCGGTGGCGGCGCCGCTCCCGGCGGTGGTGGACCGGCCGGCGGTGGGCCCGGCGGGGCACCGCCCAGCGGCATGCCGTCCTGACCTGCCACGTACTGCCGCGGGGTCAGCCGCCCCCACCGTCGTCCGCTTCGCCACCCCTAGCCGATGCCACCGTCGTACGGCAGGTCGCTGCATTTCCAGTCCCGGACCACCAGTTTTGCGTGGCATCCAACCGCGGCCACCGGCGAATCTACGAACGCATCGCCGCGCACGACCCGGAAGGCGCCGCGGCGGCGATGTTCACGCACATCACCGAAGCCTGGCTCGTCCGCCGCAGCGGACCCGGCGAACCGGTCCGGCTGCAACGGTAGGGCCGGTCCCCCGACATGCCGCTGGCCGGGTTCCCGTACGGGAACCCGGCCAGCGCACCTGTCATCGGTCAGGCGGAGTAGCCGCGCTTGGCGGTCCAGTCAGCCAGCACCTCAAGATCCATCCAGTACTCCTGGCCCTCGTAGTACGGGTCGGCGATCTTCACCGTGTCACCACCGTCGCGGTAACCGGTCACCGTCAGGTAGTGCCCACCCTCGTACGAGTGCGCCACCCCGTCGACGTCCGACGCCGTACCCATGATGTTCGCGACCACGGCCCGGTCGTCGTCCACGGCCTCACGCACATCGGCCTTCAGCTTCTCCACATGCTCCGGCTTCGCCGCGGCCGCACCGATCGACACCGTCTCGTACTCGTCGCCACCGGTCACCTCGTTCAGCACCCGGGTCGTCTCCTCAGCCGAATCGGTACCGGCCTCGGTCGTCCCCAACTTGCCCGCCACCTCGTCCTGCGACGGAGCATGACCCTGCGCCGTCAACGCGATCCGCGTCGCCGCCGGCCCGCAGTAGTAGAAATTCGGCTGCGCCTCGTACTGCACCGCCACCTCACGCGCACCACCATCAGCGGCACCCGGACCAGCCGCCTGCGCCGCCACCGCGGGAGCGGCCACCACACCACCAGCGGTCAGCAGACCAGCAACCGACAGAGCAGACTTACGGAAGATCGTGTTCATAGCAGAATCTCCGTTCCGAGGGGAATGAACCAGACACCAGACCCACAGGCGATGACCGGTCACGAACGGGACAGAACAGAACACGCACAAAGAAATCAAGATCAGAAACGCCCAACGACCTGCGCACACCCGCCGGTCCAGGCGGGAAGCGGTCTCACCGGCGCACCGGATACAACCACCCGGGGCTGCCCGGCATTCCGCACCCGGCGGGGCCGCAGACCCGGCCGCACCCGCACCGGGCGACAGACCAGACGGACCAGGCGGACCAGGCCCGGCAGATCAGCCCGGCCACTCACCTACTCGGTCCAACGCCGGGATCCAACGCCGCCCCGCCGGCCGATGTTCCCCCGCGCCCGGCACCTCAGCCACCCGCCCGCCGCGCCACACCGAACCTCGCAAACGGCGCCTGACGCCCATCGGTGTCCTGCGTCCACCCGAAAACCGATGGCGACCTTGGCGGCGGGTTGCGTACCGTCCGGCGGCATGAGCGCCGAGTTGAGCCCGTTCATCCGCGAGGGACGTCTCGTCTCGTTGCCGGCCCGGCAGGCGCGCCGCCGCCCGGTGCTGGCGCACATCGCGCAGGCGTGTTTCGAACGCGACGTGGTCTACGACGAGTCGACGGTCGACGAACGGTTACGCCGCTGGTGTGATGGCGGTGCGGTGGACCACGTGACGGTCCGCCGATACCTGATCGAAGCCGAGCTGATGGTCCGGGCCGACGGCCGGTACTGCCGCAACGCGCTGGCGTTGCCCTACCCGAACACCGCAGAGCGGTACGTGGAGTCGATGGGCCTGAGCTGAGCCGACCGGCCATCAGTTGCCGGCGGACTCGTAACGGCGCAGACCGGATCGGAAGATCAGCGCCGCCACGCCGACGCAGTAGGCGGCGATCAGCGGGGTGAGCCAGCCCAGCCAGGTCGGACCGACCCCGGCGCGGGCGGCATCGCCACCACCGGCACTGAGCACCGCGCTGGCCGGGAAGAATCCGACGAAGGCGAACGGCAGCCCGACCACCAGCACCAGCCGCACCCCGAACGTGTAGACCGACACCGGGTAGCGGGCCAGGTCACCGATCTGGTGCACCGCGTACGCGAAGATCGAATGCGGACTCTGCAGCCAGAACGCCGACGAGTTGGTGGCCAGGCTGATCGACAGCTTGACCGCCATGCCGCTGGCGAACAGCCCCAGCCCGCCGACGACCAGCGCCGGGGTCCAGGCGACGTCGACCCGCCACACCGCCCAACCGAACATCGCCCCACCGGTGACCAGGTTGCCCAGCCCGTTGATACCGACGTCGTCGCTGAGCACCTGCAGCACCACCGGGTAGGGCCGGATCAGTTTGTAGTCCAGCTCCCCCTTGTTGACCAGCCACGGCAGCCGCCACACGCCCTCGAACAGCAGCGGCCCGACCGCGTCGGAGAGCACCACGATCGAGTAGATCAGGACCACCTCGGCGAACGTCCAACCATTGACCTGCGGCACCCGGGAGAAGACCGCGCCGAGAAATGCCAGGCCGACGAGCTGGGTCAGCGCCGACCCGGCGACCAGGATCCAGAAGTCCGCCTCGTACTCCAGGGTGGACCGTAGGTGGGCACCGAGGCTGCGCCGGTAGAGCCGCAACCCCCGGCGCAGGCCGGTCCGTGATTGCATGATCAACCCCCGTGTACGGTCAGTTGGCGCACCGCCGACCGCCAGGCCAGCCGGGCACCCCACCACAACGCCACCGTCCACACCGCCTGAATGCCGATCAGCAGCCAGGCGTCGGATCCGGTCGCCTGGCCGAGGTAGATCGTCGCCGGAGTGAACGTCATGCCGGCGAACGGCAGCACCGCGGCGATCGCCTGCAGCCAGCCGGGCAGCAGGGTCAACGGCACCAGCGCCCCGGAGAACAGGTTGGTGATCGCTCCCCGGGCCAACGAAACGCCAAAAATGTTCTGCGTCCAGAAGCACAGCAGAGCTGTCAGGTAGACGGTGGTGAACCGCAACGGCAGCACCAGCAGCGCGCTGACCGCGAACAGCGCCGCCTGGCCGGGCGGCGGCACCGGGACCGGCCCGGTGACCGCCAGCACCACGGCGCAGACCGCCAGCGAGAAGGCAACCTCGACGGCGGCGATGCCGAGCGTCTCGGCGAACCGGGCCCGCTGGTAGTCGACCGGGCGGGTCAGGTCGACCGCGACCATGCCATCGCGGATCCGGGCGGCCATCTCCCAGTCACCGAACGACATCAACGACCCGGTGACATAGGCGATCAGCAGGTACGCCTTCATCTGCGGCCAGCTGAACCCGCCGACGCTCGTCCCGGAGCCGAGCAGCACCGCCCAGATGGACAGCATGGCGAGCAGCTGCAGCAGCACCCCGGCCATGCCGAGGACGAAACTCAACGGGTACGCGACCGCGCTGCGGGCCGCCACCCGGGCCAGCGCCCGGTACGGCCGGACACCGCTGGACCGGGCCGGGGCGTCGGTGGCGGCGACCGTGGTCACGGTGCCGGCACCAGCCGCAGCTCACCGGCGTACACCTTGCGGACCACGTCCTCGATGGCCGGCTCGTCGATGCGCAGGTCGCGTACCTCGGACACCGCCGACACGGCCGCGATCACCTGGCCGGCGGTGACCGCGAACCGGTCGAACCGGACGGTGAACTCGCCCGGCGTCGCGCCGGCGGCGACCTGTGCGCTGCCGACGGCGGCGGCGACCGTGTCCAGCTCCACCGGGTCGGCCAGGTGCAGGTGCATCGAGCGGTGCCGGGCGAACTGGTCCTTCACCCCGGCCAGCGGGCCGTCGTAGATGATTCGCCCCTGGTCGATGATCACGATCCGCTGGCAGAGGTCCTCGATGTCGCCGAGATCGTGGGTGGTCAGGATCAGGGTGGTGCCGTCGGCGCGCAGCTCCCGCAGGAACGCCCGGACCCGGTCCTTGACCGCGATGTCCAGCCCGATGGTCGGCTCGTCGAGGTAGACCACCCGGGGACGGTGCAGCAGCGCGGCAGCCAGGTCGGCCCGCATCCGCTGACCGAGGGAGAGCTTGCGGGCCACCACCGGCAGCAGCTCACCGAGCCCGAGTACGTCGTCGAAGCGCTCCAGCTGCTCCCGGTAGGTGGCCTTGTCGACGTCGTACAGGTCACGCAGCAGGGCCAGGGACTCGCGGACCGGCAGATCCCACCACAGCTGGGTACGTTGGCCGAACAGCACACCGATCTGTCGGGCGTTGGCGACCCGCTGCCGGTGCGGCACCACCCCGCCGACCCGGACCTGCCCGGCGGTCGGCACCAGGATGCCGGCCAGCAGTTTCACCGTGGTCGACTTGCCGGCGCCGTTCGGCCCGACGTACGCCACCGCCTCGCCCGCCTCGACCCGCAGATCGACGCCGTCGACCGCGACATGGTCGGCGAACCGGCGTACCACCAGGTGTTTCAGCGCGCCGCGCAGACCCGGGTCCTTCACCGGCCGGCGGAATCGTTTGGTCAAGCCATCAGCTTCGATGAAGGCCATCTCCGAATGGTGCCGTACCCGTGCGTCGCCGCCCACCGAATTTCGGCCGGCGGACCACCATGCGGTAAGGGCCGATATCGGGTACGGCGCTGACAGCGGCGAGGGTAGCCTCACCGCCGTGACGACTGCGTTCGCCCGTCGACCGGCGCTCGGCCTGGCCATGGTGGTCGGGGCCAGCGCCCTGTTCGCAATCAACGGCACCGTTTCCAAGCTGGTGCTGCGAGCCGGGCTGGACGCCCCGCAACTGACCGTGCTGCGGGCGGTCGGCGCCTTCACCGGGCTGCTGGTGCTCAGCGTCGTGCTGCGGCCCGGTGCCCGCCGGGTGCGGCTGCGGCGCCGCGAGGTTCCGCTGCTCGTCGCGTACGGGCTGACCGGTTTCTTCCTGGTCCCGATGCTCTACTTCGTGGCCATCTCCCGGCTGCCCGTCGGCATCGCGCTGCTGTTCGAGTACACCGCGCCGCTGATGGTGGCGGTCTGGGCCTGGGCCGTGCAACGCCAGCAGGTGCGGTCCCGACTGTGGGCCGGGCTGGCGCTGAGCCTGCTCGGGCTGGCCTGCGTGGCGCAGGTGTGGAACGGGCTGACCCTCGACCCGCTGGGGGTGGCCGCCGGGCTGGGCGCGGCCGTCATGCTCGCCGCGTACTTCCTGATCGGCGCCCGGGGCGTCCAGGACCGCGACACCCTGTCCCTGACCACCTGGGCGTTCGGCGCGTCGGCGATCGCCGGGCTGATCGTCCGCGCCGCCACCGCCGGCCTGGACGGCTGGCAGCCGCTGCTCACCCGTACCGAGGGCGGGATGCCGGTCGCGTTGCTCTGCTGCTACGTGGTGGTCCTCGGCTCGATCGTGCCGTACCTGATGATCACCGGCGCGTTGCGGCACCTGCCGGCGACCAGCGTCGGCATCGTCGGCATGGTCGAGCCGGTGTTCGCCGCTACGGTGGCCTGGGTGGTGCTGGGCGCGAGCGAGGCGTTGAGCCCGGTGCAGCTGGCCGGCGGCGCGTTGGTGCTGACCGGAGTGGCGCTGGCCGAGACCGCCCGGACCGGCACCGGCGTGCCGCCCGCCGTACCGCCGGCACCCGACGGGCCGCTGCCCCCCGGACCACAGCTGCCGGACGGCCGGCCGCCGTCGGCCGCGGCTGGCGTAGTGGCGGGCGGCGGCGGGTAGGAACAGCGGTATGAGTGCACCGAAACGGGTCGCCGTCGTCGCGCACCGCAAGAAGACCCTCGGCGGCGGCCTCGACGAGTTGCGCGCGGCGATCGCCGGGCACGGCGCCGAGGACATCGACTGGTACGAGGTGCCGAAGAGCCGCAAGGCACCGAAGAAGGCCCGCCGGGCCGTCGAGCGGGGCGCCGAGCTGGTCTTCGTGTGGGGCGGCGACGGGATGGTGCAACGCTGTCTGGACGCGCTGGCCGGCCGCGATGCCACCGTGGCGATCATCCCGGCCGGCACGGCGAACCTGCTGGCGGGCAACATTGGCGTACCGGAGGACCTCGGCGAGGCGGTCCGGATCGGCTTCCAGGGCGAACGGCGCCGGCTCGACCTCGGCAGGATCAACGGCGAGCATTTCGCCGTCATGGCCGGGGCCGGTTTCGACGGGCGGCTGATCCGCGACGCCGATCGGGACCTGAAGGACCGGGCCGGCAAACTCGCGTACGTCTGGACCGGTCTGCGCCACGTCGGCGGCGACACTCCCCGGATCCGGATCAAGGTCGACGGCACGACCTGGTTCGACGAGCCGGCCAGCTGCGTCCTGGTCGGCAACGTCGGCCGGATCACCGGCGGCATCCACGCCTTCGACGACGCCCGGCCCGACGACGGCTGGCTGGAGGTCGGGGTGACCACCGCGCAGGGAGCCGCCGAGTGGGCGCGCACGCTCGGTCGAATGGCGGTCGGGCGCTCGGAGCGCTCCCCGTTCGTCCGGATGACCCGCGCCAGGCGGGTCGACATCCGGCTGGCCGAGCCGATGACATACGAGCTCGACGGCGGCGCCCGGGGTCAGGCCAAGAAGATGAAGGTACGGGTGGTGCCCGCCGCGATCACCGTCTGCGTCCCGGCCTGACTCCGCCCGCCGGATCGACGGGCTGCCGGGCTAAGCGGGCTAAGCGGGCTCAGCGGGTGACGGTCAGCCCGGTCACGAAGGCCGACCAGGCGGCCGGGCCGAAGGCGAGCAACGGGCCGGTGACGTCCTTGCTGTCGCGGACCAGTACCCGGCCAGGGAGATTGTCGGCGACCTCGACACAGGTGTTGCCGCCGTTGCCGGACCGGGTCGAGGTACGCCATCGTGGTGTCACACTCGTACCGCTCATAGTTCCTTCACCAGACCTTCGATCAGCTCACGTGATGCTCGCTCGGGAAGCGCCTCGGTCAGCAGACTGTCCCAGATCCGCACCACCTGCTCCACACCGCTCGGATGGTCCACGGGATGCCCGAAGACCCCGTCCACATGCACCACGTCGTCGCCCTCGGGCAGCGTATCGATGACGAATCCACCGGACATGCCAGCGTACGCCCCAGCGCTGAGCGGCACCACGTACAGCTTGATCCGCCGCTCGTTCATCAGCGTAAGCAGATAGTTGAGCTGCTCGCGCTGTACAACCGTGTCGCCGACGATCCGGCGCAGCGCCCCTTCGTCGACCACGGCGACAAACACCGGTGGCTTCTCCCTGGCGAGCAGCCGTTGGCGATCCAACCGCATGGCCACCTGATCCTCGACCCCGTCTGCGGTGTACAGGCCGGTGCCGGTGAAAACCGCACGCGCGTATTCCTCCGTCTGCAGCAGTCCCGGCACCAGCAACGGCTCGTACATCCGCAGCTTGACCGCGCGGTCCTCGACCGCGCGCCATGACGCAAACCAGCTCGGCGCTTGCGTCTTGTTGATCAGATCCAGCATCTCGGCGAGAAGACCGCCGGTATCCAAGGCTGCGTCAGCACCCGCAGCCAAAGTCATCGTCGGCCGGCGCCGCCCCGTCTCCACCGCCGCAATGAGCCTGTCCGAGCAAGCTTCTGATCACAGGCTGTGTCAGGTGGTCCGGTCGTGTTCGATGTGGAGGACGACGAGGGCGGCCGCGACGATCTGACTGATGCGCCAGGGGTTGAGGCTGACGTTGCGGAGTGCCTTGAAGGTGGTCTTCAGGAGGCTGTTGCCGCGTTCGCCGACGGCTCGGAGCCGGTTGTGGGCCTGGTTCAGCTGTTGTTTGGCGAGGGTGAGTCCGCCGTTGGGGGGTCGTTTGAACGCGACGACGACGGTGTCGGCTTCGCCTTGGTAGCCGAGGTCGGTCAGGGTGCGTAGTTCGCCGCGGACGGCTTTGAGGGTGTCGAGCAGGCCGGGGTGGGCGCGGAGACAGGTGGTGTCGTGTTCCCGGCCGGGTCGTACCGGTGAGGTCCACAACGGCCAGCCGTCCGGGGCGGTGATGACCTGGACGTTCCCGCCATGGTTCTTGTGTTTCTTCGCCCACCACAGGTCGACGCCGTCGGTGGGGCCGGGGGTGGACACCCGGTCGGTCTCGATCACCGTGCCGTCGAGCAGGACGTAGTCGTAGCCGGCGGCCTTCGCCGCGAGCAGCGCGGCGTGCAGGCCGGGGGCCTGGGCGGCGAGGACGTCGATGCCCTCGTGCAGCCGCTGGTAGCCGGTCGACTCGCTGATCGCGTTGTCGAGGGCCAGCTGCTTCACGCGGGTGCCGTCGAGCAGCCACCGCAGGACCATGACGGCCTGCCGGTAGCAGGTCAACACCCGGGTGCCGGTCCTTGTCCCGATCCGTTGCCGCTCGGCGGACAGCAGGGCTGACAGGCGCAGGACGGTGGCCTCACGGACGGGCAGGATCGCGGTGTAGGAGATACTCATGGCGCACGGAACTCCGGGGGATGTGATCTGTAGGAGGACCACTTCGTACCGGAGTTCCGTGTCTCCGCCCCGGTGACCCGGATGAACGGGCGATTCCTACACTTTCCGGGCGGTCACCCTCCGCGCATGTCCCGTTGCCCGGAATGGCTCAATGGTGGAGGCGCTGTAGTTGATTTTCGGGGCAAGCTGATCCTGCGAGACATCCGCCGCTGCCCTGGCCGCTTTGAAGGCCTTGATCCACATATCGACATCCACCAGCCGATCCGATCAGGAAAGAATAATCGAATCAATACGCTGTTGAGCTCTCGGATGGGCATCCTGTCGAACTGACCGAGGTGCGCCCGTCGTGGTCAGTGCGCGCGCGGCGGGACCTGGATCCGAAATAGCGCGTGGCGGCGCACCGGGCCATCGGGCACGTTCGGGTGGTCGAAGTCGCCGTCCGGGTCGCGGGTCATCCCGATCCGCCGCATCACCGCCTGCGAGCGCAGGTTGCCGACGGCGGTCAACGCGACGATCTCCGGCAGGCCCAGGGCGTCGAAGCCGTACGCCAGGCAGGCGCGGGCCGCTTCGGTCGCGTACCCGTGGCCCCAGGCGTCGCGGCGCAGCCGCCAGCCGACCTCGACCCCGTCGAACGGCATGTTGGCCTCCACCGGGCTCAGGCCGCTCATACCGATGAACTCGCCGGTCGCCGCCACCTCGACCGCCCACCAGCCCCAGCCACGTTGGTCCAGGCCAGCCTGGCAGCGGGCCATGGTGGCGGCACTCTGCTCGCGAGTCGCCAGGCCCGGGAAGAACTCCCGCACCTGGGGGTCGGCGTTCATCGCCACCCACGGCTCCAGGTCGGACCCGCGCCAGTGCCGCAGCACCAGGCTCGACGTGGTCAACTCCGCCATGGCGGCACTGTAGCGCCGGCGGGTGCGGCGAGAACGTCGAGCCCGGTCACCGGCCGGGTAGGAGGATCACCGTACGGCCACCACCGACCAGCCCTTCCTGGCAGGAGAAGCCGGTGCCCTGCAGCCAGCGTCCGGTGACCGCCACCGGATAGGTGACCTCCACGGTACGGCCTGCGTCGGTGGTCGCCGAGAACCGCATCGGCAGTGGTGTCGCCAACTTGTGCATGATCGTGTCGCAGTCGAAGGTGACCCGTACGTCGACGGAGCCCACTCCCCCGGGCCGTACGCGGGTCTGCCCGCCCGTGTCGGCCACCGCCAGGCCGGGGGACTCCGTGTCGAGGACCCGTACGGTGATCTGCTGCGTTCCGGTGTTGACCACGGTCATTTTGGCGTTCAGTTGCCCGTCGGCTGCACTCCATACCTCGCCGGCGAACGCCACCACCGATCCGGCGGTGGCCGCCGCGGCCCGCTGGTGCTGGTAGTCGTTGAGCAGCCAGCCGCCGAGGCCGCCCACGGCCGCGCCGGCCAGCAGTACACCGACCAGCCGGCCCGGTCCGCGAAAGCGTCGCCGCGCCGCGTCGCCAGCCGGTGCCCCGGGCGCTGTCGCGCCGGTCGGCCGGTCGAGATCGATGAGCCGCCCCTCCGCCGTCACCGGCCCAGGCTAGTCGCAACGCCGACCCGGTCAGGCAATGGCCGCTGCACAGCGGACGCAGCGTCACCACTTCGGGTTCGGAGCACCGGCCGGCAGCATGAGCCGAACACCAGATACCTGTTCCGGCGTCGATCAGGTATCTGACGTTCGGCTCGCGCCGGAGCGGGCAGGCGTGCAGACGGAGCACAGCGGGTGAGCCGGTGCGCGGGGCGGGGGGCGGGTGAACGGCCGGGTTCAGTGGCGGAGCAGGCCGTGTACCGGGACCGGGGTGACGTGGCCGCTCGCCGGGCGGGTGCGGTCGAGCTCCAGTCCGACGTCGACGATCACCGCCCGGGTCAGCTGCGGCACCTGCGACAGCGGCACCCACTGCGCCAGGTCGGTGGAGCCGCCGACCTCGGGCCGCAGCGCGCCGCCGACGACCCGTACCCGGTAGAAGACGCCCAGGTTGTGCCGTTCGCCGCGGCCGGGCAGCCGGCGCTGCGTGGGCACCGTACGGGAGTCGACCCCGAGCAGCGACTCCACCTCGACCTGGTAGCCGGTCTCCTCAGCCGCCTCACGGACCACCGCGTCGACCGGATCCTCGGCGTGTTCGACCTTGCCGCCGGGCAGCGTCCAGTGCCGCCGGGAGCCGCCCGGCGAGACGTAGCGGGCCAGCAGCAGCTGCCCCTGGTCGACACAGACCGCGTAGGCGGCCACTCGCAGATGGTAGGCAGCCATGCTCAATCCTCCGCACTAGATCCGCCGCAAGGAGCATAACTCTCTCAAATAGGGTGTAAATAGTCCGGCGGCGGCACCATCCGGGTCACGAGCAAGATAGAGGCCATGCAGACACATCCGAACGTGCAGGCGGTGCAGGACGCGCTCGACGCCGCCGACGCCCGGGACGGCTCCGGTGCCGGCTGCCGGGTCCGGCTGTTGCCGGACGCGGTGCACACCGCCGCCGCAGCGGCGGCCGCCCTCGACATCGAGGTAGGGCAGATCGCCAACTCGTTGATCTTCGACGCGGACGGTGAACCGCTGCTGGTGCTCACCTCGGGCGCGCACCGGGTGGACACCGCGAAGGTCGCCGCCGACCTCGGGATCGACGCGCTGCGCCGGGCCACCCCCGAGTTCGTCCGGGAACACACCGGGCAGCCGATCGGCGGGGTCGCGCCGCTGGGCCACCCCAAGCCGGTCCGTACCCTGGTCGACGTGGCCCTGGAGCAGTACCCGGAGATCTGGGCGGCCGGCGGCGTGCCCCGGGCGGTCTTCCCGACCACCTACGCCGAGTTGCTGCGGATCACCGCCGGCTCCGCCGCCGAGGTGGCGTGAACGGTCCCGCCGACCGCACGACCCCGGTCCCCGACCACGCGGCCCCGGTCCCCGGGCTGGTCACGCTGCACGTCTGGCGGGTCCCCCGCCGACGGTTGCCGCGCGTGCTGGCCCGGATGGCCGTCGACGCCCGCCGGCTACGGCGCGTCGACGGCGTACGGTTCGCCAAACTGCTCGGTACCGGGACCGGCACCGGATTCGGGCCCACCGACGTCGACCCGACCCGGTGGGCGGCGCTGGTGGTGTGGGACGACCCGGCGACGGCGGCCGGGTTCGACACCTCGCCGGTCGGGCAGGCGTGGCTACGGATCGCCGACGCGCGGGTCCGCGTCGACCTGCGGCCGCTGCACAGCCGGGGCCGCTGGTCCGGCGTCGCCCCGTTCGGTGAGCCGGGCGGTGGGCAGCCGGGCGGTGGGCCGGGCGGTGGGCAGCCTGGCGCCGGGCGACCGGTGCTGGCGTTGACCAGGGCTCGGCTGCGGCCCGCGAAGGCGGTCACCTTCTGGCGGGCGGTGCCGCCGGTCGCCGCCGCCCTGGCCGACGCCGACGGGCTGCGCTGCCGGTTCGGCGTCGGCGAGGCACCGCTCGGCTGGCAGGGCACCGTCAGCGTGTGGCGGGACACGGCGGATCTGACCCGGTTCGCGTACCGTCACCCGCAGCACCGGGCGGCCATCACCCGGACCCCGGTGACACAGTGGTACGCCGAGGAGCTCTTCGCCCGGTTCGAGGTGCTCGGTGTCGCCGGCGACCGGGCCGTGCTGGGCTGGGCCGGAGACGACGAGGATGGGACATGCGGTGCTGGCGGCGGATGAGAGGCGGACCCCGATGAGGCTGGTGCCGTGGCTGCCGGACGACCTGCTGCGGCGGCTCGACGACGTGGTCACCGTGTACGGCGAGGCGATGAACTACCGGGCCGAGCTGTTGGAGGTACGCCGCGGCTACATCGCCACCCACGTACGGCGCCCCGGATTCCGGGCGGTCGCCACGCTCACCGCCGAAGGCGCGCTCGCCGGATTCGGCTACGGCTACCGGTCGGCCGCCGGGCAGTGGTGGCACGACCAGGTACGCGGCGCGCTGCCGAAAACCGCCCGCGGTACCTGGCTCACCGACTGCTTCGAAGTGGTGGAGCTGCACGTTCACCCGCAGGCGCAGGGGCACGGAATCGGCGCGCACCAGCTGCGTACCCTGCTCGGGATGGCCGCCGGAGCGACCACCCTGTTGTCCACCCCGGAGGCCGACGAGCAGCGGTCCCGGGCCTGGCGGCTGTACCGGCGGTTCGGCTACGTCGACGTGCTGCGCAACTTCCACTTCCCCGGCGACGAGCGGGCCTTCGCAGTGCTCGGCCGTACCCTCCCGCTGCCCCACCCGCAGGTAGCACCGGCTGCGGGGGCCGGACCGACGACGGACCCGCAGCCGCGCCGGTCATGAGCGCACGACGGGTGCTGCCCTGGGCGATGTTGGCGCTGCTGGTGCTGGCCCAGATCGGCTACCCGCTGACCGGCGGCGGCACCCGGGCCGGGCTGACCGTCGCCACCGTGGTGATCGGCTTCGTCCTGTCGGTCGGCCACGCGTGGCTGACCCGGGGGCCGCGCAGCGCCGCCGCGCTGCTGCTGGTCACCACCGGCGGCGGGCTGGCGGTCGAGGCCTGCGGGGTGGCGACCGGGTTCCCGTTCGGCGGCTACGACTACGCCGGCACGCTCGGGCCGAAGCTGCTCGGCGTACCGGTGGTCATCCCGCTGGCCTGGACCTGGATGGCCTGGCCGGCGTGGTTGGTCGCGGTGCGGCTGGTCCGCCCGGTGGTGGCCCGGATCGCCGTCGGCGCGGTCGCGCTGGCCGCCTGGGACCTCTTCCTCGACCCGCAGATGGTCACCGAAGGCCACTGGACCTGGCTGGACGCCGACCCGGCGCTGCCCGGGGTGCCGGACGTCCCGGTCGGCAACTACCTGGGCTGGCTGGCCGTGGCGGCAGTGATGATGACGCTGCTGCGGCTCATCGCCGGGGTCGGCGCCCGACGGGCCGACGGGCCGGCGGACGCCCCGATGTACGCGCTGTACCTGTGGACGTACGCGTCGAGTCTGCTCGCCCACGCGGTGTTCCTCGGACTGCCCGCCTCGGCCGGCTGGGGTGGGCTCGGCATGGGGCTGGTGGCGGTGCCGTTCGCGGTGACACTGATCCGCTCGCGGCGGGCGACTGGACCTGCTGGACGCCCGCCGAAGCAGGCGACCGGACCTGCTGGACGCCCGCCACGGCAGGCGACATGACCTGGTGGACGGCGGCTGCGGCGGGTGCGCTCGGCATCGTCGCGGTGCTGCTGGCGCTGACCGCGGCGACGCTGGTCAACACGCTGCGCTGGCTGCGCCGGCCCGGCCCGGCGGCCCCGGTGACCGAGCCGGTGTCGATCCTGCTGCCACTGCGTGACGAGGCCGACCGGGTGACGCCGTGCCTGCGGGCGCTGCTCGCCCAACGGCAGCTGACCGACTGGCGGATCCTTGTGCTCGACGACGGGTCGACCGACGGCACCGCCGAGGTGGTCGCCGAGGTGGCCGGCCACGACCCCCGGGTACGGCTGATCACCGGCGCGCCGCTGCCGGCCGGCTGGCTCGGCAAGCCGCACGCCTGCCAGCAGCTCGCCGACGCGGTCCCCGCCGCACCGGCCGGGGTGCTGGTCTTCGTGGACGCCGACGTGGTCCTCACCCCTGAGGCGGTGGCCGCCGCCGTTGGCACCCTGCGGTCGGTGCCGGCGCAGCTGCTCAGCCCGTACCCGCGGATCGTCGCCGGGTCGGTCGGCGAGCGGCTGGTGCAGCCGCTGCTGCAGTGGAGCTGGTTGACGTTCCTGCCGCTGCGCGCGATGGAACGTTCGCCGCGTACCTCGCTGGCCGCCGCCGGCGGGCAGTTCCTGCTGGTCGACCGGGACGCGTACCGGCGGGCCGGCGGGCACGCCGCCGTGCGGGACCAGGTGCTGGAGGACATCGGGCTGGCCCGTGCGGTCAAGCGGGCCGGCGGGCGGATCGCCCTGGCCGACGGGTCGGCGTTGGCGACCTGCCGGATGTACGGGTCCTGGCGGGAGCTGTCCGCCGGCTACAGCAAGTCGCTGTGGGCGTCGCTGCCGTCGCCGGCCGGCGCGGCCGCCGTCGTGGCCGGACTGATGACGTTGTACGCGGCCCCGCCGGTGTTCGGCGTCGTCGGGCTGGCCGGGCTGGCCACCGGCGCCGGTCCGGCGGCGGCGGTGCTGGTCACGGCCGGTGCCGTCGGGTACGGGCTCGGGGTGGCCGGACGGGTGTTGACCGCCCGGGCCACCGGCGGCCGGGTGATGCCGGACGGATTGGCACATCCGGTCTCGGTCGCGCTGCTCGGTTGGCTCGTGATCCGGTCCTACTATCTGCGCAAGCGGCGGCGCCTCGCCTGGCGCGGTCGTCCGGTGGCCCTGCCCTGACCGGGTGTGCGGTCGGTCGTGCCGGTGCCGAACAGCTGCGAGGAGGAGCACCGATGAGCCGGGTGGTGGTGATCGGCGCCGGGGTCGGCGGGTTGGCCGCCGCGATTCGGCTGGCCCACGGCGGGCACGACGTCACCGTCATCGAACAGGCCGATACCGTCGGCGGGAAACTGGCCCGCTGGACCCGACAGACCCCCGACGGCGCGTTCACCTTCGACACCGGGCCGAGCCTGCTGACCCTGCCGCAGGTCTTCGCCGACCTGTTCGACGGCACCGGCGAGCCGCTGGAGAAGGTGCTCGACCTGGTCGAGCTGGATCCGATCGTGCGGCACCGGTTCCCGGCCGGGCCCGGCGGACCGACCGGGCGGCTCGACCCGTGCTGGCTCGACTCGTGCGCCGACCCGGCGGCGTTCACCGAACGGATCGCGGTGGCCTTCGGTGACGGAGCCGCCGACGACTGGCAGCGGGTGTGGCGGCGGGCCCGGCGGATCTGGGACGCCTCCTGGCGGGACGTGCTGCGCCGGGAGGTCGGCTCGCCGCTGGCGATGGCACGGATGGCGTACCGGCTCGGCGACCTGGCGGCGGTCGCGCCCGGCCGCAGCCTGCGCGGGGTGCTGCGTCGCGAGGTCCGCGACCCGCGGCTGCGGACCCTGCTGGAGCGCTACGCCACCTACACCGGCGCGGACCCACGGCGGGCGCCGGCGGCGCTGCTCGCGGTGCCGTACGCCGAGTTGACCTTCGGCGGCTGGTACGTGTGGGGCGGGCTGGGGGCGCTCGCCGACGCGCTGCTGTCCCGCTGCCTGGACCTGGGCGTGGTGGTGCGTACCGGGTCGACGGTCACCGCGATCGACGCGGCCGGCGGCCGGGTGCACGGCGTACGGGTGGCCGGCGAGACCCGTCCGGTGCCGGCCGACGTGGTGGTGGCCAACGTGGACGCGTCGCGGGTCTACCGGGAGCTGCTGCCGCACGCCCGGCGGTTGGCCCGGCTGACCGACCGCAGCCTCGGCGGTTTCGTTCTGCTGCTCGGGGTACGCGGCCGGACTCCGGAGCTGGCCCACCACACGGTGTTCTTCCCGCGTGACTACGACGCCGAGTTCGACGCGGTGTTCGGTGACCCGGGGCGGGGTCGGCCGGCCCGGCCGGCCACCGAGCCGACGATCTTCGTGACGGTCGCCGACGATCCGGCGGCCCGGCCGGACGGCCACGAAGCGTGGTTCGTGCTGGTCAACGCGGCCCGGCAGGACCTGTCGCTGGCCGGGGTGGACTGGCACCGGCCGGGTCTGGCCGACGCGTACGCCGATCAGGTGCTGCGGGTGCTGGCCGACCGGGGGGTGGATGTGCGGGACCGGCTGCTGTTCCGCGAGGTACGCACTCCGGCGGACCTGGCCGCGTCGACCGGCACGCCGGGCGGGTCGATCTACGGTACGGCCGGCGGGCTGCTGCGGCCGGCGAACCGGGCACCGGCGGCCGGGCTGTTCCTGGTCGGCGGGTCGGTACATCCCGGCGGCGGGCTGCCGATGGTGACCCTGTCGGCGCAGATCGTCGCCGACCAGATCGGCCCGGCCAGCCGGTAGCCCCGGGGCAGGGTCACGCCAGGGCGCGGCGGGCCGGGTCAGGCCAGGGCGCGGCGGACCGCGGTGAACAGTTGGCTGAGCCCGAACAGGCCGAGCAGCACCCAGACCGAGGTGGCCAGGGTGAGCACCCCGGCGGCGAGGTCCGGTGCGATCAGCCCGGCGGCACCGGCCAGCAGCAGCCCGACCAGGGCGATGCTGACCCGGGTCGGTCGCTCCCCGACCGTCACCGCGCCGATCTCCCGCATGCCGGCCGCCGCCGCCCGGGCCCGCAGGTACTCGTGCAGCCAGGACAGCGTGCCGGCGGCGACGACCAGCGGACCGGGGGCGCCGGCCAGCCAGAACCCGAGCAGCCAGAACGCCTCACCCGCCCGGTCGGCGAGCGAGTCGTAGACGTAACCCAGCCGGGTGGTCCGGCCGGTGACCACGGCCAGCGCGCCGTCGACGGTGTCGGCGACCGCGGCCAGCAGCACCAGGCCGGCGGCGGCGAGCAGGCCGGGACCGCCGCGCGGGGCGAGCACCGGCACCCCGAGGCAGAGCAGCACTCCGGCGGCGGTGACCGCGGTCGGGCCGACCTTGGCCCGGCCGAGCAGGTCGGCGACGGCGTGCGCGGCGCGCAGCCAGTACCGCACCACCGGGGTGGCGGTACGTGGGTCGAAACCGCCGTGCAGCCGTGCCCAGGTGACGGCGTAGTCCTGCCAGTTGAGCCGGGTCTCCACGACAGCTCAACCGCTGCGGGACGGCTCGGGTGGCGGGCCGGTCACGCCCGGGTGCCGGCGGCGACGTTCAGCCACACCTCACGGGTGGCCGTCGACCGGTTCATGGTGATGAAGTGCAGACCGGGCACGCCCTCGTCGATCAGCCGCTGGCAGAGCTGGTTGGCCTGGTCGATGCCGAGCCGACTGACCGCGTCGGCGTCGTCGGCGACCCGGGCGAACTGGGCGGCCAGCGCCGGCGGGAACGGGGCCCCGGACAGTTGTTCGGAACGCTCGATGGTGGCCAGTTTGGTGACCGGCATCACGCCTGGCAGGATCGGGGTGTCGCAGCCGGCCGCCGCGACCCGGTCCCGCAGCCGCAGGTAGTCGTCGGCGTCAAAAACCATCTGGGTGATCGCGAAATCCGCACCGGCCCGGCATTTGCGGACGAAGTACCGGGTGTCGGTGGCGATGTCCGGCGAGCGCGGGTGTTTGTACGGGAAGGCGGCCACGCCGACGCTGAAGTCGCCCGACTCGCGGACGAGCCGGACCAGGTCCTCGGCGTAGCGCACGCCCTGCGGGTGGGCCACCCACTCCCCGGTCGGGTCGCCAGGCGGGTCGCCGCGCACGGCGAGCACGTTGCGCACGCCGGCACCAGCCAGCCGGCCGATGACGTTGCGCAGCTCGGCGACCGAATGGTCGACGGCGGTCAGGTGCGCCATCGGCAGCAGGGTCGTCTCGGTGGCGATCCGTTCGGTGAGGTCGACCGTGGTGTCCCGGGTGGTGCCGCCGGCGCCGTAGGTAATCGACACGAATGACGGCCGCAGCGGCTCCAACTCGCGGACCGCCTGCCAGAGCAGCTGCTCGCCGGCGGGGGTCTTGGGCGGAAAGAACTCGAACGAGAAGGTCGGCTGGCCGGCGCGGATCAGCTCCCCGATCGACGGCTGCGAGCCGGGGAGTACGGACGGTAGACCGAGAGCCACGCTGCCGACTGTACCGGGTGGCCTGCGGGCGGCGCATCGACCAGCCGATAGCGTCAAGGAGTGGCAGACAGCATCACGGTGGCGCCGACCGATCGGGCCGACCTGCGTCGACGTGTCGACCGGGCGTTGGCCGACTTCCTCCAGGGCCGGCGACGCTGGCTGGGCGACGTCGACGAGGCGCTGCTGCCGGTGGCCGCGGCGATCGAGGACTTCGTGCTCGGCGGCGGCAAACGGCTGCGGCCGGCGTTCGGCTACTGGGGTTACCGGGGGGCCGGGGGTGGCGACTCGCCCGAGGTGGTCGCGGCCCTGGCTGCGCTGGAGTTCGTGCAGGCCAGCGCCCTGATTCACGACGATCTGGTGGACGGTTCGGACACCCGGCGCGGCGAGCCGTCGATCCACCGGCGGTTCGCCGCGCACCACCGGCGCGGCGGGTGGCGCGGGCCGGCGGACGGCTTCGGTGCTTCGGCGGCGGTGCTGCTGGGCGATCTGTGCCTGGTCTGGTCCGACGAGCTGCTGCACGGTGCCGGGCTGACCGACGGGATGCTGCGTCGGGGCCGGCCGGTCTTCGACGAGATGCGCACCGAGGTCACCGTCGGGCAGTACCTGGACGTGCTCACCCAGTTCACCGGCGACACCTCGGTGCACCGGGCCACCCAGGTGGCCCGGCTCAAATCGGCGAAGTACACCGTGGAGCGACCGCTGCTGCTGGGCGCGGCGTTGGCCGACGCGCCGGCCGCCGTCGCCGCCGGCTACTCCGGGTACGGGCTGCCACTCGGGGAGGCGTTCCAGCTGCGCGACGACGTACTCGGGGTGTTCGGCGATCCGGCGCTCACCGGCAAGCCGGCCGGCGACGACCTGCGGGAGGGCAAACGTACCTTTCTGGTGGCGTCGGCGTACCAGACGACGTCGCCGGCCGGGCGGGCGTTGCTGGACGACCGGCTCGGTGATCCGGTGCTCGACGCCGACGGGATCGAACGGCTGCGCGAGGTGATCGTCGCAAGTGGCGCGTTGGCCGTCACCGAGGCACGGATCACCGAGCTGACCGAGCGGGCGTTGACCGCGCTGGGGCCGGTGCCGGTCGAGCCCGAGGCCGGGCAGGTGCTGCGGGAGCTGGCGGTGGCGGCGACCACCCGTACCGGCTGACCGCCGCCGACCCCAGCCCGGCTCAGCTCAACCGGTAGCTGTTGGCGAAGTTGTTCGGACTGCAGACGTTGAGCTGGCTGCGTACCTGGTCGTAGCTGAACCCGGCCGGCACCCGGCAGGCCCACATCCCGACCACCGGCACCCGGATCCGGTAGCTGTTGGCGAAGTTGTTCGGGCTGCACGTGTTGAGCCGGCTGGTCACCAGGTCGTAGGTGTACCCGGACGGAACGGTGCAGGTGGAGATGTTGTCCCTGGGCACCCGGATCCGGTAGCTGTTGGCAAAGTTGTTCGGGCTGCACGTGTTGAGCCGGCTGGTCACCAGATCGTAGGTGTACCCGGACGGAACGGTGCAGGTGGAGATGTTGTCCCTGGGCAGCCGCAGCCGGTAGCTGTTGGCAAAGTTGTTCGGGCTGCATTCGTTGAGCCGGCTGACCACCAGATCGTAGGTGTACCCGGACGGCACCGAGCAGGCGTAGGTGCCGTCCAGGTTCTGCCCGACCGTCCAGCTGAAGGCGGTCGTGGCGGTCCGGTTGGCGGCGTCGCGGGCGGTCACCGTCACGCTGTACGTCCGGACGGTCGTCGGCGTTCCCGAGATCAGCCCGGTCGAGGAGTTGATCGACAGTCCGGCCGGCAGCCCGGTCGCCGACCAGGTGTACGGCGCGGTCCCGCCGGAGGCGGTCATCCGCAGGCTGACCGCGACACCCCGCAGGGTGTTCTGGGCGCCCGGGTTGTCGACGGCCGGCATGCCCGGCGTACCGCCGCCGGTGTTGACGAACAGCAGCCTGTTCGGCGAGCCGCTCCCCGCGTTGGTGATCTTGTTGGGGGTGGCGATGGTGGACATCGCGGTGGCGATCTGGGCGGGGGTCAGGTTCGGGCTGGCGCCCAGCAGCAGCGCCGCGCCGCCGGCGACGTGCGGTGCCGCCATCGACGTGCCGCTGATGGTGTTCGTGGCGGTGTTTCCGGTGTGCCAGGCCGAGGTGATGCCGACCCCGGGGGCGAAGATGTCGGTGCAGCTTCCGTAGTTGGAGAAGGAGGCCCGGGCGTCGTTGCTGGCGCTGGCGTTGACGGTGATCGCCTGGCTGACCCGGGCCGGGGTGAAGTTGCAGGCGTTGGAGCTGGAGTTGCCGGAGGCGATCGCGTAGACCACGCCGTCGGCGATGGAGTTGCGTACCGCGTTCTCCAGGGTGGTGTTGCTGCCCTGGCCGCCCAGGCTCATGTTGGCCACCGCCGGACCGGAGGTGTGGTGGCCGGTCACCCAGTCGACCCCGGCCGTCACCGCAGCGAACGAGCCGCTGCCGGCGCAGTCGAGCACCTTCACGGCGACCAGGCGGACCGCCTTGGCGACCCCGTACGAGGTGCCGCCGACCGTGCCGGCGACGTGGGTGCCGTGCCCGTTGCAGTCGGAGTTGCTGCCGCCCACCGTGTTGACGCCCCACACCGCCCGGCCGCCGAAGTCGTTGTGCGTGGTGCGGATGCCGGTATCGATGATGTACGCGGTGACGCCGGACGCGGTGTTCGGGTAGGTGTAGGCGTTGTCCAGTGGCAGATTCCGCTGGTCGATCCGGTTCAGGCCCCAGGACGGCGGGTTGGTCTGGGTGGCGGTGGTCCGCACCTCGCCGTTCTGCTCGACGTAGGCCACGTCGGGGTGGGCGGCCAGCCGGCGGGCGGCCCGCTCGCTGAACCGGCCGGCGAAGCCCCGCAACGCATGCCGGTAGGTGTAGTCGACCCGGGCACCGTACCGGCCGGCCAACGTGCTGGTGAGTTCGTCCACCCGGCGGGCAGACGCGCTCCGGTCGGCGAAAACGACCAGGTAGCTGTCCTTGATGGCGGTCGGGTTGGCGGTGCCGAGGATCTCACCCGCCGCCTGCGCAGGTGCCGCGGCGACGGTGCTGAGCGTCAGCAGCGCCGCCAGGGCCGCGCTGACGGCGGCGAGCCGCCCGCCGCGAACATGTCGAACCTTTCCCATGACAGAGATCTCCCTTTCGGGCAGAACAAAACGGGGTAGGAACGGGGTAGGTAGGTTCGCGCGACCCTGGTAGGGACACTAAACGATCAGATGACGCGGATCAATGCATCACATGACGACGAACTTTGCCGTAAACAAATCGGTGCGAATTCATAGCAGTTTCTGGTCAGCGGTCGCCTTCTCCGGCGTCCCCGGGCCGGCGCCCACGACGCCGCCGCAGCCGGGCGAGCAGCCAGTCGCCCTCGCCGGCGACCGGGGCGCGCTGCACGCCGCGTCGCCCCAGCCACACCCACACGGACAGGGTGAACAGCACCATCGCGAATCCGAACAGCAGATCCTCGACCGGCGCGTACGCGATCCGTAGCCCGACGATGGCGGCCGGGTCGTAGCGCACGATGTCACGGCCGGTCAGGATCCCGTTGGAGAGCAACTGGAAGCCGACGATGATCGGGTAGGTCGCCCAGAGGACCGCCCGCAGCACCAGCCGGGTGCGCAGCACCACGAGGTCGACCAGCACGGCGGCCACCACCCCGAGCAGCGCGGCGACGGTGTAGCTCACCGGACCCGCCGCCGACCGGCCTCGGCCTCGTCGCCCACCGAGCGGTGGTCGGCCTCGTCCCCGGCCGACCAGCGGTCGTCGGGCCGACGTGGGCGGCCGGGCGGGGTACGCACCGCGCGGACCGCCTCGAACCCCAGCACCGTGCAGATCGGCACGACCACGAAGAACAGCAGCTCGTCCAGTGGCAGCTGGCCGGGCAGCAGCACCCCGGTCGTCTGGGCGGGGTCGAAACTCCAGTGCCCGACGGCGATCGCGGCCAGGTCCCAGGCCACGAAGACCACCACCACCGCCAGCAGAGTCAGAGACAGCCGACGCCAGCGGCGGAGTACGTTGACCCGTAGCACCGGCTCCAGCCAGATCGCGGCGAACAGGCAGCCGGCCAGCACCGCCAGGTAGCTGAGCTGACCCATCCCGGTCAGAAACCCTCGGCCTGTGCCCGACGTTTCACCTCGCGGGCGCGGTCCCCGCCGAGCGCAGTCGCGGGGGTGCCGGGCAGCGAGTCGTCCGGCCGGTACAGCCAGCCCAGCATCTCCTCGTCGGAGAAGCCGGCGTCGTGCAGCAGGGTCAGGATGCCGGGCAGGTGCTTGCGTACGGTGTGGTTGGCCACCAGTTCGGCCGGCACCCGGCGGACCCCGTCGCGCCGGACGGCGAGCAGCTCCCGGTCCCGGACCATCTGGTGGACCTTGCTGATCGTCACGTCGAGGCGTTCGGCGACCTCGGGCAGGGTCAGCCAACCGGCCGGCTCCCCGGCGGTCACCGGCCCGGTCCCACCGGGCGCCGGCGGTGCTGGGGTCGAGGCGGGATCTGTCACGTCACCACCCTGCCACGCACCACCCCCGCCGGCACCACTGACCCCGTCCTGACGCGTCCGGTGAGCCCGTCCGGTTGCGCCGCGACGGGTCGCCGTTCGGCGGGCCTGGGCGGGTTGCCAGTTGATTGCCGTGCGCTGCCGGCAGGTAACGGTTTGGCCCGGTTCGGTGGACCCGGCCTGATCGGAGTTCTGCCCTCCCCCTGCGGCCGCATAGACTGCCTGCCGATGGACACACAGGTCGCCGACTCGCTGCTGGGCTCGTTGATCGACGGGCGGTACCGGATCCGTGCCCGGGTGGCGCGGGGTGGCATGGCGACCGTGTACACGGCGACCGACGAACGGCTCGAACGCACCGTCGCGCTGAAGATCATCCATCCGACGCAGCTCAACGACGTGCAGGGCCGCGACGCCGGGTTCCTCGAGCGGTTCACCGACGAGGCCAAGACCATCGCCCGACTGACCCACCCCAACGTGGTCGCCGTCTACGACCAGGGCACCCATCTCGGGCTGCCGTACCTGGTGATGGAGTACGTCCGGGGCCGGACGCTGCGCGACGTGCTGGCCGAGCGACGGCGGCTCAACCCGGGCGAGGCGCTGGCGATCCTGGAGCAGATGCTGGCGGCGATCGGTGCCGCCCACCGGGCCGGCCTGGTGCACCGCGACGTCAAACCCGAGAACGTGCTGGTGGCCGAGGCGCCGACCGGCGGCGCCGGGAACCTGATCGACAGCGTCGTGAAGGTGGCCGACTTCGGCCTGGCCCAGGCGGTGCAGGCCAGCGCCGAGGCCGGCGGCGGCCAGCTGATGGCCACCGTGGCGTACGTGGCACCGGAGCTCGTCACCCAGGGCCGGGCCGATCCGCGTACCGACGTCTACTCGGCGGGCATCGTGCTGTTCGAGATGCTGACCGGCCGGGTGCCCTACGACGGCGACCGCCCGGCGGAGGTCGCCTGGCAGCACGTCGATCAGGACGTGCCACCGCCGTCGCAGTCGGTGCCGGGTGTCCCGGCGATGGTCGACGACCTGGTCGTCCGGGCCACCCGCCGGGATCCGGGTCAGCGCCCCACCGACGCCGGGGCGCTGCTGTCCGACGTCCAGGTGGTCCGCGACGACCTCGGCAACGCGAGCGCCAACACGGCGGTGCTGCGCCAGCTGGCGCAGCCGACGATGGCGGTCTCGCCGGTGCCGGAGGCCGAACGCCCCTCCTGGGCCCGGCTGCCGGAGCCGAAGGACCGGCGGGACCGGTCGGCACCGCGCCGCCGGGCCGCCTCCAGCACTGTGGTCCGCTCGGCCGCCGCCGGTGGGCCACCGGTGGTGGCCAGCGGCGGAGCCGACCCGGCACCCGGCCGCCGACGCGGTAGCAAGCGGAGCCGAGCGAAGAGCACCGAGCAGCCTGGCGACGCAGGCCCGTCCGGGCTGCGGGACCGGCTGGCGGAGAACCCGCGGGCCCGGCTGGCGGCGATCGCCGGGGCGCTGGTGTTCCTGCTGCTGCTCGGGGTCGGCGGCTGGTGGCTCGGGGCCGGCCGGTACACCGTCGCGCCCAGCATGGTCGGCCTCGACCAGGCGCAGGCGCAGGCACTGGCCGCGCAGCGTGGCCTGACGATCAGCGTCGCCGACCCCCGGCACGACGAGAACGTCGCCCGGGATCTGGTGCTGGCCCAGGATCCGCCCGGCAACGGCCGGATCGTCCGCGGCGGCGAGATCACCCTGACCTTCTCCCTCGGCCCGGAGCGCTACGCAGTGCCGGATGTGGTCGGCAAGACGCTCGACCTGGCCCGGGTCGACCTGGAGAAGGCGCAGCTGGTGTTGGAGCAGGCGGCCGACCGGTACGACGACAACCTGCCCGCCGGTGTGGTGGCCGCCGTCGACCCGCCGGTCGGCACCGAGGTGCAGGCCGGCGACGTGGTGAAGGTGACGGTCAGCAAGGGCCGGGCCCCGATCACCGTGCCCAACGTGGTGGGGCTCAACGTCGACGAGGCCCGGCGGATGCTGGAGGAGCTCAAGCTCGAGCCGCTGGTCGCCTCCGAGGAGTCGGACAAGCCGAAGGACGAGGTCATCGGTCAGGAGCCGGCGGACGGCGCCGGGGTGGAAGAGGGTACGGAGATCAAGCTCAGGGTGAGCGAGGGCCCGCCAGCGGTCGTCGTGCCGAGGATGATCGACCGGCCCTGTCAGGAGGCGCTGGCCGAACTGCAGGGCCTGGGCTTCCCGGTCCGGGTCGACTTCAACCCCAACGGCACGGTCCGCTACCAGAGCCCCAACGACGGGTCCGAGGTGCCGCCGGGCACCGAGATCGTGATCGGCTGTCTCTGAGATGCCGGTCGACGATTCCGCCGGGCACCGGCCGGTCGGCTCGCACACGCCCACCTCGGGCGGGCTGGCCCGAGCCGCGCTGCCGTACGCCGACGCGGCCGCCTCCGAGGTGGTGCAGGTGTACGTCGGCAACTCGCGCGGCTGGGCGATGCCCGACGGCGACCCGGCCCAGGACGTGGCGTTCCGCGACGGCTGCGCCGAGCGTGGGCTGCGCGCGTACATCCACGTCTCGCTGCTGGTGAACCTCGGCTCGCCGACGACCGCCACGGTGGAACGCTCCGCCGCGACCCTGGCGCACGCGCTGCGCCGGGGCCGGGCGATCGGCGCCGAGGCGGTCGTCTTCCACGCCGGCAGCGCCGTCGACGACGGCTACGCCGACACCGCGATGCGTCAGGTACGTGGGGCGCTGCTGCCGTTGCTGGACGCCGCCGAGGCCGCCGGCGGACCGATGCTGCTGGTGGAGCCGAGCGCTGGCGGCGGCCGGTCACTGGCGTCCCGGGTCGAGCACCTGCGGCCGTACCTCGCCGCGGTGGACTGGCATCCCCGGATGGGGGTCTGCTTCGACACCTGCCACGCGTGGGCCGCCGGGCACGACGTGGCCGGCACGGGTGGCATGACGGCGACGATCGACGCGCTGGTCGACACCGTCGGAGCGGACCGGCTGCGGCTGGTGCACGCCAACGACTCCCGCGACGGCCGCGGGTCCACCCGGGACCGGCACGAGACGATCGGCGCGGGCATGATCGGCGAGGCGGCGTTCGCCGAGTTGATGCGGCACCCGGCCACCGCCGGCGTGCCGGTGCTGGTCGAGACGCCGAGCGAGAAGCACGTCGGGCACGCCGCCGACATCGCGACGCTGCGTCGCCTGGCCGAGGCGGCGACTGTGCGCTAGCGGCGCAGAATGGCACCGAGCACCTCGCCCGCCCGGTCCACCGCTGCGTCGTCAACGTCCAGGTGGGTGACCAGCCGGGCGGCGGTCGGCCCGACCACCGACACCAGTACCCCGTCGACCCGGGCCGCCTCGGCCAACGCCGGGGCGTCCAGCGGGGTCTTGGTCAGGTCAAGACCGACGATGTTGCTGCGCACCTGGTCCGGGCGCACCACACCGTACGGCTCCAACGTCCGCGCCAGCCGGGCCGCCCGCGCATGGTCGTCGGCGAGCCGGTCCACGTGGTGTGCCAGGGCGTACCGCCCGGCGGCGGCGAGCACCCCGGCCTGGCGCATCCCACCGCCCATCCGCTTACGCAGGACGCGGGCGGCCGCGATCCGTTCGGCGTTGCCGACCAGCACCGAGCCGGCCGGCGCACCGAGCCCTTTGGACAGGCACACCGACAGGGTGTCGAACAACGCGCCGTAGTCGACCAACGGCACACCGTCGGCGATGTGCGCGTGCCAGATCCGGGCACCGTCGCAGTGCAGCGCCACCCCGGCGTCGGCGGTGACCGCCCGCAGCCCACGCAGCACGTCCAGCCCGATGATTTGCCCGCCGGAGCGGTTGTGGGTCTGCTCGACGGCGACCGCCCGGGTCGGGACCGCGCCGAAGCCTGCCGGCCGGATCATGGCCGCGACCAGCTCCGGGTCGGGGTCGCCACCGACGGGCGGCCAGGTCCGTGAGGAGATCCCACCGTACGCGGCGGCGGCACCGACCTCGTAGGTGACCACATGCGCATCGGCGTCGCAGAGCAACTCGCCGCCGGGCGGCACCAGGGTCTGCAGGGCGATCTGATTGGCCATCGAACCGGTCGGAGCGAACAGCGCCGACTCGTGGCCGAACATCGCGGCGACCTCGGATTCCAGCGCGTTGACCGTCGGGTCCTCGCCGTACACGTCGTCGCCGACCTCGGCCCCGGCCATCGCCGCCCGCATCCCCGGCGTCGGTCGGGTGACGGTGTCCGACCGAAGATCGATCACCGGCCGGACCGCCCGCCGGACGTCGCTGGCTCAGCCACGGAGCATCTCCGCGACCAGGAAGGCCAGCTCCAGGGACTGCTGGGTGTTGAGCCGCGGGTCGCAGGCGGTCTCGTACCGGTCCGGCAGGTGAATGTCCTCGATCGCCTGGGCACCGCCGAGGCACTCGGTGACGTCCTCGCCGGTCAGCTCGACGTGCAGACCGCCGGGGTGGGTCTGCAGGCCCCGGTGCACCTCGAAGTAGCCGAGCACCTCGTCGACGATCCGGTCGAAGTGACGGGTCTTGTAGCCGTTGGACGACTCGTGGGTGTTGCCGTGCATCGGGTCGCACTGCCACACCACCCGCGCACCAGCGGCGGTGACCTTCTCCACGATCGGCGGCAGCGCGTCGCGGACCTTGTGGTTGCCCATCCGGCTGATCAGCGTGAGCCGTCCGGGAATATTGTCGGGGTTGAGCTTCTCGCACAGTTCGAGGGCCTGCTCGGGACTGGTGCCGGGGCCGAGCTTGACGCCGATCGGGTTGGCGATGCGGGAAATGAAGTCGGTGTGCGCGCCGTCGATCTGCCGGGTCCGCTCACCGACCCACAGGAAGTGCCCGGACAGTCCGTAGGGGCGGTCACCGGAGATCCGGGTCAACGCCCGGTCGTACTCCAGCGCGAGCGCCTCGTGCGAGCAGTAGAGGGTGACGGTCCGCAACGCCTCGTCGTCGGTCATCCCGCAGGCCTGGATGAACGCCAACGCCCGGTCGATCTCCCGGGCGATCGCCTCGTAGCGTTCGCCCGCCGGGGACCGCTTGACGAACCCCTTGTTCCAGTCGTGCACCGCGTGCAGGTCGGCCAGCCCACCGGCGAGGTAGGCGCGGAGCATGTTCATCGCGGCAGCGGAGTTGGCGTACGCCCGGATCATCCGCTGCGGATCGGCGACCCGGGCCTGCGCCGTGGTATCCAGCGAGTTAATCATGTCGCCGCGGTACGCGGGCAGCCCGAGCGCGTCGGTCGGCGACGAGCGGGGCTTGGTGTACTGGCCGGCGACGCGGGCCACCTTGACCACCGGCAGCGACGCGCCGTACGTCAGCACCACCGCCATCTGCAGGATGGTGCGGGCGTTGGCCAGCAGGTGGCTTTCGGTGTTGTCGGTGAAGGTCTCGGCGCAGTCGCCGCCCTGCAGCAGGAAGGCCTTGCCGTCACAGACCAGCGCCAGCCGCTCCCGCAACTGGTCGACCTCGTACGGGGCGACCACCGACGGGACGTTGCCCAGCACCTGGCACACCTCGTCGACCGCGGCCGGATCCGGCCAGGGCGGTGTCTGCGCCCGGGGCAGGCCGCGCCACCGGTCCAGCCCGAACGCCTCGTCCTCGACCGAGTCGGCGGCGGGACGGCTGGTCTGCAGGCTCGGGTGCCCGACCGACGGGTAGCTCAGCTGATGCCATTCTTGGCCCATGGCCAAAGCCTAGACCGGCGGTGCGGCGCCCGACCCGCCGGCCGGTGCGGCACCCGGCGCACCGGCCGGAGCAGCGTCGACGTCGGCGTCGGCCGGACCGGCGTCGCCGGGCTGGTCTGGCGTGGCGGTCTCGTCGTGGATGCACCAGCCGCCGTCGCCGCTGCCGGCCGGCGTCACGGTGAACACGAGACTGACCCGGATCGTCTCCGCCCCGGCCCGCAGCGTGGTGGATCCGACGGCGGCGGTGACGGTGGCGGTGACCTCGTGGCCGACCGGGACCGGCCGGCCAGCCACGATCTCCGCCCGCTCCACCATCAACGACTCGGCGAAGTCGCCGTTGGGGCCGGTGGCGCTCGCGTCGAAGATCTCCTGAGTCGCGGCGCAGAGTTGGGCGCGCCCTTTGTCGAGGTCCTTGGCGACCATCGCGTCGAGGTAGTCCTGCACGAGCCGCCGGGACTCTTCGGCACCAATAGGCACGTCCGTCCCGGTCGGTTCCGGTTGTGGTTGCGGGCTGACGGTGCAGCCGGTGGCCGTCGATGTCAGCAGGGCCAGGGCGCCGACGGCCATGCCGCAGGCTGGTAGCGCCCGGGTCCGCATCCGCAGCGCGCTGGTCCGCATTCCGTCCCTCCCGTGCCCGCTGGCCACCGTCGCCGGCCGCCGCCACCACCAGGCGCCGAGTGTACGACCCGACCGGCGGAAACTGATCCGTCATGGGATTGACATGCCGTCAACACAGTCGTAGCTTCCTTGTCGAATCGCTTCGTCGAAGCGTTTCGACAACCTCATTCGGCCCCCCTTCACCGATCAGCCGCGTTCGAGACCCCGCCGCCAGCGGGCAGCCTCACCGCGGTCCCTGACCATCATCCGACCCCTGTCCCCGTGGCGGCGCCTGCACCGCGCCGCCCCTGCGGCACACCCGCGAGGAGGCTGGAAAATGTTCCGTCGACAGAGAACAAGCACCCGCACCCTGATAGCCGCCGTACTCACCGCCACCGCCCTGACCCTGTCGGCCTGCGGCGCCGATGCCGACGACAGCGGCGACGGCAGCACCCTGCGCCTGTGGCACTACGAAGGCGCCAACAGCGCCATGGGCATCGCCTGGGCCGAAGCCATCAAGCAGTTCGAGGCCAGCCATCCCGGCGTCACCGTGGTCTACGAGGAGAAGGGTTTCGAGCAGATCCGGCAGAACGCCGGCATGATCCTCAACTCCGACCAGGGACCGGACATCCTGGAGTACAACAAGGGCAACGCCACCGCCGGCCTGCTGTCCAAGCAAGGACTGCTCACCGACCTCAGCGACGTGGTGGCCGAACGCGGCTGGGACGAGATGATCTCGCCGAGCGTCGCCACCACCTGCCGGTACGACGGCAACGGGGTGATGGGTGGCGACACCTGGTACGGCATCCCCAACTACGGCGAATTCGTGATGGTTTACTACAACAAGGACATGTTCGCCGAGTACGACCTGTCGGTGCCGACCACCTTCGCCGAGTTCGAGGGCGTCCTGGACACCTTCGTCGACAACGGCGTCACTCCGATCTCGGTCGGCGGCGCCGAGTACCCGGCCCAGCAGATTCTCTACGAGTTGGCGTTGACCCGGGCCGACCGGTCCTTCGTCGACGACTTCCAGCTCTACGCAAACCCGGTCGACTTCCACGGTCCGGAGTTCAGCTACGCGGCCACCACGTTCGCCGAGTGGGTCGACAAGGGCTACATCGGCGCCGACTCCGCCGGCATCAAGGCCGAGGACATGGGCGTCGCCTTCACCCAGGGCAGCTTCCCGATCATGATCTCCGGCAGCTGGTGGTACGGCCGGATGAGCGACGAGATCACCGACTTCGAGTGGGGCACCTTCCTCTTCCCCGGCAGCGACCTGCACCCCGGCTCCGGCGGAAACATCTGGGTGGTGCCGAGCAACGCCAAGAACAAGGACCTCGCCTACGACTTCATCGACATCACCATGCAGCCGGACATCCAGAACCTGCTCGGCGAGTCCGGCGGGGTGCCGCTGGCCGCGGACCCGGCCGCGATCACCACCCCGAAGGCCAAGGAGCTGATCGAGAACTTCAACACGCTCAACGACTCCGACGGGCTGGCCTTCTACCCGGACTGGCCGGCACCGGGCTACTACGACGTCCTGGTCGCCGGGGTCCAGCAGCTGATCAACGGCAGCAAGTCGCCGGACGAGGTGCTCGACGAGATCGCCAAGCCGTACAACGACAACCTGGCCAGCATCGGCGAGTGAGCGACGACCGTGCGCCGGGGACGCCGGTCCCCGGCGCGCGGTCTGCTCCGGGAGGTTCCATGGTCAAGCCGCTCACCCGCCCCCACCCCCGTACCCGCATCGGCACCAGCGCCCGGAAAGCGGACTACGGATACGTGGCCTTCCTGCTGCCCGGGATCGTGCTGTTCCTCGCCGTGATCGTCGTGCCGCTGCTGATGAACATCGGGATCAGCTTCACCCGGTGGTCCGGCGTCGGGACGCCGGAGTGGATCGGGTTCGACAACTACGACCGGTTGCTGCACGACACCAACTTCTGGGTCTCGTTCCGCAACATCGGCTTCATCATCCTCGCGATGGCGGTGCTGCCGACGCTGCTCGGCCTGTTTCTCGCCGCGATCCTGTTCGACTACGTGGCCAAGCGGATCGGCCCGCGGACGGCGAGCGTGTTCCGGTCCGGGCTGTACCTGCCGCAGGTGCTGCCGGTCGCGGTGACCGGCATCGTCTGGGGCTGGATCCTGCACCCCAGCTACGGTGCGCTGAACTCGATCCTGGACCGCGTCGGTCTGGGCGCCCTCGCTCAGAACTGGCTCGGTGACCCGGCGTACGCCCTGCTCAGCGTCATGGCGGTGATGGTCTGGTTCCAGCTCGGCTACCCGGTCGTGATGTTCATGGCCGGTCTGCAACGGGTCGATCCGGAGCTCTACGAGGCGGCCGACCTCGACGGCGCCGGATGGTTCCAGCGGTTCACCCGCATCGCGGTGCACCAGATCAGGCCGGAGATCTACGTCGTACTGGTCACCACGACCATCGCCGCGCTGAAGATCTTCGGGCAGATCTTCGTGCTGACCCGGGGCGGCCCGGGCAACGCCACCCTGGTGCCGTCGTACTTCGCCTACCAGAACTTCTTCGAGAAGGCCGACGCCGGATACGGCTCGGCGATCGCCACCGTACTGACCGCCATCATCGTCGTGCTGACCTACCTGTTCCTGCGGATCCAGACCCGCGACGAGCGCCTGGAAAGGAGCTGAGATGGTCGCCGCCACAACTGCCCGGCGCGGCCGGCCCGGCCGGCTGACCGCCTCGACCGTCCTGATCGGCCTGACCGTACTCACCCTGCTGGTACTGGCGCCGTTCCTGGTCGTGGCGCTCAACGCGGTGAAGGCGCCGGCCGAGTACGCCGCCAACGGTCCGCTCTCCCTACCCGGCGAGCTCTACCTGCGCGGCATCGTCGACTTCTGGTTCCGGGTCGACTTCGGCGAGAAGCTGTGGAACAGCTTCCTGATCAGCGCCACGGTCGCCGTCGGCGCGGTGGTGATCTCGGTGCTCAACGCGTACGCGATCGGCATCGGCCGGATGCGCGGACGCCTCGCCTTCCTGATGTTCTTCCTACTGGCCAACCTGCTGCCGCAGGAGGCGCTGGTCTACCCGCTCTACTATTTGTCCAAACAGGTCGGCCTCTACAACAGCCGAATCGCCGTCATCATCATCTTCACCGCGATCCAGGCGGCGTTCGGCACCTACCTGCTCTCCTCGGTGTTCCGGGACTTCCCGCGACAGTTGCTGGAGGCCGCCGCGATGGACGGGGCGGGCAAGTGGCGGGTGCTGTGGAAGGTGGTGGTGCCGACCAGTTGGCCGACCCTGTCGGTGCTGTTCACCTTCTTCTTCATCTGGACCTGGAACGAGTTCTTCCTGCCGCTGATCTTCCTCATCTCCAACGACAAGCAGACGGTTCCGGTCGCGCTCGGCGTCCTGCAGGGAGACCGGATGATGGACGCCACCACCACCAGCGCGTCGGCGCTGCTCGGCATCGTGCCGGCGGTGCTGTTCTTCCTCATCTTCCAGCGCACCCTGACCCGGGGCGTGCTGGCCGGCGCGGTCAAGTAGGACCTGATCCGAGAGAGAGTTCGATGAAATTCAGCAACGGCTACTGGCGGATGCGTGACGGCGTACGGCCGCTCTATCCGGCTCAGGTGCACGACGTCGAGGTCGAGCCGGCGGCGCTGACCGTGTACGCCCCGACCCGGCGGATCACCGGTCGCGGCGACACCCTCAACCAGCCGCTGCTCACCGTACGCTGCACCTCCCCCGCCCCCGACGTGATATCCGTCCAGATGGGACACTTCCTCGGCCGGCGGCCCCGGCATCCGGACTTCGCCCTGGCCAGCGAGCCGGGCACCGAGGTCCAGGTGACTGACGACGCCGAGCACGCCAGCATCACCTCGGGCGAGCTGACCGCCCGATTCGCCCGGGGCGACGGCTGGCGGCTGGAGTTCGTGGCCGCCGACCGGGTGCTCACCGGCAGCGGCTACAAGAGCATGGCCGCGCTGGACACCGACGACGGGTCGTACGTGCGGGAACAGCTCAGCCTCGGTGTCGGCGAGACGGTGTACGGACTCGGTGAGCGGTTCGGCCCGCTGGTTCGCAACGGCCAGGTGGTCGACATCTGGCAGGAGGACGGCGGCACCAGCAGCGAGCAGGCGTACAAGAACGTTCCGTTCTATCTCACCACCGGCGGCTACGGGGTGTTCGTCAACCACCCCGGGCTGGTCTCGTTCGAGGTCGGCTCCGAGGTGGTCTCCCGGGTGTCGTTCAGCGTCGCCGGGCAGAGCCTGGAGTACCTGGTCATCTACGGCCCGACGCCGCACGAGATCCTGCGCAAGTACACCGCCCTGACCGGCCGTCCGGCCCTGCCGCCGGCCTGGTCGTTCGGGCTGTGGCTGAGCACCTCGTTCACCACCTCCTACGACGAGCAGACGGTCAGCTCGTTCATCGACACCATGGCGGAGCTGGAGCTGCCGCTGTCGGTGTTCCACTTCGACTGTTTCTGGATGCGCGAGTTCCACTGGTCGAACTTCGAATGGGATCCGCGGGTCTTTCCCGAACCCGAGCTGATGTTGGAGCGGCTACGCAAGCGGGACCTGAAGGTCTGCGTGTGGATCAACCCGTACATCGCGCAGCGGTCGGCGCTGTTCGCCGAGGGGGCGGCGCGGGGCTACCTGGTCCGGACCGCCGACGGCGACGTCTGGCAGTGCGACCTCTGGCAGGCCGGGATGGGTCTGGTCGACTTCACCAACCCGGACGCCCGACGCTGGTACGCCGACAAGTTGCGGGTGTTGCTGGACATGGGCGTCGACGCGTTCAAAACCGATTTCGGGGAGCGGATCCCGACCGACGTCATCTGGCACGACGGCGCCGATCCCGAACGGATGCACAACTACTACACGCACCTGTACAACCAGACGGTGTTCGACCTGCTCCGGGAGCACCGCGGTGAGGGCGAGGCGGTGCTGTTCGCCCGGTCGGCGACTGCTGGCGGGCAGCAGTTCCCGGTGCACTGGGGCGGTGACTGCGAATCCACCTTCGAGTCGATGGCGGAGAGCCTGCGCGGCGGACTGTCGCTGGCGATGTCCGGGTTCGGCTTCTGGAGTCACGACATCGGCGGTTTCGAGGGCCGGCCGGCACCGGAGGTGTTCAAGCGCTGGATCCCGTTCGGGCTGCTCTCCACGCACAGCCGGTTGCACGGCAGCCAGACCTACCGGGTGCCGTGGACGTTCGGCGAAGAGGCGGTCGACGTGCTGCGGATCTTCACCCGGCTCAAGGCACGGCTGATGCCGTACCTGTTCGGGCAGGCGGTACTGGCCCACGCCGAGGGGATCCCGGTGATGCGTCCGCTGGTCGCCGACTTCCCGGACGACCCGGCGGTGACCCACCTGGAGCGGCAGTACCTGCTCGGGGACAGCCTGCTGGTGGCGCCGGTGTTCCGGGCCGACGGGCAGGTTGACTTCTACCTGCCCGCCGGCACCTGGACCCACCTGCAGACCGGCGAGGAGATCACCGGCCCGGGCTGGGTGCGCCGGACGGTCGGGTTCGACCAGGTGCCGGTGCTGGTGCGCCCCGGCACGGTGCTGCCGCTCGGGGCGAACGCGGACCGACCGGACTACTCGTACGCCGACGGGGTGACCCTGGCGGTGTACCAGCTCGCCGACGGGCAGCAGGTACAGGTGTCGGTGCCGGCGCTGGACGGGTCCGAGGCCGCCCGGTTCGTGGTCGCCCGGCACGGCAGGGCGGTCACCGCGGACCGGGTCGCCGGGGCGGCCCTGCCGTGGCGGGTGCAGCTGGTCGGCCACGGCGAGGTCCGGGAGGTGGCCGCCGACATCAGCCGGTGGCAGGGGGAGCTGACGGACCGGTAGCCGGGTTGGCCGCCAGGCTGCCCGCCGGGTTGGTTGCCGGGTTGGTCGCCGCCCCGGTGGTGAGGGCGGCGGCGACCGAGGCGGCCAGCCGGGCGACGTAGCCGCGCGGCAGCGGGGTACGGGCCACCGCGAGCCGCCAGTAGAGCGGGCCGACCATCAGGTCGACGACGAAGTCGGGATCGGTGTCGGCGGGCAGTTCCCCCCGCCGCACCGCCCGGTTCGTCACCAGGGTGCCGATCCCCCGCTGGTTGTCCCGCAGGGCTGCCTGCAGGGTCTGCGCGATCGCCGGGTTGCGGGCCGCCTCGGCGAGCAGGTCCGGCACGATCTGCCCGGCCAACGGATGACGCAACGCCCGGGCCGCGATGGTCAGCACCAGCTCGAGGTCACCGCGCAAGGTGCCGGTGTCCGGCACGGCGGTCACCCCGAGGGCGACCTCGGAGACGATCCCGATGACCATCTCCAGTTTCGAACCCCACCGCCGGTAGACGGCGGTCTTGCCGACCCCGGCCCGGCGGGCCACCGCTTCGATCGACATCCTGCCGTAGCCGACTGCGGCCAGTTCCTGCAACGCGGCAGCCCGGATCGCCTGCGTCACATCCTCCCGCAGTACCGCCGCGCCCGCCGGCGGTCGCTTTCCGTCGCCCTGCATTCGAGCCAGTGTAACCGCACGACGATACGGTTGCGTATCGTCGTCGCCTCCCCTACCGTTTCCGTCAGGACGCGACGGTATCGTTCCGTGCCATCGGACATGAAGATGAGGAGCCGGGCATGAACCGGCCTCACCGGTCCGGCACCACCCGTGCCAGCGGGTCGCGCGGCACCGTCGTCGCGGCGTCCGGGACGAGAGGTACCCGTCGGAGAGGGGCGCGGGTGTGCACGAGCGGCAGCGTTGGCTGATGGAAGGACAGATCGGATGCGGCAGCCAACCAGTGGCACGACCGTGACGCTGGAACCGGATAGCGGGCCCACCCTCGCCGAGCTGGCCCGACAACACGGCCTGGCGGTGAGCGGTGCCCGCCCGTCGCTGGGTGCCTACGTCAAGCAGTTGTGGTCGCGGCGGCACTTCATCTGGGCGTACTCCAACGCCCGGCTGATCGCCATGTACACCAACGCCCGGCTGGGCCAGATCTGGCAGGTGATCACACCGCTGGCCAACGCCGGGGTGTACTTCCTGGTCTTCGGGCTGCTGCTGGGCACCGACCGCGGCATCGACAACTACATCGCGTACCTCTGCACCGGGATCTTCATCTTCACCTTCACCCAGCAGGCGGTGACCACCTCGGCCCGGTCGATCGGCGACAACATGAACCTGATCCGGGCGGTGCACTTCCCCCGGGCCAGCCTGCCGTTGACCTCGGTGCTGGTGCAGTTGCAGCAACTCGCCCCGTCGATGACCGTGCTGGCGGTCATCATGCTGGCCACCGGTGAGGGGATCGACTTCAGCTGGCTGCTGCTGATCCCGGCGCTGCTGCTGCAGACGCTGTTCAGCGGCGGGCTGGCCATGATGGTGGCCCGCTGGGCGGCGCGCACCAGTGACCTCTCCCAACTGCTGCCGTTCGTGATGCGGACCTGGCTGTACTCATCCGGCGTGTTCTACAGCATCGACCGGTTCACCGGCGACCTGCCCGGCTGGGTGGTCACCGTGCTGCAGTTCAACCCGATGGCGGTCTACATCGACCTGGTCCGCTACGCGTTGATGGACTCGATGGGCAGCCCGCCCGGGTACCTGTGGCCGGCGGCCGGCGGTTGGGCCGTGCTGATGGGTGTGGTGGGCTTCATCTACTTCTGGCGTGCCGAGGAGGAGTACGGCCGTGGCTGACCTGCTGGACGCACCGGCTTCCGGGGCCGACACCCGGGTGCCCACCGTGATCGTCGACGACCTGCACGTCGTCTACCGGATCAACACCGGCGGCGGCGGGCGCAACAGCCCGGTCGCGGCGCTGCGACGGATCGCGACCCGCAAGCAAGCCCCGACGGTACGCGAGGTGCACGCCATCCGCGGCGTCAGCTTCGTGGCGCACCGTGGCGAGGCGATCGGGCTGATCGGCAGCAACGGCTCCGGCAAGTCGACCCTGCTGCGTGCGGTGGCCGGCCTGCTGCCGCCGCGCCGGGGCAGGGTCTACACCCAGGGTCAGCCGTCCCTGCTCGGGGTGAACGCCGCCCTGATGAACGACCTGACCGGCGAGCGTAACGTCGTGCTCGGCTGTCTGGCGATGGGGATGAGCCCGGCGGAGGTGCGGGCGAAGTACGACGGGATCGTCCAGTTCTCTGGCATCAACGAACGGGACGATTTCGCGTCGCTGCCGATGCGGACCTACTCGTCGGGTATGGCGGCCCGACTGCGGTTCTCGATCGCCGCGGCGAAGAGCCACGATGTGCTGATGATCGACGAGGCGCTGGCCACCGGCGACGCCGCGTTCCAGCGGCGCAGCGAGGAACGGGTCCGTGAGCTGCGGGCCGAGGCCGGGACCGTCTTCCTGGTCAGTCACAGCAACAAGTCGATCCTGGACACCTGTGAGCGCAGTATCTGGCTGGAGTCCGGCGTGATCCGCATGGACGGGCCGAGCACCGAGGTGGTCAAGGCCTACCAGGAGTACGCCAACCGCAGGTGACCCGAGCCGGGTGTCCGGGGACGGCGTACCCGTCGCCCCCGGACACCCGTGCGGATGATGGTCTCAGCCTCAGCCGAGACCGTTGCGGATCGCGGTGACCAGTTCACCGTTGCCGGTGTCGCCGGACAACTCCCAGAAGAACGCCCCGCCGAGGCCCTGCCCCTTGGCGTAGTTCATCTTGCCGCCGATGGTGGCCGGGGTGTCGTAGCTCCACCAGTTGTTGCCGCACTTGGCGTACGCGGTGCCGCCGATGGTGCCGGTCGCCGGGCAGGTGTTCTTGAGTACCTTGTAGTCCTCGATGCCCTGCTCGTAGGTGCCCGGCGCCGGACCGGTGGCGGTGCCACCCGGAGCGCTCTGGCTGACGCCGGTCCAGCCCCGACCATAGAAGCCGATGCCGAGCAGCAGCTTGTTCGCCGGGATGCCCTTGCTCTTCAGCTTCTGGATCGCCGCGTCCGACCAGAAGCCCTGCTGCGGAATTCCCGGATACGAGGTCAGTGGTGAATGCGGGGCGGTCGGTCCCTGCGCGTTGAAGGCACCGAAGTAGTCGTACGTCATCGGCATGATCCAGTTCAGGTCGCCGATGGCTCCGGCGTAGTCGGCCGCGTCGATCTTGCCGCCGTTGCTGCCGTCCGCGGTGATCGCCGCGGTCACCAACGCGCTCGACCCGAACCGGTCACGCAGTGCCGAGATCAGGTTCCGGAACGCCGCAGGGCCGCTGGAGTCGCAGGTCAGGCCGCAGGCGTTGGGGTACTCCCAGTCGATGTCGATGCCGTCGAACACGTCCGCCCAGCGTGGGTCCTCCACCAGGTTGTAGCAGGACTCGGCGAACGCGGCCGGGTTCTGCGCGGCCTGGGTGAAGCCGCCGGACCAGGTCCAGCCGCCGAACGACCAGATCACCTTCAGGTGTGGATACATCGCCTTGAGCTTGCGCAGCTGGTTGAAGTTGCCGCGCAACGGCTGGTCCCAGGTGTCGGCGACCCCGTCGACACTGTCCGCGGCGGTGTACGCCTTCTCGTAGTCGGCGTAGCTGTCCCCGATGGCGCAGCGCCCACCGGCGGTGTTACCGAAGGCGTACATGATGTGGGTCATCTTCGACGCCGACCCGCTCGTGTGGATGTTGCGCACGTGGTAGTTGCGGGCGTACACCCCCCACTGGGTGAAGTAGCCAACCACCTTCTGCCCACCGGGCGGCGGTGGCGGAGTCGTCGGCGGTGGCGTGGTGGGCGGCGCGGTCGTCGGGGGCGGGGCGGTGGTCGGTGCCGGGCCGCCGGTGCAGGACACCCCGTTGATGGTGCAGTTCTGCGGCGCTTGGAAGGCGCCGGTGCCGATGTAGCCCCAGCTGAACGAGGCTCCCGGCGCGAGGCCACCGGCCCAGCTCTTCTTCACCGCGGTGTACCGGTTGCCGCTGCGCGTCACATCGGCGTCCCAGAAGCTGCTGATGGTGGTGCCGGCCGGCAGGTCGAACTCGATCCGCCAGGTGCCGACGGTGGCGTCGGAGCCGTTGGCGACCGTCACCCGGACCTCGTGCCCGGTACCCCAGTCGGAGCTGGCGACGAAGTTGGCGGAGATGGTGCCGGCGCCGAAGGCCGCGGTGACCGGCACCGCCGCCGCGGCCGTCACCACGGCCAGCGCCCCGGCCCAGACGGCGCGGCGCAGTGATCTTCTCATCAGGCGTCTCCCCATTTAGTTAGGAAACTTTCCATAAAGTTCCTGAGACGCTACTCACACATCGACCAGTTCGTCAAGATGTCGATATCTCGATGGCTGCGCGACCAGGCTGGAACGCCGGCCGGCACTGCCGGGGACCGCGCGGACGAACCCGGGGCTCAGATCCGGCGTCGGCCGGAGAACCCACACTCCAGGCGGTGGTACCAGCGGATTTCGCCGTCGCCTTCCAGCCAGCACCACAGGACCGGACGGTCGTCCAGCTCGCCCGGGAAGTCGAGCAGCACTGGGGCGACGCCCTTCACCTGGATCTCCTGCTCGTTGAGCTCGTCGAGAATTCCGTAGATCCGCGCTTCCAGCCCTTTCACCTCGGCCAGACCGCCGTGCGGGCTGTCCGATCCGGCCGCCAGGTCCGCCCGCAACTCAGCCAGGTCCGCGCGGAGCAGGACCAACTCGTCGATCCGGGGACGCAGGGTTGCCATCAGGTGGCGGGCCTGGGCGAGGGTGAACACGTTCGCCAGTATGGTCCATCACCACCCGTCTTCGCCGCCGCCCCGGGCCGCCGCCGGTCGCCGTGCGCCGGCGGCGGCACTGGGCGCGTCGGCGGAACGCGCCCGGCAGCCGGCCGTAGGGGGGCAGCCAGGGCCGGCTGTCGACGTCGCCGCAGGGGAAGTCACGACACGACGCCGGTACGGCGGTCGCCCAGCTCCGGCGGACCTCGTTCCCGTCGAGCCACCTACGACCACCTATGTCGCAAACGGTAGCCACACCGACACGTTCAGCGGAAGGGGGTGAGCGTGAATGAATACCTCAGCCGTGCTGCGCGGCCAGCTCCCGGGCGCGGTCGCGGGCCGCTTCCAGGGCGGCGAGCAACGCCGCCCGGACCCCGTGGTTCTCCAGCTCGCGGATGGCCGAAATGGTGGTGCCGGCCGGCGAGGTGACGGCCTCGCGCAGCTTGACCGGATGCTCGCCGGAGTCCCGCAGCATCACCGCCGAACCGATCGCCGTCTGCACGATCAGGTCGTGTGCCACCTGGCGGGGCAGCCCGAGCAGGATTCCAGCGTCGATCATTGCCTCGACCAGCAGGTAGAAGTAGGCCGGGCCAGAGCCGGACAACGCGGTGACCGCGTCCTGCTGGGTCTCCGGCACCCGGATCGTGACACCGAGCGGCTGGAACATCTCCTCGGCGAGGGCCAGATGCTCGGCGGTGGCGTGCCGGCCGGCGGAGATGGCGGTCATCGCCTGGTCCACCAGCGCCGGGGTGTTGGTCATCACCCGTACCACCGGGGTGCCGTCCGGTAGACGGCGGGCGAAGAACTCGGTCGGTAGTCCCGCGCAGAGCGAGATGACCAGTTTGTCCGCCGGCACCTTGGGGCCGATCTGGTCCAGCAGGGTGGCGGCGTCCTGCGGCTTGACCGCCACGGCCAGCACCTCCGCCTCGGCCACCGCGGTGTGGTTGTCCACCACCGACACGCCGTAGCGCACCGCGATGTCCTCGGCCCGCTCCCGCCGCCGAGTCGTCGCCAGCAGTTGATCGGCCGGCCAGCCGGCCCGCAACAGGCCGGAGAGGACCAGCTCGCCGATCTTGCCGGCGCCGATCACGGCCACCTTGTGCGCGCCGGGAGGCATCCGGACCCATCCTCTCTCGAACCGAACCGAACCGAACCGAAGCCGGACCGGGACCGAAGCCGGACCGGGCGGAGCGGCGCCCTGGCGGGAGCCGCCCGTCCCGGCCCGGAACCGGGTGGTCAGCTGCCGAAGAAGACCTCGGCCTCGGTGTAGCGCTCCAGCGGTACGGTCTTGAGCTCCCGGGTCGCCTCGGCCAGCGGCACCCGGACGATGTCGGTACCCCGGATACCGACCATCTTGCCCCAGTCGCCGTCGTTGGCGGCGTCGATGGCGTGCAGGCCGAGCCGGGTGGCGAGCACCCGGTCGAAGGCGGTGGGGGTGCCGCCGCGCTGGATGTGACCCAGCACGACGGTCCGGGCCTCCTTGCCCGTCTTGGCCTCCAGCTGCTCGGCGAGCCACTGGCCGATGCCACCGAGCCGGACGTGGCCAAAGGAGTCGAGCTCCTTGTTCTGCAGGACCATCTGGCCCTCCATCGGGTGGGCGCCCTCGGCGACCACCACGATCGGGGCGTACTGCTTCTGGAAGCGCTTCTCGACGTAGGTGGCGACCTGCTCGACGTCGAACTCGCGCTCCGGCAGCAGGATCACGTTCGCCCCACCGGCGAGTCCGGCGTGCAGCGCGATCCAGCCAGCGTGCCGGCCCATCACCTCGACGACCAGGGTGCGGTGGTGGCTCTCGGCGGTGGTGTGCAGCCGGTCGATGGCCTCCATCGCGATGTTGACCGCGGTGTCGAAGCCGAAGGTGTAGTCGGTGGCGCCGAGGTCGTTGTCGATCGTCTTCGGGACACCGACCACCTGGACGCCGAGCTCGTGCAGCTTGGTGGCGACGCCGAGGGTGTCCTCGCCGCCGATCGCGACCAGGGCGTCCACGCCCTGGGACGCCAGGTTCTCCTTGATCCGCTCGACCCCGCCGTCGATCTTGAACGGGTTGGTCCGGGACGAACCGAGGATGGTGCCGCCCCGGGGCAGGATGCCCCGTACCTCGTCGATGCCGAGAGGCCGGCTCAGCCCTTCCAGCGGTCCGCGCCAGCCGTCGCGGAATCCGATGAACTCGTGACCGTAGCTGGCGACGCCCTTGCGCACCACCGCCCTGATCACTGCGTTCAGGCCGGGGCAGTCGCCGCCGCCGGTGAGCACGCCGATACGCATGATCCGCTCATCCTCCAGGAAACTGTGCGGTAGACCCACTCGAGCCCCAGGAACGAAGTCCGGTCAGACCGTCGGCATCGTTGCCGGCCCGGGGCGGGCCGTCAGTGCGCACTTTATCGGCCCGGCCGGCAACCGGGCGAGCAGACCCCGAGGATCACCGGACCGTCGGTGGCCCGGTCACCGCCGGTAGGCCCGGCTGATCACCTGCCAACGGGCAAGGTTGTGGCGTGCGTCGACGAGCGCGTCGTGCCGGTCGGCGGCCGACGCCGGCAGATCCGGCCGACCGGCGTCGTCCCACCGCTGCCGCAGGTCCTTGGTGAACCGGGGAATCTCCCGGGGCAGCGCCGGCATGGCCCCCCACAACTGGGCCAGCGCCACATGGTCGTACGCGGCGTACCAGGCCCACAGCTCCAACTCGGCGGCCGAACCGTCGCGCAGCGGCGCGACCAGGAACGCGTACAGATCGTCGCGGATCCGCGCCCGGGACCGCCAGGCCGGATCGGCCGGTGACGGCAGCTTGTCGAGCACGTGGCGACGCACCCATGGCACCGCCCGGGCGCCGTCGAACTCGGTGGAAACCGCGTAGAACTCCCGGCCGTGCTCGTCGACGACACCGATCGAAACCAGGTCGACGAGGCGCCCGTCCTCGATGAACTCGCAGTCGTAGAAGTAGCGGTAGATCATTACCGCCATCCTCGCCGATACCGGAAATAGACCCCCATCGGGGTACCGGCCGGAGCGTCGCCGTCGACCGGCTCGCTCCGACCGGCACCGCATCCCCACGGCCGGATCCGCCGGGCCCCCGTGTCGGCCCCCACCCGCCGGTGGATCTGGCCGCTAGCCTGCCGGTTTGTCGGGCACAGGACTGTCACAGAAATGATTGTGGGGGTGTACACCACGCGACACGGCAGCCATGATCTGATGTTGACACCGTTCTCCGAACGGTATCTATTTCATGTTCGCCTGGGTCGGGTGATGCACCCCGGACGGGCACGTTGGTGCCCCCCGGTGGGATGGTGCCCTTGGTGGGGAGGGGTTGGACCGTGGAGATGCGCCTGCCGGAGCCGGGTGATGCGCTCACCGGCGTGGACATGTTCGCCGGCCTCGAACCCGAGGTCCGGCAACGGGTCATCGCTGCCGCAGTGCCCCGCACCTACCGCAGGGGTCAGTTGCTCTTCGTCGAGAACGACCCGGGCGAGTCGCTCATCGTGCTCAAAAGGGGCGCCGTCGCGGTCTTTCGCACCGCGCCGACCGGCGAACGTGCGGTGTTGTCCGTCGTCCGCCCGCCCGACGTGCTGGGCGAGGTGTCGCTGCTGGACGCGTCGACCCGGTCGGCGTCCGCCGAGGCCATCGAGGACTGCACCGCGCTGGCGTTGTCCCGGGGCGCGTTCATGGATCTGGTGCACTCCAACCCGCGCATTCTCGACGCGGTGATGCGCTCGCTCGGTGCGCTGATCCGCCGGCTCACCGAGCAGAACGCCGATCACGTCTTCCTCGATCTGCCCGGTCGGGTGGCCAAGACGCTGGTCCGGCTGGCCGGGGAGAGCCAGGCCCCGATGATCACCATCGAGCTGAACCAGAGCCAGCTGGCAGAGATGGCCGGCGGCTCCCGACAGAGCGTCAACCAGGCGATTGGCTCGTTCAGCAACCGGGGTTGGCTGCGTACCGAAGGTCGGCGGATCGTGGTGACCGACGTGGCCGCGCTGCGCCGCCGGGCCGGAATGGCCGACCGGTGAGGACGACCCCGGCGGTACGCGCGTGGCGCGCGTACCGCCGGGCCTGACGTCTGCCGGCTGTCAGGGCTGGGTGCTGGTCGGGCCGATCCAGTTGGTGCCGACCTTCTCCCCGGTCGGGCCGATCCACTCCTCGGCCACGACCCCCTCCTCCTGCAGCTTCGCCAGCGTGCCGGCGTCGAGATCGATCATCTCCCCCGCGCCGTGGCTGACCCCGGACGAGTCCGTCCAGTCCTTCTCCAACTTGACGTACACCATGTCAGGACTCCCCTGCTCGGTCTGATCTGGCCAGATGAATGTATCCCGGTACCACCGGTAGATGGACTGTCCATTAACCAACAGCCCGGTTATGGACAGTTGACCGCACCGGCGATACTCGGGCTGACGCACCCGCCGTGACCTGCGAGTCCGGCCACCCCGGCAGGTCGGGTCCGGCACCGCCACGCCCGGCCGGGCATAGCCGCTGGCCAGGGCAGGTGGCCAGATGCGACAGTAGGCTCCCGACTCGACGTTCCCGCGAGGAGGCTGGCATCGCTGCCCCGTGCGAAAAATGTGGCCGGACCGCGGCCGACGACGACCGCTACTGCGGCGGCTGCGGTACGGCGCTCATCCCTGTCTGCGCGCACTGCGACCGCCCGCTGGCGGCCGACGCGAGCTTCTGCACCTCCTGTGGGCAGCCGCAGGGCGGCCGACGACCGACCGAGCCGAGTCAGGAGGACCGACGTCGGGTCAGCGTCCTGTTCATCGACCTGATCAACTTCACGCCGTACGTGGAACGGGTCGATCCCGAGCAGGTCCGGCGGATGCAAACGAACTTCTTCTCCATCGCGCGCCGGGTCGTCGGCCAGTACGGCGGGGTGGTGGAGAAGTACATCGGCGACGCGGTGATGGCGCTGTTCGGTGCGCCGGTGGCCACCGAGAACGACGCCCTGCGCTGCGTCCGGGCCGGGCTCGACCTGCGCCGCGCCCTGACCGAGTTCACCGCTTCCGCCGGCGAGGGACTCCGGTTCCGTATCGGCGTGGCCACCGGCGAGGCACTGGTCGACACCGGCGCGGCCCGCGACGGTGGCCAGGCGTTCCTGGCCGGCGACGTGGTCAACACCGCGTCCCGGATGCAGTCGGTGGCACCGGCCGACGGGTTGCTGGTGTGCGGTGTCACGCACGGACTGACCAAGGAGGCGATCCGCTACGACCCGCAGCCAGCGGTGACGCTGCGCGGACGGTCGTCGCCGACCGAGGTGTGGTTGGCGCTGGCCCCGTTGCGTCCCGTGCCGGCCGACCGGCAGACCGACGCGACCCCGCTGATCGACCGCGAACACGAACTGGGGCTGCTGGTCAACGCGCTGTACCGGTCGATCCGCGACCAGCGGCCCCAGGTGCTCACCGTGCTCGGCCAGGCCGGCATCGGCAAGAGCCGACTGGTCCGGGAACTGCTGCGGCACACCGAACGGCTGGTCGACCAGCCGGTCACCTGGCGGATCGGGCGGTGCCCGCCGTTCGGGGAGAACGTCACGTTCGCCGCGCTCGCCGACATCGTCAAGGCCGAGGCCGGCATCCTCGACACCGACCTGGCCACCGTCGCCGAGCAGAAGTTGGCCACCGGGGTCCAGGCCCTGGTCGGGCCGGAGGCGGACCGGCTGGTCGACGCGCTGCGCCCACTGGTCGGGCTGCCGCACCGCAACCTGCCGGCCGAGGAGACCGAGTCAGCGTGGCGGCGCTTCCTGCTCGCCCTGGCCGCCCGGCAGCCGACCGTGCTGGTCTTCGAGGACCTGCACTGGGCCGACGAGGCGATGCTGCGCTTCGTCGAGCTGCTCGGCGCCTCCGCCCGGCAGGTGCCACTGCTGCTGCTGTGCACCGCCCGACCCGAGTTGACCAGCCGTGAGCCGGCCTGGGCGGGCACCACCCCGGGCGCGCTGACCGTCACCCTGCCGCCGCTGCGCGACACCGGGGTGGCCGCACTGTACGCGCACATGTTCGGTGCGGCGCCGTTCTCGGCCGATCTGCTCGGCCCGTTGATCGAGGTGGCCGACGGCAACCCGCTCTACGCACACGAGTACGTGCGAATGCTGATGGAGCAGGGGGCGTTGCGGCGCAGCGGCCGTGGTTGGGCGTTGACCCGCAGCGATCGGCTGCCGATCCCGGACAGTGTGCACGGGGTGATCGCCAACCGGATGGATCTGCTGGACGCCACCGACCGGGCGGTGCTGCTCGCCGCAGCCGTGGTCGGGGTGCAGTTCTGGCCCGGCGCGGTCGCCGCCGCCCTCGGCCAGCCGGTGGAGCTGGTCGACCGGGCGCTGCGCCGGTTGGAGCAGCGCGACTTCGTCCACGAACAGCCGGATTCGACGATGGCGCAGCAACCCGAGTTCCGGTTCCGCCACGTGCTGGTCCGCGACGTCTGCTACCAGCGGTTGCCCCGTAACGAACGGGTTGCCCGGCACGCCCGGACCGCCGACTGGTTGGACACCCTCGCTGGCGACCGGGACACCGACCTGGCCGAGGTGCTGGCCCATCACCGGTGGGCGGCGCACGAGATCGCGGACACGCTGGGTCTGGAGACCCACGGGTACGCCGGGGCCGCCCGGGACGCCCTGCACCGTGCGGCCCGCCGGGCGTACGCCCTGCACGCGCTGGACGTGGCGAGCGGGCACGTGGAACGCGCGCTGCGCCTGGTGACCGTCGCCGGCACCGACGGGCTGGGTGAGCGGTTGCAGCTCGAACTGCTCGGTGCCGAGCTCGCGTTTCTGCGCGACGGCCCGGGTTTCCTCGCCGACGGGGGCACCGAACGGCTGGGTACGCTCGCCGACCAGCTGGCCGACGTCAACGATCAGGGGTGCGCGGCCCGGGCCTGGACCCTGCTCGGTCGGGCCGCCTGGCTGCGGACCGACCGGGACGAGGCGCTGCGCTGCCTGGACCGGGCGGTGGAGCTGTTCGACGCGCTGCCGGACACCGATCAGAAGGCCGACGCGTACGCCGAGCTGGGCCGGCTGCACATGCTCAACCTGGAACGGGATCCGGCGGTCGCGGCGGCCGGCGCGGCGGCCGAGATCGCCGACCGGCTGGGGCTGATCGAAACGCTGGTCAACGCCCGGATCACCGTTGCCATGGCCCGGTACCAGTCCGGGGACCGGTCCGGGCTCGACGAACTGCTGGCGGCCACCGCGATGTGTCGCGAGCACCAACTGCTCGCGCTGCCCCGGGCGCTGCAGAACCTGTCGTACGCGTTGTGCGAAGAGGGTGACTGGTCCGGCGCCCAGGAGCTGATGTCCGGTGCCGCCTCCGGCTCCGGGCTGAGCACCGGATACTCCGGCGAGGCCATGCGTGCCTACTTCGCCGGGGACTTCGCCGCTTTCCTCGCCGCCGCCGATGCCTTCGTCGCGACGCCCAGTGGCCGGTGGGACATCCAGGTACGGGGCCTACGGGCGTGTCTGCGGGTACTGCGTGGCGATCCGGTACCGATGGCCGACCAGAGCGGGGTCGACGACGTCGCCGACGCGGTGCGCGCGGCCCGGGACAGCGGCTTCCGCCGGCCGTACTGGAACAGCCTCGGCCTGGGCGCACTGTGCCGGGCGCTGCAGGGGCGGGGTGTGGAGGCCGCAGCGCTGCTCGACGAGCTGGACCGGTCCTGGTCGAAGGTGCCCGCACTGGCCAGCGGCGAGTGGATCGCGGCAGCCGCGTTCGCCGCCGCGGCCGCCGGGCGTGGCGCGGCGGTGCAGGTCCGGGCGATGCTCGACCGGGTGCAGCATCGCACCCCGTGGGCCGAGGCGGCGCTGCGGACGGTGACCGCGGCGGTGGCGGCGGCCGACGGAGAGAATCGCGCGGCAGGTGAGCTGTACGCCGCTGCGGCGGCCGGTTTCGCCGACATCGACGCGACCACCGACCGGATGATCGCGTTGGCGTTGGCCGTGGCGGCGTGGCGGCGTGGCGGCGACCGCGATGCCGACGCGGCGGCGCTGGCCGAGGTGCGAAGCTTCGCGCTGCGCAACAAGGCACCCGGGTTGCTGCACCTCAGTGACCAGGGTACGGGCGGCTACCGCTGGTCTCCGACCCTGGCGTCGTGACCACTGGCGGCGGGATCGACGGACACGGCACCGCACAACGCCCTCCCACAACCACCTACCGGCGTGTCACGATTCAAGGGCACGGCACGCCCCCGGCCGGGGGCCCGCCGGCGGATAGGACGCGACGGCGGCCGGTGAGGAGTTGATTCGGTGTCTGCGGGTGGCGCGCGTCGGGGGCGGCGGGACAACGGCCTCGACGCATCCGAGTACGCCGTGGCCGGCGACGTCGACCCACGGGTCGGGGAACACCTGCTCGACGTGCTCGCCGCCGGTGGTATCGCGGCATACCTGCAGCCGTCGTCGGACGTCAATCCGGTCACCCGCACGACCACCGTGCCGGCCCGGCCGGTGGACCGGCTCTTCGTCGATCGGGCGCACCTGGACACCGCCCGGGGCTTTCTGGTGCAGCTGGCCGAGGACGGTCCGGTCGCACCGGGCAGCCGCTCCGGGTCCCCGGCGGCCGGGTCCGGGCAGATCCCGTCGCCGGCGTCGGACCCGACTGCTCCGGCCGGCGCGGGGCAGCCGGCCGGTCGGGACGCCGACGCCGACGCCGTCTGGGCCGGCATCATCGCCAACTACCACGCTCCGGCTCCGGCGGACCCCACCGCCGCGCCCTGGCCGGCCGCCGAGAACCTCCCCCCGGTCGAGAACCTGCCGCCGGTCGAGGACCGGTCGACCGGCCGGGACGCCACCGAGCGAGGCCCGGCGGATCGGGCCGGCGACAGCCGGGACAGCGACAGCCGGGCCGGCGACGATGCTCACGGCCGCGCCGAGCCGGAGTCCACGGCCACCGGCACACCGGACCCGTTGCCGTGGGCGGTCGGCTACACCAACATCTCTGTCGGACGGCGGGACGACGAACCGTCCCTGCTGGACGGGTTGGACACCTTCGGCGCCCGGTTGCCGGACGAGCCGGAGGAGGGTTACACGCCTCCCCTGCCGCCCCCGTTGCCCCGGTTGTCGTCCGCTGCGGTCCTCGGGGTACTGGCGATCATCGCCGGCTTCATCCTCTTCGTCTTCCCGACAGTGCTTCCGGTGGATCGTGGACTGGCCATCCTGCTCGGTTTCGCTGGCGTGGTCGGTGGGTTTGTCACGCTGATCTGGCGGCTGCGGCCGGATCACGACGAGGATGACGACCTGGACGACGGCGCGGTCGTCTGAAACTGACCAACGGATGGCGAAAATCCGGATTCATTGACGGCTGTGGTCACTCTGTAACACTCGCGTAACTTGGTCTCAGTAGGAATAATTCTCGTAGCCGATCCCCACGAGTTCGTGATCACTCGCCATGCGCGGCAACCGCCGCAGCGAAACGAGGTCCCCTCATGCGTCAGAGTTCTCTCGTCGTGGTGGCGAACCGGCTGCCGGTGGACGACAGCGTCGCACGCGACGGCGCGTGCGAATGGCGTCGCAGCCCCGGTGGTCTGGTCAGCGCCCTGCACCCGATCCTGCAGCACACCCCCGCCACCTGGGTCGGCTGGGCCGGCGGCACCGGCCCGGCACCGAGCCTGCCCGACATCGACGGCGTACGGATGCACACCGTCGCTTTGTCCCAGGAGGACATCAGGGACCACTACGAGGGGTTCGCCAACGCCACGCTCTGGCCGCTGTACCACGACTCCGTCGAGCAGCCCGCGTACCACCGCAGGTGGTGGGAGGCGTACCAGCGGGTGAACCAGCGCTTCGCCGAGGCGGCGGCGGCCGCCGCCGAGCCGGGCGCGCTGGTCTGGGTGCAGGACTACCACCTGCAACTGGTACCCGGAATGCTCCGGGCGCTACGGCCCGACCTGCTGATCGGATTCTTCCTGCACGTTCCGTTCCCGCCGCCGGAGCTGTTCATGCAGCTGCCCCGCCGGGCCGAGCTAATGCTCGGCATGCTCGGCGCCGACCTGGTGGGGTTCCAGCGCGCCCAGGCCGCGCACAACTTCGCCCAGCTGGCGACGAAAGTGCTCAAGGTGCCGGCCACCGACCGACGGATCGCCATCGACGACCGGGTGGTACGTATCGGTGCCTTCCCGGTGTCGATCAACATGTCCGAGATGGAGTCCCTCGCCGGCCGGCCGGACGTGCTGGAACGGGCCCGTCAGCTGCGGTCCGACCTCGGTGACCCGCAGCACGTCATCCTCAGCGTGGACCGGATGGACTACACCAAGGGCATCGAGCAACGACTCAAGGCGTACAGCGAACTGATCGCCGACGGGCACATCAAGGTCCGCGACACGGTGATGGTCCAGGTCGCGGTGCCCAGTCGGGAACGGGTCGAGCAGTACCGCATCCTGCGCGACCGGGTGGAACGCGAGGTCGGACGGATCAACGGCGAGTTCGGCCGGGTCGGCGAACCGGCGATCCACTACCTCAACCAGTCGTTCAGCCGGGCCGACCTGGCGGCGCTGTACCGGGTCGCCGACATCATGGCGGTCACCCCGCTACGGGACGGGATGAACCTGGTCGCCAAGGAGTACGTGGCCGCCCGGGTCGACGACGACGGTGCGCTGCTGCTCAGCGAGTTCGCCGGTGCCGCCGCCGAGTTCCAGCAGGCGTACCTGGTCAACCCGCACGACCTCGACGGGCTCAAATTGACGCTGATGCACGCGCTGGAGGCATCACCGACCGACGTGGCGGACCGGATGCGCTCCATGCGCGAGCATCTGCGCACCCACGACATCCGAGCCTGGGTACACGGCTACCTCACCGCGCTGGACCGCACCGGTTCCCTGGCCGCCCGGCTCACCGCCTGACCCCACCGGCCGATCGCCAGCGGTCAGCCGGCGCCCTTGTCCAGCCAGTCGAGGATCGCGTCGACCGGCTCCGTCCAGCGGGCGTCGAGCATCAGATCGTGACCCATCCCTGGGAACAGCAACGGAGCGCCTCCGTACCGCCGGGCCGCGCGGTCCAACACCGCAGCCGGCACCACGCGGTCGTCGGGGCTGCCGAGGACCAGCACCGGTGGATCGCCGACCGGCGGCTCGACCCGCTGGCGGACCAGCAGCTGCCACTGGGCCCGGACCGACGCGCGCCCCAAACGATCCACGTAGGACAGCGCGACGGCCTCCGGAAGCTCCCGGCTGAACAGTTGACCGGCGCGCAGCCGCAACGCCCCGCCGAAGACGGCCGGCAGGGTGCCGAACGGATTGCGCCGCAGCGCCGCGCCGAGCAGCGACCAGCCACCGAGCACGGGGGCGGCCAGCACCGCGGCCCGCGCCGGATAGCGGGCCAACGCGTGACCGACCACCAACGCCCCGGCGCCGTGCCCGATCAGCACCGCCTGCCGGGGCAGGCCGGCTGCGGCCTGCACCACGTCGTGCACGTACGCCCGCAGGTCGGCCCGCGGCGCCGTCCCGCTGTCCCCGTGCCCGCGCAGACTGACCGCGTACGCCGGGAACCCGCGCTCGGCGGCCCGCTCCAGCCAGTGCTCGGCGAACACCCACGCGCCGTGCCCGAACCCGGGCACGAACAGCAGCGGCGGTCGGCCCTCGTCGCGCGACACGTCGGCGTGCAGCACCTCGCGACGCACCGCCGGGACCGGTCTGGCCCACTCCCGGGTACGGACGATGCGTTGGGCCGCAAGGGTACGACTCATCGGGCCGCAACCTCCAGACTGTCCAGGGTCTCCTGCAGCGCGCGCAGGTAGGTGACGTGGCTGACCTCGAACCAGCGCCGGGCCGGGTCGGTCGCCTTGGCGTCGTGCCAGGGCCGTCCCGCGCCGGCCTCGATCCGGGCGGCGAGGGCCGCGGTGGCCGCCGGGTCCGCCGACCGGGCACGCAGCCACCGGGCGACCACCACGCTCTGCCAGTGGACCAGCGGCAAAACCCCGAACTCCGCCTGCACCAGCCCGACCACCGACAGCGTCGGGTGTCCCGGAACGAAGGCGTGCAGGTGCAGGCGGGGCCGGCCATCCGCGTCGACGCCGAGTACCCGCGGGTCGAGAAAGTCGAACTGGGGCTGGTAACCGGTGGCGAGCACGACGAGGTCGGGATCCACCTCGGTGCCGTCGGTGAGCTCCACGGTGTGCCGGCGGAACCTGGCCACGTCGGGCACCGGGCGGACCGTACCGTGCCCGATGTGCAGGACGAGTTGGCTGTTGACCACCGGATGGGCGTCGAACACCCGATGCTCCGGAGCCGGTAGCCCGAACCGGGTCTGGTCACCGACGACCAACCGGAGCAGCCGGTGGAGAACTCCCTGGCGCAGCCAGCGCGGCAGACGCCAGGCGAGCAGCCCTGCGTGGACCTGGTCACTCGGCCGGCCGAACAGGTACTTCGGGGTGTACCAGTAGCCCCGGCGGGTGGAGTGCCAGCAGCGGGCCGCCTGTTGCCCGGCCTCGACCGCGATGTCGCAGCCGGTGTTGCCGCCGCCCACCACCAGTACCCGCCGGCCGCGCAGCTGGGTCGCGTCATGGTAGGCCGACGCGTGGATCACCTGCCCGGTGAAATCGGACAGTCCTTCGTAGTCGGGCAACCGGGGTGCCCAGTTGTGTCCGTTGGCGACGACCACGGCGGCGTAGCGCTGAGTGCGTTGGGCACCGTTGCCGCCGGCGCTGCGGGTCGTCACGTCCCACCGGTCCCCCGGCGCCGGTTCGACCCGTACCACCTCGGTGCCGAACCAGATGTGCCGGCGCAGATCGAAATGGTCGGCGTAGCGTTCCAGATAGGCCAGCAGCTGGCTGTGGTGCGGGTAGTCGGGCCAGCTGTCCGGCAGCGGGAAGTCGGGGTACTGGCTGAACGGCTTCGACGAGATCAGATGGGTGCTGGCGTAGACCGGACTGCGGTCGTGGCGCCAGTTCCAGGCACCGCCGACGCCCGTCTCCCGCTCGTAACAGTCGACCCCGAACCCCTGTTCGCGCAGGTTCTTGACCGCGCACAACCCGCTCGCCCCGGCACCGATGACGCAGACGTTCTCACCCTGTTCGGAGATCGGGCGGTCGTCCCGCCACCGGTCGGCACCGGTGGTGGGGCTGTCGTAGTCAGCGGAAGTAGACACCGGCAATCTCCTTCGTACGGCTGCGAAATCGTGCCGGCTAGCCGCCCCGCTTGTCCAGTCCCGGTGCCGGATCGGTGAGCACCAGATCGGCAACGACCGGAAGATGGTCACTCGCCCGCCGCGCCGCCGGGGTGTCCACCACCCGGCAGCCGGCCACCTCGATCCGCGGATCGACGAAGATCGCGTCGATCCGTCGGCGCGGGTCGCGGCCCGGGAACGTGCCGGCCCGGCCCGACCCGGCGGCGGCAGCGGCGTCGGTGAATCCGGCGGCGGCCAACCGCCACGCCTCACCGGTGTCGCCTGGCGGTGGGGTGTCGGAGCCGGGCACAAGCCGGGTGTCGGAGCCGGGCGACGGCGGGCCGTCGGGGTTCGCCGGCTGGTCGTTCACGTCCAGACCGAGGATCACCGGCGCATCGACCTCGGCGCAGGCCTGGCGGAGCAGCCGGGCCTGCGCCGGCCGCTCCGTCGGGTCAGTGGACAGATGCGACCCGGCTACCACGAAGCGGGCCGGGCCGACCGCGCAGCGGGCGAACACCGCGCCGCGCAGGTGCCGGCCGGGCGTCAGCGGGAACCGGACCGACCAGGTGCTCCTCACCCGTACCCGCAGCGTGGTCAGCACCAGGTTGCCCAACGGCGGTGGCCCACCGGCTCCGACCACCATGTCGAACGCGTTCGCCAACGCGGCGGACCTGGTACGCCACCGCCACCGGCGCGGTGCCTCCTGCAGGATCGCCACATCCGGTGCGATCTGGCGGACCACCTCGGCCAGCGCGGCCCGGTCGTCACGCTGGCCGTGGATGTTGTACGTGAGCACCCGCAGCCGCACACCGGGCCGCTGCGGCGCGGTCGTCTGGTCAGCCGTCACAGTCTCCTCCTCGGCCCGATGGGCTCAGATCCGCCGGGCGAGGTCGGCCGCACCGACCACCCCGGCGGCGTTGCCCAGTTCGGCCGGCCGCACCTCGGCCACCGGGATGCGGACCCGTTGGGCCAGCGCGTCGGTGTACGCCCGTTGAGCGGGGCCGAGCAGCAGTTCACCAGCGTCGACCACGCCGCCACCGATCACCATCACCTCGGGATCGAGGATCTGCGCCAGGTCGGCCAGGCCGATGCCGAGCCAACGCCCGATCTGCGCGAACGCCTCGCAGGAGACCGGGTCACCGGACCGGGCCGCGGTGGTGACCATCGGCCCGGTGACCGCCTCGGCGTCGCCGCCGGCCAGGGCGAGCAGTTTGGTCGCCCGGTCCGGTTCCTGCCGGGCGCCGGCACGGGCGAACCGGACCAGGGCGTTGCCGCTGGCGTACTGCTCGATACAGCCCTGCCGGCCGCAGCCGCACTGATGTCCGTCCGGGACCGCCAGCATGTGGCCGAGTTCCGCGGCGATGCCGTGCGCACCGCGGACGAGTTCGCCGCCGTACACGATGCCGCCGCCGATGCCGGTGCCCACGGTGAACATGACCATCGAGTCGGCGGCGTCCCGGCCGGCGCCGTGCCGAAACTCTGCCCAGGCCGCGACGTTGGCGTCGTTCTCGACGATCACCGGCAGGTCGACCGCCGCGCTCACGTAGTCCCGCAGCGGTTCGTCCCGCCAGGCGAGGTTCGGGGCGAACAGCACAGTTGATCGATGCGCGTCGATCCATCCGGCAGCCCCGATACCGACCGCGCCGACCGGGTGGTTCGCCGCCAGCTCGAGCACCACCTCGATGATCACGTCCCGGGTCTTGGCCACGTCGTCGGCCGGCGTCTCGTGCCGGGTCCGGGCCAGGACCTTTCCGTCCGGATCGACGACCCCGCCGGCGACCTTGGTGCCACCGATGTCGACTCCGATGGTCAGCGTCACCGCTGCCGCTCCCCTCTGCTGTGCTCTTCGCGCGGTGTCCGCACCGGGTCCGGTCCGGCGGCTGTCCACCGCCGGGGCAGTCGTCCGGCCGGACGGTGCCGGATCAGGCCGGATCAGGTCCCGCCGGCCGTGGTCCGGCCGGGTGGCACCCGACCGGTCCGGCTCCGCCCCGGCGGCATCCGCGCCGGGTGTCGCCGGGGCGGTCACCGCCGGACCGCCGGAGCGGCCCTGGGCTGGTGGTGCGCCTGTCCCGGCGACGTCGACGGGGGCGTTCGTCGCGGCCGACCAGACGTCCCGATCACCCGCTGAGTCCGAATCATCCATGGTCCAGGTGGCCTGGCGCCAGACCTCGTCGTCCGAGGTCATCCGGCCGGTCGGCGGATCGTGCCGATTCGGCGGCGGGCCGGCGGGATCCGCAGCCGGCGAACCGGCTGCCGGCTCCGGCGGCGCCGCGGGGTCAGCCGTACGGTCCGGGGCCGCCGCGGGGTCAGCCGGACGGTCCGGGGCCAGGGCACGCAACAGGCTGGCGACTCCGGCGGCGAGGTCCCCGGCACCGGCGGCCAGCCGGTCGGCCAGCTCCGGGCTGGGATCACGCAGTGCCGTGATGGCCCGGCAGACCGGGCAGACGCAGCAGGCCGGGTCGCCGGTGGCGACCGGACCGGTGCCGCCCAGCAGGTCACGCAGCAGGCCGAGGCCGCCGGCGGCGCCAGCACCGAGCCGCTGGCCGCGCGCCGCCAGCTGCGCCATCGCCAACGCGGTCGCCACCAACCGTTCCGCTTCCGCCCGCGCGGAGCGAGGATCTGTTCCCACCGTCGGCCCGCCCCCTAGCCTGTCTCCGTCGCACCGAGCTGTTCCACTCGGTGCTTGAGCTGTGTCAGGGCGGCATCCATGATCATTTTTTCGGCCTTGCGACGGAACATCCCGAGCATCCCGACGGAGAGCTCGACCTCCAGCGTGTAGGTCACCGTGGTGGTTCCGTCCCCGTTGTCCTCGATGTCGTACGCACCGTCCTGCCGGCGCTGCATCCGGGACGGCTCAGCCAGCCGCCACTCGATCCGGGACAGGTCCTCGGAGTACTCGTAGATCAACGTGTACTCGTCTGCGAGCACTCCGGCGTCAAGCACGAAGCGGACCTCACGGGCGTATCCGTCCTCGTACTCCTGGCGCACCTCGACCCGGTCCAGCGCCTCGGTCCACTCGGGGTAGCGCACGAAGTCGCAGATCACCGCCGTCACCCGGGACGCGGGCGCGGCGACGACGATCGACTTGGTGGAGGACTCCGCCATGTGGGGCAGGCTACCCGGTGCCGGGCCAAGATCAAGCCAGTGGCCGACAACCGTCCGGCCGCCGCCGGCAGCGGGCTGACCGCGCAGGTCATCGGTCGCCCGGTAGGTTGCGGGTAGCCGGACGTGCACCGCCGGTCCGGTCCGCCTCAGCCCGCGAGCACAAGGAGTGCAGGTGCGCGAGTTCTCCGTACCACCGGTCGTCACGGTCGGTGATGCCGCCAACCTGACCGATCCGGTCTGGGACAACGCCGAGACCGCACCGGACGCGGTCCAGTTCACCCGGCCCGGACCCCACGGGCTGCAGGAGGTGACCTGCCGGGAGTTCCGCGACGAGGTGGTGGCGGTCGCCTGCGGCCTGATCGGCGCGGGAATCAACGCCGGCGACCGGGTCGGTCTGATGAGCCGGACGCGGTACGAGTGGACGCTGCTCGACTACGCGATCTGGTCGATCGGCGCGGTGACCGTGCCGGTGTACGAGACGTCCAGCGCCGAACAGGTCAGCTGGATCCTGGCCGACTCCGGGGCAGTCGCCTGCGTGCTGGAGACCAACGGGCACGCGATCACCCTGGCCTCGGTCCGCGACCGGCTGCCCGCGCTACGCGAGGTGTGGCAGCTGGAAACCGGCGGTCTCGACGAGATCCTGGCCCGGGGCGGGACCGTCGACCCCGCCCAGGTGCAGCTCCGCCGCCAGCAGATGACCTCCACCGACATCGCCACGATCATCTACACCAGTGGAACCACCGGACGGCCGAAGGGCTGTGTGCTCAGCCACCGGAACATGTACGCCGACATCGCCAACGCGATCCCCGGTCTGCCGAACCTGTTCCACGAGGGCGCGTCGACTCTGTTGTTCCTGCCGCTGGCGCACTCGTTCGCCCGGCTGATCCAGATCGGCGCGGTGCACGCCCGGGCCACCATGACTCACGCCGCCGACCCGAAGAACCTGGTCGACGACCTGGCCAGCGTCCGCCCGACTTTCGTGTTGTCCGTACCCCGGGTCTTCGAGAAGGTCTACAACGCGGCCCGGCAGCGCGCCTACGACGGCGGCAAGGGCGCCATCTTCGACCGGGCCGACCAGGTGGCCGTCGCCTACAGCGAGGCACTGGACACTCCCGGCGGGCCGGGGCTCGGGCTGCGCACCCGGCACGCGGTGTTCGACCGGCTGGTCTACCGGAGGCTGCGGGCCGCGCTCGGCGGCCGGTGCCGCACCGCGATCTCCGGTGGCGCCCCGCTGGGCGCCCGGTTGGCGCACTTCTTCCGCGGCGTCGGGGTGACCGTCTACGAGGGGTACGGGCTGACCGAGACCTCACCGGCGGTGTCGGTCAACCTGCAGCACGCGATCCGGATCGGCACCGTCGGCCGGCCGCTGCCCGGCGTCAGCGTCCGGATCGCCGACGACGGCGAGGTACTGATCAGCGGCGACCTGGTGTTCCAGGGGTACTGGAACAACCGGCAGCAGACCGATGAGGTGCTCACCGACGACGGCTGGTTCCGCAGTGGCGACCTCGGCCGGCTCGACGACGACGGATTCCTGACCATCACCGGGCGCAAGAAGGAGCTGATCGTCACCGCCGGCGGCAAGAACGTCGCGCCCGCCGTGCTGGAGGACCAGTTGCGCGCCCACCCGCTGGTCAGCCAGTGCGTGGTGGTCGGCGACCGACGGCCGTTCATCGCCGCGCTGCTCACCGTCGACGAGGACGCCTGGCCGGGCTGGCTGGAACGCAACGGTCACCCGGCCGGTCGCACCGTCGCCGACCTGCGCGACGATCCGACGCTGCTGGCCGAACTCCAGCAGGCCGTGGACGAGGCGAACCGCGCCGTCTCGGCCGCCGAATCGATCCGGCGGTTCCGGGTGCTGGCCCGGGACTTCACCGAGGCGAGCGGCGAGTTGACCCCGTCGCTGAAGGTGAAACGGGCGGTGGTGCACGCCAACTACGAAGCCGAGATCGCCGAAATCTACGGGGGCTGACTACCATCCGTCACGTGTCCGCACCGACATCCGACGCGCCCCGTCCGCATCCACTCGCCGCGGTGGCGCGCCTGGTCATGCTCGCGCTCGTCGCGGTGCTGACCCTGGTCACCACCCGGGACCTCGGCGAACTGCGCTGGGTGGCGCTGCTGGCGATCGCCGGCGCCCCGGCGGTGCTCGTTCCCCGCCATCCGGTCCTCGCCGTACTCGGCCGCCTCGCCGAGGTCGTCATCGTCGGTCTGGCGACGAGCGAGGTGGCCGCCGCCGCCACCCTGCGCGGCTCCATCGGTGCCGGGCTGGGCGCCTCGGCGATGCTGCCGTACCTGTCGGTGCCGTTGACGGTGGCGGTGCTGCAACGGCGGACCCGCGAGGCGACCGCGCTGCTCGGCGTCACCGCGCTCACCCTGGCCCTCAGCGGGTGGTTCACCACGATCGACGGCCGACCGCAGCTGGCCCAGCTCGGCTACGTCGCGGTCTGTACGCAGTGGCTGATCCTGGCCAGCCTCGGCATCCTGGCCGCCGGCACCCTGCAGCAGGTGATGCAGGCCCGTGGGGAGAGCAAGCCGGCCCCGTACGCGGAAGCCACCCGGTTGCTCACCCAGCTGCGCAGCGTCGCGCGGCAGCTGCCCGGTGCCACACTCGACCCCGGCAGCATCTCCGAGCATCTGATCGAGGAACTGCGGGCGGTGGCGCCGACCGGTCGCACTGCGGTGCTCTCCGGCAGCGGTGGGGGGCGGCTGGTGGTGCTCGCCCAGGCCGGTCTGGATCGGGTCGACTGGGAGACGACCCTGGATGCCGATTCGGCCATCGCCGACGCCTGGGCCAGCCAACTGCCGCAGACCGCGGCCCGATCGCAGGCCCGGTCGCATCCTGGCGGTGACGTGTCGGCGCTGGTGGTGCCGCTGGTCGCCGGGGTGCGCACGGTCGGTCTGGTGATTTTGGAGACGGACAGCGCCAACGCCTACCCACCGCCGGTGGTCGGCCGGATCACCGCGTTGACCCGCCCGGCGGCGCTGCGGCTGGAGGCCGCGCTGCTGTTCGACGAGGTCCGGTCGCTGGCCACGAACGAGGAACGGCAACGGCTGGCCCGGGAGATCCACGACGGGGTGGCTCAGGAGCTGGTGATGGTCGGCTACGGCATCGACAACGCCCTGGCCACCCTGCCGGAGGGCAGTGACGAGACCGCCGAGGACCTACGGACGCTGCGCGGCGAGGTCACCCGGGTGATCACCGAGCTTCGGCTGAGCCTGTTCGAGCTGCGCAGTGAGGTGGACCGGCACGGCGGGCTGGCGGCCGCGATCGCCGAGTACGCCCGTACCGTCGGATCGTCCGGCCGGTTGCGGGTGCATCTGTCGCTGGACGAGTCCGGGGCCCGGCTGCCAGCGGCCACCGAGGCGGAACTGCTGCGCATCGCGCAGGAGGCGATTACCAATGCGCGCAAGCATGCCGGTGCCGCGAATCTGTGGGTCACGTGTGACATTGACCCGCCGTACGCGCAAATAGAAGTGTCGGATGACGGTCAGGGGATCGCGGACCAGCGTCCGGATGGGCGGTACGGTCTTGCGATCATGGCAGAGAGAGCGGAACGTATCCGGGGCCGGTTGGAGATCAGGCCACGACACCCGAGCGGAACGACCGTGGCAGTGGTGCTCGGAACCTCGCCCCGGCGCGATAGCGTGCGCGATAGCGTGACAGCACCAGAAGGGGAGTAGCCACAGCATGACCACCAGCCCCACACCGACCACCCGGACCAAGGTCCTGCTTGTCGATGATCACGACCTCATCCGGAAGGGCCTGCGGCACGCTTTCGAGCGCGACCGCCAGTTCGAGGTCGTCGGTGAGGCCGCGACGGCGGCCGAGGGTGTACGCCAGGCGGGCGCCCTGCAACCAGATGTTGTGATCATGGACCTGCGGCTGCCGGACGGCAGCGGCCTCGAAGCGACCCGGGCGCTGCGCAAGTCCAGCTCCACGATGGGCATCGTGGTGTTGACCATGTACGCCGGCGACGACCAGCTGTTCGGCGCGCTCGAGGCAGGGGCCAGCGCGTTCGTGCCGAAGACCGCACCGGCGGACGAGGTGGTCGCGGCGGCCCGGCACGCGGCCTCCTCGCCGAGCGCGTTCACCGCGGCTGACCTGGCCGAGGCGATGAAACGCCGGCTCGCGCCGTCCGGACCGCAACTGTCCCCCCGGGAAGGCCAGGTGCTGCGCCTGCTCGCCGACGGGATGAGCGTGGCCGGGATCGCCAAGCAGTTGTTCGTCAGCGAGTCGACGGCGAAGACGCACATTTCCAAGTTGTACGAGAAGCTCGGCGCGGCGAACCGGGCCCAGGCGCTGATGACGGCGCTACGCCTCGGTCTGCTCGAGGCGCCGGACGCTCCAAAGTTCTGACCTGGTCACGTGGTGCCGGCGACGGGTGGGCCGGCCCACGTCGACCACGGCGAGTCTGCTCGGTGCGGGCGGGAACCGCACGGTTCGGACGCTCTGGATGCCCGGGCACGCAGCGGGCACAATGGCTAGCGCCACCAGCCAGCCAGCAAACGGCCAGAAATGGACAAAAGGGGCGAAAATGGATCGGCCGCACTGGGCACCGGAGAGCATCGACGTCGAGCGGCCGAGCGTCGCCCGAATGTACGACTACTACCTCGGCGGCTCACACAACTTCGCCGCCGATCGGGCCGCCGCCCAGGCGATGATCACGGCCGTTCCCGATGCCCCGTTGATGGCCCAGGCGAACCGGGCCTTCATGCGCCGCGTCGTGCAATTCCTCGTCCAGTCGGGAATCCGGCAGTTCCTTGACATCGGCTCCGGTATCCCCACCGTGGGCAACGTACACGAGATCGCCCAACGGCTGGCACCGGAATCGAAGGTCGCCTACGTGGACGTCGATCCGGTCGCCGTCGCACACAGCCGGGAGATCCTCGCCGGCAACGACCGGACCACGATCCTGCAGGAGGACCTGCGCAACCCGGAACGGATCCTGCACGATCCCCAGGTGCGCAAGCTACTCGACTTCGACCAGCCGGTCGCGGTGCTGATCGTCGCGGTGCTGCATTTCGTGCCGGACTCCGACGACCCCGCCGGGATCCTGGCCGAGCTGCGCGCCGCCCTCGCGCCCGGCAGCCATCTGGTCCTGTCGCAGGCCAGCGACGACGGCCGCAGCGACGAGGAACGCCGCGAGGCGGACCAGATCTACCGGCGCACCGACAACCCGCTCAACATCCGGTCGCGGGCCGCGCTGACCAGCTTCTTCGACGGGTTCGACCTGCTACCGCCGGGCGTGGTCTGGGTGCCGCAGTGGCGCCCCGAGTCTCCCGAGGCGGCCGAGGACGCCGAGCGTGCCGTCTTCATGGGCGGGGTAGGCCGACTCGGTGGCTGAGCAGTCCGGGCCGGCCGCCGATCCGCCCGGTGGACGGCCACCGGGCGTCGCCACCGTCGCTCGGGCCTGGGCCAAGGCGGTCACCGGGACCAGCTACCTGCCGCTGACCCAGGCCCAGCTGGAGGCGTTTCTCGGCGACCTGACCGTACGGCTCGTCACGGCGCTGCGCGCCGAGCCGTTCACCGTCCGGGTCGGCTACCAGGTCGGGTCGGAACTGGTCGCCGCGCACATCGCCTCGGCGGAAGGGCTCGGCCGCACCATTGAGGTACTCGACCTGCGACTACTGCGCGACCTGGACATCGACGACCCCGACATGCCGGACCGGATGGCACGGCTGCTCGGCGGTATCGCCACCGGCTACACCCGGGCGCTGCGCGACCGCACCCTGGACGAACAGGAGACCATCCGCCGCGCGGCGTTGGTCGCCCGGGAGCAGGCCGAGATCGCGCTGCGGGAGAGCGAGGCCCGATACCGGCACCGGGCCACCCACGACCCGCTCACCGACCTGCCCAACCGGAGCCTGTTCACCCAGCGGCTGGACGACGTGTTCAGCAAGGCCGGGCGTACCGGCGGGGACGGACGCCGACTCGGCGTCTGCTTCGTCGACCTCGACGGCTTCAAGATCGTCAACGACACCCTCGGCCACCACATCGGGGACCTGCTGTTGATCTCCGTCGCCGAGCGGCTGCGCCGTGGCGTCGGCGAACACCTGGTGGCCCGCATCGGTGGCGACGAATTCGTCATCCTGGTCGCCGACACCACCTGCACCGACGACGTGCTCAAGGTCGCCGAGGCCGCGCTCGCCGCGATCGGCGAACCGGTCGTCGTCGACGGCCACGAGCTGACCGTGACCGCCAGCATCGGCATCGTGGAGCGCACGGTCGCAGGCACCACCCCGAGCGAGGTGATGCGGGCCGCCGACGTCACCCTGCACTGGGCGAAATCGGCGGGCAAGGGCCGGTGGGCGCTGTTCGATCCAGTGCGCAACGACCACCAGCTGGCCCGGTACGCGCTGTCCGCGGCGATGCCCGCCGCTCTCGACCGGGGCGAGTTCTTCCTGGACTACCAGCCGCTGGTCGCGCTCGCCGGCGGCGCGCTGCTCGGCGTCGAGGCGCTGGTCCGCTGGCGGCACCCGACGATGGGGGTACTCGGTCCGGACCGGTTCATCTCCCTCGCCGAGGACTCCGGGCTGATCGTCCGGCTCGGGTCATGGGTGCTGGCCGAAGCCTGCCGGGAGGCCCGGCGCTGGCTGGACCGCAGCGCGAACGCCCCGTTCGTCAGCGTCAACCTGGCTGTCCGGCAGGTCAACGACCCCGGTCTGGTCCGGCACGTGACCGAGGTGCTCGCCGACACCCGGCTACCGGCCGGCCGGCTGCAGCTGGAGATCACCGAGAGCGCCCTGATGAGCACCGCCGACGGACCGGTCCGCACCCTGCGCGAGCTGGCCGATCTGGGCGTACGGATCGCCATCGACGACTTCGGGACGGGCTACTCCAACCTGTCCTACCTCCGCTCGCTGCCGGTGCAGGAGCTGAAGCTGGCCGGCAAGTTCGTCGAAGGACTCCGTGCCCCGGCGGGCACCGACCGGACCGACGAGAGCATCCTGCTCACCCTGGTGACGCTGGCCCACACGCTGCGGCTGACGGTCACCGCCGAAGGAGTGGAGACCGCGGGGCAGGCCGAGCGGCTCCGGGCGATCGGCTGCGACGCCGCCCAGGGCTGGCATTTCGGCCGTCCCGGACCAGCCGACGGGATCACCGAACGACTCGGCTGACGCCGCAAGCAGCCCGCCACCGCAGGAGGGCCAGGCGACGCCGCCGGGGGTCACGCCGCTCAACCGGCCAGCAGCGACGCCATCCGCTGCGCCTGGGTGTCCCACCGCCACTCACGCTCCACCCAGGCCCGACCGGCGGCGCCCATCCGCCGGGCCAGCTCCCGGTCGGTCAGCAGGCCCACCAGCCGGTCGGCCAGCTGGCTCGGGTCCCGGCCGTTCACGACGTACCCGGTCTCGCCGTCGCGGACCGCATCCGGCGCGCCGCCGGAAGACCCGGCCACCACCGGCAGCCCGGTCGCCGATCCTTCCAGGTAGACGATACCCAGGCCTTCCACGTCGAGCCCGCCGCGACGGGTGCGGCAGGGCATCGCGTACACGTCCCCGGCGGCGTAGTGCGCCGGCAGCTCCGCCCAGGGCACCGCCCCGGTGAAGGTGACGTCGTCGGCCACCCCGGCGCGCCGGGCGAGCCGTTGCAACCGGCTGCGGTCCGGGCCACCGCCGACGATCAGCAACGCGGCGCCCGGCACCCGACGCCGTACCAGCGGCCAGGCCCGGATCAACGTGTCCTGACCCTTGCGGGGCACCAGCCGGGACACGCAGACCACCACCGGCCGGTCCGACAACCGGTGCCGGCGGCGCACCTCGCCGCCGTCGACGCCCGGATGGTAGGCATCGGTGTCCACCCCCGGGGCGAGCCGACGCAGCTCGGTCAGCCCGCCGACCGCGCGGTCCAGCCGCACCCGGGTGTACTCGCCCAGGTAGGTCACCACGTCGGAGGCGCGGGCGATCCGGCGCAGCATCGACCTCGCGCCGGGCAGCGCGGCCCACCCCACCTCGTGCCCGTGGGTCAAAGCCACCGCCCGGCTGATCCCGGCCCGTCGACGCAGGCCGCCGGCGAGCAGCCCGAGCGGCGCGGCCGCGCCGAACCAGACCGTGTCGCAGCTCCGGGCCCGCGCCAGGGCGGCGGTCTGCCGGGCCACCGCCGGTGTGGGCAGCAGCATGCCGGTCGGGTTACGGACCACCTCGAACGGCTGGTCGGCGTCGAACCGCTCGGCACCGTCGTAGCTCGACGCGTAGACCACGATGGTCTGCGCGGGCTGCCGCAGCGCCAGATTGTGCACGAACGACTGGATGCCGCCGGGTCGTGGCGGGAAGTCGTTGGTGACCAGCAGGGTACGGCTCATCGGCCCGCCCGGTCGGCGTACCTGCGGGCCGCCGCGATCCGTTCCACGGTCGACGGGTGCGTGGCGGAGTAGAGGTACTCCCAGCGGGGCGGATCCGGATCGGCGAGATTGATCGCGGACAGCCGGCGGTGCACCGCTGCGTACGCCGCCGGATCACCGTGCAGCGCCAGCGCGTGCGCGTCGGCGCGGACCTCGACCCGGCGCGACACCAGCGCCTGCACCGGTGTCGCCACCAGGCCGACCAGCGTGACCACCGCCAGCAGCAGGGCGATCGCCCGCGGCTCGGCGATGTCGGCGACGCCGGCCGCCCGCAGCACCGGCCGCCAGCCGCCGAGCAGGTACAGCCCGACCACGGCTGCGGCGGCACCGAGCGCGCCCAATCCGGTGCCGGTCAGCACGTCGCGCGCGCGGGCGTGGCCCAGCTCGTGGGCGACCACGGCGGCCAGCTCCGCCGGGGGCGCCTCGCGCAGCAAATTGTCGTAGACGACGATCCGCCGGGTGGGACCGAACCCGGACACGTAGGCGTTGACCGCGCGGGTACGCCGGGACGCGTCGGCGACCAGCACGTCCCGCACCGGGACACCGTCGCGTTCGGCCAGCTCCAGCAGCTGCGTGCGCACCGGACCGTCCGGCATCGGGGTGAACTTGTTGAACACCGGCTCGACCAGCACCGGCAGGACGAACGACAGCAGCACCACCAGGGCGGCCGCGCCGGTCGCGGCCAGCGCCCACCACCAGCGGGGGGCGAGCCGGACGACGGTGTAGAAGCCGAGCAGGGCCACCGTCGCGATGACCGCGCCGACCGCGTACGACCGGACCAGGTCCAGTCCCCAGCCGGCCCAGCCCTGGGTGGCCAGCCCGTGCTCGGTCAGGATCCGGTGCCGCCAGGCGGCGAACGGCAGGGTCAGCAGGTCGGCCAGGAACACCACGAGCAGCCCACCGAGCAGCGCCTGGGCGACCCAGTGGTCGCCGAACGGCCGGCCGGCGACCGCCACCAGCCGGGCACCGACCGGGGTGAATCCGAGCAGCAGCGCCGCCAGCAGGCCGGCCAGCATCGCGCCGTAGCGCCCCGGGCGCAACGCCGCCCGCAGGGCCCGCCCCCGCTCGACCTGGTCGACGGGCAGCTCACGCAGGGCGGCGAGCTGGTCGGCGCGGGGCACCGGCGGCCGGTGCCACGGCACCAGCACGGCCGCTGCGACGACGACCGCCACCACCAGGACGACGAAGGTGACCAGCGCCCATGCGCGAGGCGTCATCAGGCTCCTCTCGCCGGCCGGTCGCCCGACCATCCTAGGTGTGCCGGCGCGGTCCCGGTCCGCGCTCGGGCGACAGACCGCATCCTGTCAGGCGGACCGGTCGATCCCTCAGGCGACCTGTCTTCGGGACCGGGGCCGGCGCTGCCGGCGGCCGCGCGCCGCATCCGTCGGCCCGCCGAGCACCTCGACGTCGAACCCGGCGCGCGCGAACACCTCGATTGCGTACCGCTCGCCGGCGTCCAGGTGGGCCACCGCGTCCGGGCTGTCGATCAGGGCACTGACCAGGCAACCCCGGCAGCTCGGGCCGCGCTCGACGGCGCAGGTGTCACAGTCGATCAGCATGGTCGTCTCCTCACGTGGCGGTGCGGTCGAACGGTCGGCCGGCGGTGACCGGCCCCCGTACGACGCAGCATCGCCGACCGACCACCGCCAGTGACATCGACGATAGGCGTCAGGTACGACAGTTCCGCGCGACCGGATGTCGGGTCAGGAACGAGCCAGTCGACGCAGCAGCGAGTCGGCGCCCATCGGGTACGCGCCGTGCCGCCGGACCCCGTCGGCCACCTCCCGGTCGGAGGAGACCACCACGATCACCCGGCCGGACGGCTCGGCACGAACCAGCCGACGGATGAGTTCGTCGGCCGTCTCCCCTTTGCGGGAGAACAGCACCCGCACGCCGCGTGGGGCCGGCGGCAACCCGTGCATCCGCTCGGCGCCGTCGAAAACCACGGTCACCTCGTCCCCGGTCTGCGCGGCGATCCCACCGAGCCCGGTGATCAACCGCTTGCGTTGCTGCTCCAGCGGCATCTCACCGAAGCCCCGCTTGGTCACGTTGTAGCCGTCGACGACGAGGTGGGCCCGGGGCAGGGCGAGCAGGTCGTCCAGCCGGGCCGGGTCGTCGGTGTCGCGGGCCCGGGTCGACGTCGCCGCCGCCGGTCGGTCGGTGAACGCGTCGGCGACGTAGTCGGCCGGCAACCGGTCGGCCGGGTCCAGGGCGAGCTCCCGCCGCAGTCCCTGGGCCGCCTGCCCGATCGTCTCCAGCAGCAGCCACAGCCGGGCGTCGTCGACCGCCCGGGCCTCCTTCGCCGACTGCCGGGCGGCCCCGGCGGTCAGCTCCGCGTCGGCCAGCTTGGCGCGCAGCCGCCGCAGTTCCGCGTCGTGGTCGGCGGCGGCCCGCGCGGCGCGGCCGCGTTCGGTGGCGAGCAGCTCGTTGGCCCGCCGCTGCTGCGCCTGTGCCTCACGCAGCGTGCGGGACAGCTGCCGGGACTCCTCGCGGAGCTGGCCCAGCTCCTCGCGTACCCGGGCCAGCTCGTCGCGAAGCTTCTCCGCCTCGACCCGGGCCACGGTGCGGTCGTGTTCGGCCCGATTGGCGCGGGCCTCGGCATCGCGGATCAGCTCGGCGACGGCGGCCCGGTCGGCCTCGGCCCGGACCGCCGCACCGGCGGCGCCGACCAGCTCACGCCAGCCCGCCGGCCGCATCAGGTACGCCAGGGCGGCGACCTCGACCGGGTCCGCCGCCGCGGGTGAGACCCCTTCGCTGACCGCCGTGCCCAGCTCACCTGCCTCGGCCAGCGTGCGGGCAGCCACCCGCTGCCGCAGCGACGGATCGTTGGTGAGCGCCGCCGCGATCGCCGCGGCGCCGTAGCGGGCCCGCCGGTTCGGCGCGAACTTGGCGACCTTGCGCAGCTGGGGTGGCATCTCGTCGGTCGGGATCTCGGGCAGTGCGGCGGCGGCGAGCACGACGATGCGCGCCCGCACCGGCTCCGGCAGCACCGGCTCGGCGGGTGGACCACCGGCCGGCTGGTCGGCGGACGGGGGCAGGGCGCCGGTCGTCGGCGCCGCCCCCTCGGGACGAGCGTCGGTCGGATCCGGTGCGGCCATGCACCCCAGTCTCCCACCGGGTGGCCGCCGCGTGCCCGACAGGAAGAATGATCTCGCTGAGTCGATCGGATCGTTACCGATGGTACCCATGGGACGGCTGTGTCGTACCCACGTCCTATCGTCTGCGCCGTGGCACCGCCTCATCCCGCACCTCGACCGGCCTACACCCAGGGCTCGATCGACTCGCTGCTGTCAGCCGGGCCGGACCAGTCGCTGTCGACCGGCGCGGACCGGTCGCTGCGGGAGACCACCTTCGTCGTGCTGGATCTGGAGACCACCGGCGGCGCGCCGGACGGCGGCGGCATCACCGAGATCGGCGCGGTCAAGGTGCGCGGCGGGGAGGAGCTCGGCGTCTTCGCCACGCTGGTCAACCCGGGCCGACCGGTGCCGCCGTTCATCACCGTGCTCACCGGCATCACCGAGGCGATGCTCGTTCCCGCGCCGCCGATCGAGCAGGTGCTGCCCAGCCTGCTGGAATTTCTCGGCGGCGCGGTGCTGGTGGCACACAACGCGCCGTACGACGTGGGTTTTCTCAAGGCCGCGTGCGCCCGGCACGGCTATTCCTGGCCGGCGCCGACGGTGTTGGACACTGCGGCCCTCGCCCGCCGGGTGCTGACCCGCGACGAGGTGCCCAACCGCAAGCTCGGCACCCTCGCCGGCTACTTCCGCACCCCTCGCCGCCCCACCCACCGGGCACTTGCCGACGCCCAGGCGACCGTGGACGTGCTGCACGGGCTGATCGCCCGGCTCGGCGGGCACCAGGTGACGAGCATCGGCGACGCGGTCGAGTTCAGCCGGGCGGTCAGCGACGTCCAGCGACGCAAGCGGCACCTCGCCGACGGACTACCCCGCTCCCCCGGGGTGTACATCTTCCGGGCGGCCGACGACCGACCGCTGTACGTCGGTACCTCGGGCGACGTCGCCACCCGGGTACGCAGCTACTTCACCGCTGCCGAGCGACGGGCGCGGATGTCCGAGATGCTGGCCGCTGCGGTGCGGGTCGACGCGGTCGAATGCGCCCACCGGCTGGAGGCCGAGGTACGTGAGCTGCGGCTGATCGCCGCCCACGCGCCGCCGTACAACCGCCGGTCGAAGTTCCCGGAGCGGATGGTCTGGTTGAAGGTCACCGACGAGGTCTATCCACGGCTGTCCACGGTCCGGGCGATCTCACCGGCCGACACCACCGTACTCGGGCCGTTCGCCTCCCGCCGGGCGGCCGAGCTGGCCGCCGCCGGCATCCACGACGCGCTGCCGCTGCGTCAGTGCACCCACCGGTTGTCCACCCGGACCCGGACCCCGGCCTGCGCGCTGGCCGAGCTGGGTCGGTGTCCGGCACCGTGCGAGCACCAGATCGACCCGCAACAGTACGCCGAGCTGGCCGTCACCCCGCTGCGTACGGCCCTCGACACCGACCCGCAGCCACTGATCGACACGTTGCTCGCCCGGATCGACCGGCTCGCCGCCGGGCAGCGGTTCGAGGAGGCGGCGGTGGTCCGGGGCCGGTTGGCCGCGTTCCTGCGGGCGACCGTCCGGATGCAGCGGTTGACCGCGCTGACCCGGATCGCCGAGCTGGTCGCGGCGCGACGGGCCGGGCACGGTGGCTGGGAGCTGGCGATCGTCCGGCACGGTCGGCTCGCCGCCGCCGGCGTGTCGCCCCCACGGCAGCATCCTCGGGCCACCATCGACCTGCTGTGCGCCACCGCCGAGACGGTGCCGGCCGGGCACGGTCCGGTGCCCCGGGCCAGCGCGGCCGAGAGCGAGCGGATCCTGTCCTGGTTGGAGCCGGAACAGACCCGACTGGTCAGGGTGAGCGGGGACTGGTCCTCGCCGGTGCGCGGTGCCGGCCGATTCCACCATCTGCTGGTCAAGGCCGAGGAAGCCGCCCGGACGACGGCCGGCGTCGACGAAGCGGACCAAAGACTCGACCGATCGATCACCCGCAAGTAGCCGATCGTACTACGCTCGCTCGCTTAGGCTGTTAGAGAAGTGCAGTCCTGTCAGCCAACGCCCGATTCGTGGCGTGCGTCCGGGCGGTCGACCGGCCGGGCGATGGGTGAGGAGGTGTCTCCGCGTGGACGTCGACGCCGGTCCCGGCGCCGCCATCGGACGTTTCCTGCCCACCGCCACACCCTTGTCCGCCCGCCTGCGGGCCTGGCTGTCCTGGTCGCCCGGCGCGCCGGAACCGGTCGCCGAACTGATCCGCGTCCACCGGTCGATCCACCCGTCGGCGGACCCGGCGGTGCTGCGCCGCGGCTACCAGATCGCCGACAGCATGCACGCCGGCCAGTACCGCAAGAGCGGCGAGCCGTACATCACCCACCCGTTGGCCGTCGCGGAGATCTGCGCCGGGCTCGGCATGGACACCACCACTCTGGTGGCCGCACTGCTGCACGACACCGTCGAGGACACCACGTACGACCTGCCGACACTGGCCGCAGACTTCGGTGACGAGGTCGCCCACCTGGTCGACGGGGTGACCAAGTTCGACAAGGCGTTCTATGGCAAGGCCGCCGAGGCGGAGACCATCCGAAAGATGATCATCGCCGCGGCGAAGGACGTCCGGGTGCTGGTCATCAAACTCGCCGACCGGCTGCACAACATGCGGACCCTCGGTGTGCGCTCCCCTGCCTCCCGGGCCCGGATCGCCAAGGCGACCCTGGACGTGCTGGTCCCGCTCTGCGACCGGCTAGGCATCCAGAAACTGAAGCGGGAGCTCGACGACATCGTCCTGTTCCATCTGGAGCCGGAGGCCTACCAGCAGATCGAGGAACACCTGGCCAACCGACCGGGCTGGACGACGTACCTGGACACTGTCTGCGGACAGGCGCGGGTGTCGCTACGCCGCGAAAAGGTCACCGCCCGGGTCGCACCCCGGCCCCGGCACCGCTACTCGATCTGGAAGGACACTGTCGCCGGCGGCCACCGGGCGCCGTTCGATCTACCCCGAATCGAGGTCGTGGTCACCGGGCCGGACACCGACTGTTACGCGGCGCTCGGCGCGATCCACTGCCGCTGGCGCCCGGTACCGGGCAGGTTCAAGGACTTCATCGCGGCACCGAAGAACAACCTCTACCGCTCGCTGCACACCACCGTCATCGGCCCGGACGAACGTCCACTCGAGGTGCTGATCCGGACCGACGCGATGCACCGCTCCGCCGAGTTCGGCATCGCCGCGCCGTACCACTTCCCCAAACCCGGCCGCAGTCGTGCCGCCGCCCGCGCCGACGAGCTGGCCTGGCTCCGCAGGGCAATCGACTGGTCGCAGGAAAACATCGACGCCGACCAGTTCGTTCACTCGCTGCGCTGCGACCTGGTGGACGCGCAGATCCAGGTCTTCACCGACGGCCGCCCGATCGTGCTGCCCGCCGGGTCGACGCCGGTCGACCTCGCATACGAGCTGGATCCACGCAAAGGCGCGCACTGTCTCGCCGTACGGATCAACGGCCGACTGGCACCACTGGCCTCCGAGTTGACCGACGGCGACGTGGTCGAGATCTTCACCGAGAGCGACGACCAGCCGGCCGGGACGGCACCGACGTCAGCCGGGCCACGAAAGGAGTGGCTGGGTTTCGTCAAGTCGCCGCAGGCTCAGATGCAGATCAACCGCTGGTTCGCCGAACACTCCGAACCGGGCATCAGCATCAGCGACAAGGTACGCCTCGGCCGCGCCACCGTCAGCCTGATCCTGCGCAAACACGACCGGGCGTTGTCCAACGACAAACCACTGCGCCAGCTCGCGGAGAACCTCAAGTACCCGGACATGGAGACCCTGCTGGTCGCGGTGGTGGACCGGACCATCGAGCCCGAGGCCGTCGTCGACCAGCTCATCGCCCTGGTCGACCAGCCGGGCTGACCTGACCCGGCGCCGGCGACCGGCTACCTCTAGCCTGAACGTATGATCATCCGCCGATCCCCCGCACGCGCGCTGCTGTACGGCGTGTTCTACCGGTTGCCGCACCCGGCCCGTCGGCGGTTGGTCCGGCTCGCCGTGCAGAGGTACATCGTCGGCGCCGTGACGCTGGTGACCGACTCCGAAGTCGATCCGTCGGCACCCGCCCGGCTACTGCTGCTGCGCCAGCCACCCGGCCGGGGCTGGACACTGCCCGCCGGTCTGCTGCGACACCGCGAGGCACCGGTGGTCGGCGCGGCCCGGGAGCTCGCCGAGGAGACCGGCATCCGGCTGGCCCCGGACCAGCTACGCCCAGCGGTGCCGAATGCCGTGGTGCACGCCAAGGGTTGGGTGGACGTGGTCTTCGAAGCCTCCGTGGCAGCGTCGCGAACCCAACTGGTGGTCGACGGGGCCGAGGTGTACGAAGCCGCCTGGCACCGGCTCGACGACCTGCCCCGGCTGACCCCGGCGACCGCCCGGCTGCTGGCGCATTACGGCATCGGTCCACTCGTCAGCCCGCCAGCGGCCCAGGAGCCGGGGTGAGCGCACCGGCGGCCGGTCCGGACCGGATCTGCGCGGTGGTCCTCGCCGCCGGTGCAGGCCGCCGGTTGCGGCCGTTGACCGGTCTCGTCCCGAAGGCGCTCTGCCCGGTCGGGAACGTACCGCTGCTGGACCGGGCCCTCGCCCGAGTCGGTGCCCTCGGCTTCACCGGGCCGGCGGCGGTCGCGGTCAACGCCTGCTACCTCGGCCGGCAGGTGGTGACCCATGTCGGAGACCGGGCACAGCTGTCCGTGGAGCCAGGAGACCCGTTGGGCACCGCCGGCGGCGTCGGCCGGCTACGCGACTGGATCGGCGGTCGCGGCGTGCTGGTCGGCAATGTCGACGGCTATCTCGCCCATCCAGATCTCGATCCTGGGCCGGACATCGCGACACTGCTCGACGGCTGGGACGGCGAGACCGTCCGGCTGCTGGGCAAGCGGTTCACCGACCCGGCCGCACGGGGCGGCTTCGACGGGCACCGGTTCGCTGGCTTCTCGCTGCTGCCGTGGCGCTACGTCAGCGAACTAGCGGCCGCCCCCGGCGAGCTGGTCCATACCGTGTGGCGGCCGGCGGAGGCGGCCGGTGCACTACAGGTGATCAACTATCCGGGTACCTACCTGGACACCGGGACACCACCGGACTATCTCGCGGCCAATCTGCACGCGGCAGGTGGCCGGAGCCTCGTCGACCCGTCGGCCACGGTGACCGGCCCGGTCGACCGCTCCGTCGTCGGCGCCGGCGCGGTGGTACGGGGGACGCTGGTCCGCTCGGTGGTGTGGCCCGGCGCGCAGGTGCATGCGGGGGAGCGGCTGACCGACGCGATCCGGGTGGGCAGCGATCTGACGGTGTCCGCCGGCTGAGCACTCGGCTTGAGTAACATCGGCGGCGGACGCCGGTGAGAAACGGAGGACCTGCGTGATCACTGCCATCGTGTTGGTCGACTGCGCCACGGACTCGATCCCGGAGGTGGCCGAGGCGCTCGCCGGTCTCGACGGGGTGAGCGAGGTCTACTCGGTGGCCGGGCACGTGGACCTGATCGCGATCGTCCGGGTGCGGGAGTTCGACCAGATCGCCGACGTGATCGCCGGGCGGATCTCGAAGGTTCCGGGTGTACTCAGCACCGAGTCGCACATCGCCTTTCGCGCCTACTCGCAGCACGATCTGGAATCGGCCTTCGCCATCGGGCTGGCCGACGCGGACTGACCGGCGACAACGCTGAGCCAACAGCGGGAACTCGCAGCAGCCGCAGGCAGAGCCGCCCAGGAGACATAACGATGCGGCTGGTCGTCGGGGCCGCAGACCCCTGGCGACCAGCCGCGTTACCGTACGGTGTCTTACGTCTACTGCCCGTCAGCAGACGGGCGGTGAGGTCGACGGTGCCCAGCGAAACGAAGTGATCTGATCGTTCGCAAGCGGATCGACGTTGCCACCGCCGCTGTACGGCGGAACGAAGATGTACCAGTTGCCATCGTAGTTGAGGTCGGGATACAGGCAGACGCCCTGGGCAGAAGTGTTCCGGACCGAGCTGATCTTGTCGTCGAAGCTCCATGCCCGTAGGTCCGGCTGGTTGCCGGTGTTGACCGATACCCAGACCATCAGGCCATTACCTCCGCTGTGCTCCCACATGCACATGGCGTTGGCCGGACAGTCCCAGTACGCGGCTTGCGCAGGCGACGGCGTCACGACTACCAGGGCCATGGTGGCGCCCATGGCCCACGTCAGCAACTTCCTTGCCAGCTTCACGTAGCTCCTCCTCCGAGCGACTACCTTGCGGTTGATCGATCGCTGTCGACCATGACGCTACGTCGAGAAGAAACCGTCACCAATGGAATACCGCAGTCTCTTAGGGATACCGCTACTACCGTGGCGACAGGGCTTGTGGGGGCGGCCGGTGCAGGTGTGAGATCACAGAGGCGCCCGCCGATCTGCTCGGCGGACGCCTCTGTCGACTCCGGGTGCGCGGTGGTCAGCGACTACCGCTGCTGATCTCCTCGCGGTCGGCCGGCTGCTTCTCCTTGTCAGCCGACCGCAGTTCGGCCGGCTGTTCCTCGGCTGGGTCGATTGCCACATGCGCCGGCGGCGGGACTTGCACCGGCTTCTCGATCGGGAAGAAGAAGCCCTTGACCGCCGGGCCGAGCGCACCGAGCCGGTTCATCTTTTTCGGCACCACCCAGCCGACGTACTCCAGCTTGCCGTGGCCGTGCTCGTCGGTCGGTCCCAGCGGCTGGTGCACTTCGACGAAGCGGCCGTCAGGCAGCCGTCGGATGATGCCGGTCTCGACACCGTGCGCCAGCACTTCCCGGTCGTGCTGCTGCAGACCGAGACAGATCCGGTAGGTGACGTAGTAGGCCAACGGCGGGAGCAGGATCAATCCGATCCGGCCGGCCCAGGTCATCGCGTTCAGGCTGATGAAGAACTTGTCAGCGAACACGTCGTTGCCGCCGGAGATGGTCAGCACGATGAAGAAGGTGACGGCCATCGCGCCGACGGCGGTCCGGGCTGGCACGTCCCGGGGCCGCTGCAGCAGGTTGTGGCTGGCCTTGTCCTTCGTGTACCGGGCTTCGAGGAACGGGTACGCCAGGGAGAGCATGACCAGGATGCCGGGCAGCACCACGGTCGGCCAGAACAGCGGCGGGATCACGTACCCGTCGCCGATCGGGATGGTCAGCTCCCAGGCTGGCATCAACCGGGTGGAGCCGTCCAGGAACATGACGTACCAGTCAGGTTGGCTCGCCGCCGAGACGACGGCGGCCTCGTACGGGCCGAACAGCCACACCGGGTTGATTTGGAAGATTCCCGCCATCAGGGCGACCACCCCGAAGACGATCATGAAGAAGCCGCCCTGTTTGATCGCGTAGCGGGGGAACATCCGCTCGCCGACCACGTTGTCGTTGGTTCGTCCCGGCCCGGCCCACTGGGTGTGCTTCTGCTTGAAGACCAGGCCGAGGTGTGCGCTGATCAGCGCCACCAGCAGCCCGGGGATCAGCAGTACGTGGGCGATGTAGAACCGGCTGATGATGATCGTGCCCGGGAACTCGCCGCCGAAGATGGACGAGGTGACCCAGGATCCGATCACCGGGATGGACAGCATGATCGCCGACGCGATCCGCAGCCCGGTGCCGGACAGGCCGTCGTCGGGCAGCGAGTAGCCGGTGAAGCCGGCGAGGAAGCCAACCCAGAACAGCAGCGAGCCGATGATCCAGTTGGCCTCACGCGGCTTGCGGAACGCGCCGGTGAAGAACACCCGCAGCATGTGCACCACGATCGACGCCATGAACAGCAGCGCCCCCCAGTGGTGCATCTGCCGCATGATCAGGCCGCCCCGGACGTCGAACGAGATGTCCAGCGTCGACGCGTACGCCGCCGACATGGGGATCCCGCGCAGCGGGGCGTAGCTGCCGTCGTAGGTGACCTCCTCCATCGACGGGTCGAAGAAGAAGGTCAGGTAGACGCCGGTCAGCAGAACGACGACGAACGAGAAGAGCGCGATCTCGCCGAGCAGGAACGACCAGTGGTCCGGGAAGACCTTGTTCAGCAGCTTGCGCAGCGGCGTGGCTGCCTGGAACCGGTCGTCGAGCTGCCCGGCGGCCTTGCCGGGCAGCGCCCGGGCGTCGAACTTACGGCGTTTCATGGCCGCTCCCAGAAGTCGGGTCCGACGATCTCGGTGTAGTCGGAGGTGGCGACGAAGAAGCCTTCGTCGTCGACGGAGATGGGCAGCTGCGGCAGCCGACGGCTGGCCGGGCCGAAGACCGGCTTGGCGTTGTCGGTGATCAGGAACTGCGACTGGTGGCAGGGGCAGAGCAGCCGGTTAGTCTGCTGCTCGTACAGGCTCGCCGGGCAGCCCGCGTGAGTGCAGATCTTCGAGTACGCGATGTAGTTGCCCCACATGTAGTCAGGCTTGCCCACCGCCTCGTTGTTCTCCCGGGCGGTCCGGGCGTCGTCCAGCCGCAGATGGATCAGCAGGGTCGGCGAGTCGGCGTACCGGTTGGTGTGCCCGCCGGGAATCCCCGGGAAGACCGTCATCTGACCACCGACGCTGACGTCCGCGGGCCGGATCGGCGAGCCGTCCTCCCTGGTCAACCGGACCAGCTCGGTGCCGCCACCGACCGTCTCGACCGGTTCCCAGCCGGTGGTGGCCATCTGGTTGTCGGTGTGCGGATCCCGGATCAGGCCGCCGACCAGCGGCGCGGCCGCGACCGCGGCGACCGGCGCCAACCCGGCCAGCAGCGACACCCCGAGCAGCGGACGGCGCTTCACCCCGAGCTCGTCCACCATGTAGGTGAGCGTGCCGCCGGTGATCTTGCGGTCGTCCGGGCTGGACGGGCCGTCGTGCCGATCCTGGATCGCCACCTCGTGGGGCAGCAGCTTCTTGCCCCAGGTGAGGATGCCGGCGCCGATGGCCAGCAGGGTCAGCCCGAGGCTGACGCCGAGCAGCGGGGTGTAGAACTTGCTGATCCCGGTGCCGAGTTCGTACTCCCAAGGCCACCAGATGTACACCACCAGGAACGCGGTCGCGGTGAGCCCGGCGAGCAGGAACAGCCCGGCGACGAACCGGCTGATCCGCCGTTCCGCCCTGGTGCCGGGCACCGGAAATGGCGGCTCGTAGTGGACGATCTCGATGTCGTCGCGCCGGGCGCCCTCGCGCAGCACGTCGAACGACGTCAGCCGAGGGTCGTCCAGGCTCACCTGCGCTGGCTGGCGGTGCTGCTGGGTGGTGTCGATGTCGGTGCTCATGACTTCCCCGCAATCCACAGGCTGGCGAAGACCAGCGCGGTGATGCCGACCAGGAAGATGGCGATGCCCTCGGTCACCGGACCGTACCGGCCGAGGTTGGCCAGCCCGCCGGGGTCACCGTCGGTCTTCAGCCCTTCCTGCACGAAGGCGATGATGTCGCGCTTCTGCTCGGGGGTGAGCTGGTTGTCTCCGAAGACCGGCATGTTCTGCGGACCGGTCAGCATGGCGGCGTACAGCTGCCGGTCGGTGGCCGGCTCCAGGCTCGGTGCGTACTTGCCGGAGGACAGCGCGCCGCCGCCGCCGCTGAACGCGTGGCAGGACGAACAGTTGATCCGGTAGAGATGGCCGCCGACGGCGATGTCACCACCGGTACGCAGCATCTCACCGTCCGGCAGCTGCGGGCCGCCACCCAGCTCCTGGATGTACTGGCCGAGCTGGCGGATCTCCTCCTCGGTGAAGACCACCGGCTTGCGCTCGGCCTGGGCCTCCTGCCGGGCCATCGGCATCCGGCCCGTGCCGACCTGGAACTCCACCGACGCCGATCCGACACCGATCAGGCTCGGGCCGCGTCCCTCGACGCCCTGGGCGTTGCGCCCGTGGCAGGAGATGCAGCTCTGGTCGAACAGCGCCTTGCCGTCCTCGGCCGCCTGGGACAGCTGCGGGGTGTCCTGCGCCTGCAGGCCCGGGGCGAAGACGGTGTACGCACCGCCGGCCAGGAACAGCGCGGCGAGCAACCGGACCGCGGTGCCCAGCCGGCGGCGGCCCCGGCCTCGCGGCGTGGCCCGCCCGCTGCGCAGCCGGGCGAGGAGACCGCGTCCGCGGTCGGCTCGCCGGTCGGCGGGGGTGTCAGATGTCATTGACCTGAATCCTTGTCGGTTTTGCGACCTGCCTGGTCGGCACGACGCCGCACCATCACGGTGAGTGACCGCTCGATGATCATTGCAGCCAGTAGATCATGAAGTAGAGGCCGATCCAGACCACGTCGACGAAGTGCCAGTAGTACGACACGACGATGGCCGAGGTGGCCTGCGCCGGGGTGAACCGCCCCATCGTGGTACGGACCATGTAGATCAGGAAGGCGACCAGGCCGCCCGCCACGTGCAGGCCGTGGAAGCCGGTGGTGAGGTAGAACACCGAGCCGTACCCGTCGCCGTTGATCTTGATGCCGTGGTGGACCAGTTCCCGGTACTCGTTGATCTGGCCGAGCAGGAAGATCAGGCCCATCACGAAGGTGATCGTGAACCACCGCCGCAGCGCGTGTACGTCCCCCCGCTCCGCGGCGAACACCCCGATCTGGCAGGTGACCGAGGAGGCCACCAGGATCGTGGTGAAGACCGTCGCGTACGGGATGTTCAGCAGTGGGGTGTGCTCCTCCCACATGCTGTAGTCCGCCGCACGGATGGAGAAGTACATCGCGAACAGCGCCGCGAAGAACATCAGTTCGCTGGAGAGCCACACGATCGTCCCGACGCTGACCATGTTCGGTCGGGTCAGCGAGTGGATCCGGCTCTTGTCAATCGCTGGGGCCGCAGTCACGCGGTCATTATTGCTGCCGGTCAGTGCCCACGGACGGCGGGGTGGCAAACCCGACCCGCTGGAGGGCCGGATAACGTCGACCGAGGCCGCTGGCCTAGCCTCGGCACGTGGCAGATGTCGCTGCGATCGCCGTCCCGCCGTTCACGGTCTCGGCCCTGTTCACCGAGATCCAGCTGACCAACTGGCTGGCGCTGGTGCTCGTCGTGGCCGCCGGCCTCTACCTGTACGGGGTGCACCGGCTGCGACTGCGCGGCGACCGCTGGCCGGTGTCACGCACCGTGCTGTTCCTCGGCCCCGGACTGGGTGGCATCGCCGCCGTCACGGTGAGCGGACTCGGTGCCTACGACACCACGCTGCTGTCGGTGCACATGGTCCAGCACATGGTGCTGTCGATGGTCGCGCCGATCTTCCTCGCCCTGGGTGCACCGGTCACCCTGGCGCTGCGCACCCTGCCCGGTACCCCACGGCGCCGCCTGCTCGCCGTCCTGCACAGCAGGTACGCCCGGGTGGTCACCTTCCCGCTGGTCGCGTTCGGCCTGTTCGTCATCAACCCGTTTGTGCTGTATTTCACTGATCTGTACCGGTTGACCCTGGAGAGCACACTCGCCCACGAGTTCGTCCACGCCCACTTCATCATGACCGGCTGCCTGTTCTTCTGGCCGCTGGTCGGGCTCGACCCGCTGCCCGGCCGCTGGCCGTACCCGGCCCGGGCGCTGCTGATGGTGCTCTCCGTGCCGTTCCACACCGTGCTCGGGCTCACCGTCATGCAGAGCAGCACCCTGTTCGGCGGCGACTGGTACCCGTCGCTCGGGCTGACCTGGGCGGACCCGTGGGCCGACCAGGAGGTGGCCGGCGGCATCCTGTGGGCCGGCGGGGAGTTCGTCAGCGTCACCATGCTCGCCGTACTGGTGGTGCAGTGGATGCGTCAGTCCGAGCGGGAGGCCCGACGCATCGACCGGGAGCTCGACCGTGAGGAGGCGCGGCAGGCCCGCGCGGTGGCCGCCGCCGACTGACCCGCTCGCCGGACCGGACCCGGTCGGACGGTACGATCAGCGCGCAGCTACGAGGTGGGAGTCGAGCGACAAGATGACCGAGCGCGTGCACACCGTCCTGCTCTACAGCGACGACCCGCAGGTGCGGGACCGGATGCGGCTGGCCGTCGGGACCCGCCCCGCCACCGACCTGACCGTCGAGTTCGTCGAGGCGTCCGACTACGCCGGCTGCGTCCGGCTGGTCGACGAGTACGAGATCGACCTGATGCTGCTCGACGGTGAGGCCACCCCCGGCGGCGGGCTCGGCATCGCCCGGCAGATCAAGGACGACCGCGCCGACGCTCCCCCGACCTGCGTGGTGATCGCCCGCGCCGCCGACCGCTGGCTGGCCTCGTTCGCCGAGGTCGACGCCACCCTGATGCACCCGCTCGACCCGGTGACCACCGGCCAGACCGTCGCCGGCATGCTGCGCGGCCGATCCGGCAAGCTGCCCGCCGCCTGAGCCGCACGGCACCACCCACGCTGCACCGCACCACCCCACGCCGCACCGCAACCGCACCGCACCGTCCACGTTCCGCCGCACCGCCCGTACCGCATCGCGCACGCCCCATCGCACCTGGGAGAGACCCCATGGGTGAACGGTCCTGGCCGAATCTGCTCAGCGCGCTGCTCGCCGGCGAGCAGCTCTCCACCGCCGACACCACCTGGGCGATGGGCGAGATCATGACGGGCTCCGCCACACCCGCGCAGATCGCCGGCTTCGCCGTCGCGCTGCGGGCCAAGGGTGAGACGTCGGCCGAACTGGTCGGGCTGGTGGAGGCGATGATCGCCAACGCGGTGCCGGTCGGTCTGCCGGACGGACTGCGCGCGGAGACGGTGGACGTGGTCGGCACCGGCGGGGACCGGGCCCACACGGTGAACATCTCCACCATGGCCGCGATCGTCACGGCGGCCGCCGGTGCCCGGGTGGTCAAGCACGGCAACCGGGCGGCCTCGTCCTCGTGCGGCGCGGCCGACCTGCTGGAGCACTTCGGCATCCCACTCGACCTGGGGCCCGAAGGGGTGGCCCGGTGCGTGGCCGAGGTCGGCATCGGGTTCTGCTTCGCCGCCCGGTACCACCCGGGGATGCGCCACACCGGGACCACCCGGCGGGAGATCGGCGTACCGACCGTGTTCAACTTCCTCGGCCCGCTGACCAACCCGGCCCGGCCCCGGGCCGGGGCAATCGGCTGCTTCGACACCCGGATGGCGCCGGTGATGGCCGAGGTGTTCGCCGGCCGGGGTGACACCGCGCTGGTGATGCGCGGCGACGACGGGCTGGACGAGCTCAGTACCGCCGCCCCGACCAGGGTCTGGTTCGCCGCCGACGGCGTGGTCCGCGCGATGGTCGTGGACGCCGCCGAGGACCTGGGGGTCGCCCGCAGCGCCCCCGGTGATCTCCGTGGCGGGGACGCCGCCTTCAACGCCGACGTCACCCGCCGGCTGCTCGACGGCCAGTCCGGTCCGGTCCGGGACGCGGTGCTGGTCAACGCCGCAGCGGCGCTGACCGCTCAGGCCGTACAGACCGGCACCGCGCCGGGTGCCGAGCTGCTGGAGACGATGCGGGCGCAGTTGAGCCGGGCCGCCGAGTCGGTGGACAGCGGCGCAGCCGCCGCGCTGCTGGACCGATGGGTGCAGGTGGCCAAGTCGGCGGGTGCCACCACCGGGTGACCGCCGGCTGGGCTTCTGGGGCCGGTGAGATCACTGCGACACCTTCACAGCCAGCTACCAGCATATTCCCAGCTTTGCCCCTTTTATCCGCAGATTCGATGACGTAGCGTAATCGCTGACCGCAAGGATGCGGCGTCCCCGCCCCCTCCCCCCTTGAGGTCAGCGATGTTGCGGATCTTCCTCACCGCACTGGTCGTCCTCGGCGGTGTCTTCCTCGTCTCCCTGCTGGCCGCGTTCGGCTACGGTCTGCTGCGCCCGGAACGGGTCCACCGCGCTGCCCGGACGCGCGGCGTCAACCACCCCCGGTACAGCCCGATACGCCACGATCAGGTGGCCGTCCTCGTCGCCTGCCGCAACGGCGCCGGCACCATCGGCGCCGCGGTGACCGCGGCGCTCCGTACCGGAGCACCGGTCTTCGTCGTCTCCGACGCCTCGACCGACGACACCGCTCGTCGGGCGGCCGACGCTGGCGCCGACGTGCTGGACCTGGCCGCCAACGTCGGCAAGCCGGCGGCGCTGCACGCCGGGTACCGGCACTTCCGGCTCGGCGCCCGGTTCCGGGCGGTGGCGATCCTCGACGACGACGTGATCATCGCCGAGAACTTCGTCACCGAGGCGCTGGCCACGATGACCGATCAGGTGGCGATCGCGGTCGGCCACAACGTCACCTGGTGGCCGCGCGAGCACCGGTGGAATCCCTGGCTGGCCAAGCGGGCCTACAGCTACTGGAACTATCAGCTGTTCCTGCGCCGGATCCAGAGCCACTTCAACGTGATGAACTGCATTTCCGGCTCGAACTCGCTGTACCGGGTGGAACTGCTCGACCGGGTGCTGCCGCAGCAGCCGCCGTACATCGTCGACGACACCTACTGGGTGCTGGAGACCCACCGCCGCGGCCTGGGCCGGGTCGTCTACGCACCCCGGGCCACCGCCCTGTTGCAGGACCCGACCTCGCTGCGGGACTGGTACAAGCAGAATCTGCGCTGGCTCTGGGGCACCTTCCAGGGCATCCTCGGTCACCGGGTAGGGCGGCAGGTCAGCACCTTCGACTACGCGTACCTGCTGCTGATCCTGCACTGGGTGCTGTACGTGGCGGGTGCCCCGGTCACCGTGTGGGTGCTGGCCACCGCCGGACCAGGGCTGCTGCCCGGACTGCTGCTACTGGCCGCTGGTCAGAGTATCTGGGTGGCGCTGGCCGCCTGGCGGCTACGGCACCCGCAACTGCTGCTCCTGCTGCCGCTGATCATGGTCGCCGATTTGATCTACCGGGTGATCTTCGTCCACGCGGCGGTCAAGGCCGTCCAACAGCCCACCGTCGATCGCTGTGTCTGGTCCTCGCCGGAGCGGATCGGCACCCCGGCAGCCGCCACCCCGGCAGCCGCCACCCTGTGAGCCGCCGGCAAACCTGAACCAGTCAGCCCGGCCCGAACCATCTCGAACGCCTCAGGAGGCAAAATGTCCGCGAGTCAGGATCTCCCGGTTACCGGAGCACCGGCCGCAGCCGTCGGGCTGGTCGGCGCGATCTCCCTCGCCATCGGTACGGCCCTGGTCACTGTCGCCGGCTGGGGCGCGAGGCTACGCCGCCGCAACAACCGGTGACGGTCGGCTCAGCCGAAGCCGGCGACGAACCGGCTCAGTGTTCGGCGGTACGCCGGGTACCGGTGTAGTACTCGAACAGCAGCCCGGCCGCGGTGGCGATCACCGAGAGCAGGCCGAAGACGAGCAGCCACCACTGCCAGAAGACCAAGCCGAGACCGGCGACGGTGGCGGCCAGCGCCACCCCGAACGGCCAGTAGCTGCCCGGGCTGAAGAAGCCGACCTCTCCCGCTCCGTCGGAGACCTCAGCGTCCGGCCGGTCCTCGGGGCGTAGATCGATCCGGCGCGACACGAACCAGAAGAATCCGCCACACATCGCGCAAAGCAGGAAGGACAGGAACAGAGCGGTCGCGCCGATCCACTCGACGTACCCGAGCTGGAACGCCGTCCAGGTCGGGTAGACCCAGGATGCCACGAACAGGAACGCCGCGACGATGCCGAACAGTCGCCACTCGGTCTTCATGACCGGCCCTCAGCTTCCCGCGCCCTGGGCGCTCGCGTTCCCGAAGTTCTGCGCGTCACGCTTGGTCTCGAAGGGGAAGGTGGTCACCGCGTACGGCTCCTCCCCGATCGCGGCCAGCGCGTCCGGCGTCGAGCTACCGGTCTGCTTCGCCGCGATGAACTGGTCGTACTGCTCCGGGTCAACTACCCGCATCTCGAAGTTCATCATCGAGTGGTACGTGCCACACAGCTCGGCGCACCGGCCGACGTAGGCGCCGTTCTGTTCAATGGTCACCTCGAACTGGTTGCGGATGCTGCCCGGGAAGACGTCCCGCTTGAACAGCAGCTCCGGCACCCAGAACGAGTGGATCACGTCGGTGCTGGTCTCCTCGAACCGAATGGTCCGCTCCGACGGGACCACCAGCACCGGGATGATGTCGGAGGAACCCACCGTCGACGCCACCGTGTTGGCGTCCTCACCGACCCCGTCGCGGTAGTTGAACTGCCAGTTCCACTTGAACGCGACGACCTCGACGGTGACGTCCGGGTCCTCACTGAGCCGGTCGACGTCGGTCTGCACCACGGCCGTGTAGTAGAACAGCACCGACACGACCAGGATCGGCGCGATGGTGTAGAGGAACTCCATCGGCATGTTGAACCGGGTCTGCACCGGCAACTGGTCACCGCGCTTGCGGTACCGGATGATGCACCAGAAGATCAGGCCCCAGACGAAGACGCCGACCGCGAGCGCCGCGATCACCGAAGCGATCCACAGGTCGTACATCCGGTGGGCCTGCGGGGTGATGCCCTGCGGCCAGCCGAAGCCGCCGAACGCCGCCCCGACGTCGCAGCCAGTGAGCAGGGTGAGCAGTGCCGCGCCACCGAGACCGAGCCCGACGGCCCGCAACCGGGGCTGACGCCGGCCGGGTGCCGGCCACGCGTGCGTCGGTTGCCGTCCGGCAACCGACGACTGCCCTGCTGAATCGCTTGCGACCACCTGGTCCTGCCTCCCTCGCGGTGCCACCGATGCCACCTGTGGCAACCGGAATGACCTGGCCACGCGTGACGACATCGGCGATCAAAGGCGTCACCGACGGTCGCAGATTACTCGACCCGACAGGTCACCATCGGCGTGGGGTCTGGTTTGTCACCCGCCACGACCACCTGCGGGCCAGCCCACGGCCGGTACCGTCGACGGCTGTGGACTATCTCGACGCCGCGACCGCCGCACCGCTGCACCCGGTCGCCCGGGAGGCACTGTCTGCGGCGTTGACCGACGGATGGGCCGACCCGGCCAAGCTGTACGCCCGGGCCCGCCGGGCCGGTCAGCTCCTCGACGCGGCCCGCGAGGTCACCGCCGACGTGCTGCGGGTCCGCGCCGACGAGATCTCCTTCACACCCAGCGGTACGGTCGCCGCGCACGCCGCCGTGCTCGGCGGGCTCGCCGGGCGGCGGCGGGTCGGGCGTGCCCTGGTGCACTCGGCGATCGAACATTCGGCGGTGCTGCACGCCGGGCAGCGGCACACCGCCGACGGCGGCGAGGCGGTGTCGGTGCCGGTGGACCGGCTCGGCCGGCTCGACCTGGCCGCCTGGTCGGCGGCGGTGGCCCGGCCGGGTGTGGCGTTCGCCGCACTGATCAGCGCCAGCCACGAGGTGGGTACCGTCCAGCCGGTCGCCGAGGCGGCCCGGGCCTGCGCCGCGCACGAGGTGCCGCTGTACGTCGACGCCGCCCAGTCGGTCGCGCGGGTGGCGGTGCCGGGCGGCTGGTCGGTGCTGACAGCCAGCGCTCACAAGTGGGGCGGGCTGCCGGGCGTCGGGGTGCTGGTGGTCCGCAAGGGCACCCGGTGGGAGTCGCCCTACCCGGCTGACGAGCGGGAATTCGGCCGTACGCCCGGAGCGGTGAACCTGCCGGCGGTGGTCGCGTCGGCGGCGGCGCTGCGCGCGGCGGCCGCCGAGGCGCACGCGCAGGCCGCCCGGTTGTCGGCGCTGGTGGACCGGATCCGCGCGACGGTGGCCGCGACGGTGCCCGACGTGGAGGTGGTCGGCGACCCGACCGACCGGCTGCCGCACCTGGTCACCTTCTCCTGCCTGTACGTCGACGGTGAGGCGCTGCTGCACGCGCTGGACCGGCGCGGCTTCGCCGTCTCCTCCGGTTCATCGTGTACGTCGTCCACGCTGCGCCCGTCACACGTGCTGGAGGCGATGGGGGTGCTGTCGCACGGCAACGTCCGGGTGTCGCTGCACCGGGACACCACCGACGCGGAGGTGGACCGGTTCCTGGCCGAGCTGCCGCAGGTGGTGGCCGACCTGCGGGCCGAGGCCGGAGTGGTCGGCCTGTGACCGACGACGACGCGGCACCGCAGCCCTCCGGCGGCGAGACGGCGCAGCCACCTGGTAGCGAGGTGGCGGAGACTCTCGACTGCCTGGGTCAGCGCTGCCCGCTGCCGGTGATCGCGCTGGCCCGGCGGCTGCCGCAGCTGCCGGTCGGGTCGGTGGTCCGGGTGCTGGCCGACGATCCGGCGGCCGCCCTGGACATCCCGGCCTGGTGCCGGATCCGGGGCCAGGAGTTCGTCGCCGCGTCGACCGTCGCCGGCTCCCCCGCCTTCGACGTCCGCCGCACCAGCTGAGCTGTCCGCCGCACCCGCTGCGCGAATGGTGGCGCCACCGATGTGAGGCTGAGGTACCTAACCTGCTCGTTGATACGTATCTCAGCCTCACATCGGCGTGTCCTCGACAGCCGGTTGAGACACCTTTTCGAGATACACCTCAACCGCCCTCCTTCGGAGCGCACGTCGTGCCGGTTCGGCCAGGCCTGTTGGTCCACGGCACCAGGCCCGGCAGAATGCCGGCGTGCGACGATGGCGGGCGTGGGCACGCAGAACGGGTGGAGCCAGCTGCTGAAGTCCAACCCTGGGCACTCACAGTGGTACGTCGACCGGTTCCGGTCGCTGGCCCGCGACGGGGCCGACCTCGACGGTGAGGCCCGGCTGGTCGACGCGATGCTGCCCCGTACGGCACGGGTGCTGGACGCCGGCTGCGGTCCAGGCCGGGTCGGCGCGGCGCTGGCCGCCGCCGGTCACGACGTCGTCGGCGTCGACCTGGACCCGGTGCTGATCGACGCCGCCCGGCAGGACCACCCCGGCCCACGCTGGCTGGTCGGCGACCTGGCCGAGTTGGACCTGCCCGCACAGGGCATCACCGACGGCTTCGACGCGATCGTCAGCGCCGGCAACGTCATGACGTTCCTGGCTCCGGACACCCGCCAGGAGGTGCTGCGCCGGATGCGGCTGCACCTGCGCGACGGCGGCCGAATCGTGGTCGGGTTCGGCACCGACCGGGGCTACCCGGTCACCGACTTCCTGGCCGACATGCACGCCGCCGATCTGGTCGAGGACCTGCTGCTGGCCACCTGGGACCTGCGCCCGTACCGCGACGACTCGGACTTCCTGGTCGCGGTGCTGCGACCGGCCTGACCTCCGCGGTTCAGGTCAGCTGGCGACTGTCGGGCGGGTCGACCCACACCAGCTGTACGGGGTGGACCATCCTGTACAGCCGCAGTGCTGCCTTGATGCCGCTGAACGGGTTGGGCAGGCCGCCGTTGGTCGGTACGACCACGGCTTCGTCGTCGAACGCCAGTCCCCAGCCGAGCACTCCACCGTCCTCGCCGGCCTCGGTCTCCGCACAGATGGCGAAGCGCGCCGGCACCTGCTCGGACGCCTGCTTTGTCATCATCTGCCGGACACTCACAGGCGTCTCCGACTGACGTCCTACCTCGTCGAGCCCCATAGCAGCCTCCTTCGAACGTTTATGGATACGTATAGGTAAGTGGCTACGCGTGCGCTCGGCTAGACTTATCTGGGTACGAGAATCGGGAGACGGTGATGGACACTCGGGTGGATCCACTTGCGCTACGTTGGCTGCTCGGCGTGGAACTGAGTCGGCACCGGCGAGCGGCGCAGCTCAGCCTCAGCGAACTCGCCGCCACAACCGGGATCGGCAAACCCAAGCTCGGACACATGGAATCCGGTCGCTACCATCAGGCACCGGACGACGTGCAGCTTGTCCTTCAGGCCTGCGGAGTACCGGCGACAACTGTCCAGCAACTGGTGACACTGGCCGCTGCACGGGCGGGCGCCAAGTCCTGGCTGAGTCGCTGGACGGACCTGATTCCGGGCTTCCTCCGGACGTACGTAGGGTTGCTCGACATGGCCGAGCGGCTCTTCACGTTCGAGCCGATGGTGGTGCCTGGGCTACTCCAGTCCCGCGACTACGCTCAAGCACTGACCTCGGCCAACCGCTTCTACCGGCCCGATCAGGCACAGTCGTTCGCCGAGTTCCGGCAAGTGCGGGCAAGCAGGCTGGCTGCCCAGCATAATCTGACCTTCCAGACCGTGATCGGCGAAGCTGCCATCCGCACACCCGTAGGCGAGCCGTCGATCCGCCAAGCGCAGCTGGAGCATCTGATAGACGTGGCTCGCGGCGGACGAGTCACCTTACAGTTGCTGCGGCCCGAGGACGGCCCGCATCAGGCCAGCGCCATTGGGCAGTTCGCACTACTCGAGTTCGGTCACGGCATCCGGCCGGTGGCGTACACGGAGCTTCTCGACGACGCCATATTCGTACATGACCTCGATCGGGTCCGCACGTACCAGTGGGTCGCCGACAACCTTCGCGAGCTCGCGCTCCCGCCCGCCGAGACGCTCAACTGTCTTCAGACAGAGCTGAACCGGTGGTCGAAGGCGGGGTGAGCTGAGCAGAGACCAAGATCAGGTGAGCGCTGTGGACGTCTCAACCGCGAGGTGAGGTCCATGGCGCTCACCTGATCTTGGCTACCGACGCTGTCGTGGGTGCGCAAGCCGACGCTGTCGTGGGCGAGCCGGTAGGCGGCGTGGCCGGCGGTGCAAGCAGTTGGTCAGGCCGGCAGGTAGGGGCGGACGTCGTCGGCGGCGGCGTCGCCGTACGAGTCGGCGAGCCGCTTGAGGAAGAGGTCCGGCTTGACGGCGTACTCCTGCGGTCCGGTGGTCTCCAGCACCAGCGCGGCGAGCAGGCAGCCGACCTGCGCGGCGCGTTCCAGACCGAGGCCCCAGCCGAGGGCGGCGAAGAAGCCGGCACGGAAGCCGTCGCCGACACCGGTCGGGTCGTCCGCGACCACGTCACGGGCCACCGGTACGTGGATCCGCTCGATGCCCCGGCCGGTGATCTCCACCCCGTCGGCACCGAGCGTGGTGACCCGTACCGTCACCAGGTCGAGCACCTGGTCGCCGGTGAGGCCGACCTTGCTCTCCAGCAGCGACCGCTCGTACTCGTTGGTCAGCAGGTACTCGGCACCGTCGATCAGCTGCCGGACGTCCTCGCCGCTCATCCGGGCCAACTGCTGGGACGGGTCGGCGGCGAACCGGTAGCCACGGGCCCGGCACTCGGCCGAGTGGCGCAGCATCGCCTCGGGGTCGTTGGCGCTGACCAGCACCAGGTCGAGGCCACCCACCCGGGCGGCGACCGGCGCCAACTCGATGTTGCGGGCCTCGCTCATCGCACCGGCGTAGAAGGACGCGATCTGGCACAGGTCGTCGTCGGTGGTGCAGACGAAGCGGGCCGTGTGCGCCAACTCGCTGACATGCACCGAGTCGCAGTCGACGCCGTGGCGCTCCAGCCAGGAACGGTAGTCGGCGAAGTCGGCGCCGACCGCGCCGAGCAGCACCGGACGCAGACCGAGCTGGGCCATCCCGAAGGCGATGTTCGCCGCCACCCCGCCCCGGCGGACGACCAGGTCGTCGACGAGGAACGACAGGGACACCTTGTCCAGCTGGTCCGCGATGAGCTGACCCGCGAACCGGCCGGGAAAGTGCATCAGATGGTCGGTCGCGATCGAGCCGGTGACGGCGATCTTCATGTCGGCCCTCGGGTGTCGGGGTGGGGAATCGTGCGCGGGCCAGCTTACCGGGACGCGGGCCACCGTACCCCGCACCTGTCTCAACTATGCACGTTCAGCGCACAACCGACCGACTGCCGCCCAGGGCCGGACTGACGTCTGCCCCGGACGGCACCGATACGGACCGATCGGATCAGTGGAAGGAGTCGCCGCAGGCGCAGGAGTTCTGCGCGTTCGGGTTGTCGATGGTGAAACCCTGAGCGTCGATCCGGTCCGCAAAGTCGATCTTCGCGCCGGTCAGGTACGGGGCGCTCATCCGGTCCACCACGACCTCGACGCCGCCGAAGTCGTCGACGATGTCCCCGTCGAGCGACCGCTCGTCGAAGAACAGCTGGTACCGCAGGCCGGAGCAGCCGCCGGGCTGGACGGCGACCCGCAGCCGCAGGTCGTCGCGGCCTTCCTGGTCGAGCAGTGCCTTGACCTTCTCGGCCGCCACGTCGGTGAGGACGACGGTGGTCGAGGCGGCGGTCTCGGCCGTTTCGGACTGCGCTGATGTGCTCACGTGAAGGTCTCCCCTGCGACGGTGCGAATTCGTCCGTATCAGGTAACGCTAACCGGCCGGGCGACGATTCCCAATCCGGGTGGCCACAATCCGTACGTGATCCGCCGCGCATCCCAGCATCCGGAAGATCACCAGCGGAAGATCACCGGGAACTCGCCGTTCCCCGGCCGCCGGCACGTCGTCAGCGGCTCCATTGGCCGGCCAGCCGGGCGGCGATGCCACGCAGCCCGTCCGCCGGCCGGGCCAGCGCCTGCGCCAGCCCACCGCCGGTCTCCCCGCCGAAGTGGTCGACCAGGGCGTACGCCTCGGTGACGCCGGCCGCGGCCGACTCCCGCCGGCCGGTGGACACCTGGCCGGCGACCACCACGCAGGGCAGTCCCCGGTCCCGGGCCGCGCCGGCCACCCCGGCGACCACCTTGCCGCGCAGCGACTGGTGGTCGAACGACCCTTCGCCGGTGATCACCAGGTCGGCGGCGTCCAACGCGGCGGGCAGCCCGATCAACGCGGTGACGAGGTCGATGCCGGACTCGCACCGCCCGCCGAGGGCGAGCAGCGCGGCGCCGATGCCTCCGGCGGCGCCGGCCCCGGGCAGCGCGGCCAGCTCGGGCGGGCAGCCGGGCAGCTCCGCGACCAGGATGCCGGCGAACCGCTGCAGCGCGGCGTCGAGCAGCAGTACGTCGGCCCGGTCGGCACCCTTCTGCGGCCCGTACACGTTGCTGGCCCCGTGCAGCCCGGTCAGCGGGTTGTCGACGTCGGTCGCGGCGACCAGCTCGACCCCGCGCAGCCGGGGTACGCCGTCGAGGCGGTCGACCCCGGCGAGGGCCGCGCCGCCGTACGGCAGGGCGTAGCCGGCGGCGTCGAGCGGGGTGACCCCCAGCGCGGTGAACATGCCGGCTCCGGCGTCGTTGGTGGCCGACCCGCCGAGCCCGACGACCACCCGACGGGCGCCGTGTTCGACCGCCGCGACCAGCAGCAGCCCCAGGCCGTACGAGGTGGTGTGTTTCGGGTCACGTTCGGCCTCGGTGAGCAGGTGCAGGCCGCACGCCTGGGCGCTCTCCACGTACGCGGTCGGTCCGGCGGTCGCGGTCCCCCCGGCCCCCGGGCCGTCGACCAACAGGATCTCCCCGGGTACCGGTCGGCCGAGTGGGTCGACCGTCGGCACCGGGACCCGCCGGCCGGCGGTCGACTCGGCCAGCACCTCGACGAATCCCGGACCGCCGTCGGACAACGGGCGCAGCACCAGCTCGTCGGCGGGCGCCCGGTCCCGCCACCCGGTGGCGACGGCGGCGGCCACCTCGGCGGCGGGCAGGGTGCCGGCGAACTTGTCCGGACAGATCAGGACCCGCATGGTCTGGCAGTGTGGCAGGCCACACTTGGGCTGGTCGCAGGCGGGCGGACCTGTGCGAGCATGGATCTCGTGACTTCGACGTGGGTTGAGCCTTCCAGCACCGCGACCGCTCTGTTGCTGCTCGGCCGGGGCAGCGACCCGGCCAGCGAGCGGGGCGTCGACTGCCCGGGGGAGCTCCCGGCACCCAGCGATCCGGACCTGGTCGCCCGGGCCACCGCCGCCAAGGCCGCGCTCGGCGACCGGGTCTTCGTGCTCGGTCACCACTACCAGCGCGACGAGGTCATCCAGTTCGCCGATGTCACCGGCGACTCGTTCAAGCTGGCCAGGGAGGCCGCCGCCCGGCCGTCGGCCGAGTTCATCGTCTTCTGCGGCGTGCACTTCATGGCGGAGAGCGCCGACATCCTGACCGGCGACGCCCAGCGCGTGGTGCTGCCGGATCTGGCCGCCGGCTGTTCGATGGCGGACATGGCGGCCCTCGGCCAGGTGGAGACCGCCTGGGAGGCGCTGGCCGAGGCAGGCGCGGCCGACTCGACAGTGCCGGTGACGTACATGAACTCGTCGGCGGACATCAAGGGCTTCGTCGGCCGCAACGGCGGGGTGGTCTGCACCTCGTCGAACGCCAAGCGCGCGTTGACCTGGGCGTTCGAGCGCGGCCAGCGGGTGCTGTTCCTGCCGGACCAGCATCTGGGCCGCAACACGGCGGTGCTGGAGATGGGGCTGGACGCCGACGACTGTGTGCTCTACGACCCGCACAAGCCCGGTGGTGGGCTGACCGCGCAGCAGTTGCGCGAGGCGAAGATGGTGCTCTGGCGGGGGCACTGTTCGGTGCACGGCCGGTTCACCCGCAGCAGCGTCGACGAGGTGCGGATGCGGGTGCCCGGGGTGAACGTCCTGGTCCACCCGGAGTGCCGCTACGACGTGGTCACCGCCGCCGACCAGATCGGCTCGACGGAGTACATCATCCGGACCATCGAGGCCGCCCCGGCCGGATCGGCGTGGGCCGTGGGCACGGAGCTGAACCTCGTCCGCCGGTTGGCGCTGGCCCACCCGGACAAGCAGGTCATGTTCCTGGACCGGACGGTCTGCTACTGCTCGACGATGAACCGGATCGACCTGCCGCACCTGGTGTGGGCGTTGGAGGAACTGGTCGCCGGCCGGGTGCCGAACCAGATCACCGTCGAGGCGCGTACGGCGCACTTCGCGCGGGTCGCGTTGGACCAGATGCTGGCACTGCCCTGATCGGACAGGCTCCCTGATCGGATTGCAGACACCGCATCACCAGATCACCCAACGTAATCTAGGTCCTACGTATACGTGCCATCGTTCCCGAATTCGTGCCAATCGCAGCCGCTGCGGGATCCCACTCTCATCACGGAGCGCTATGCTGCCTCAGGCGACGAACGGGCAGCGCGGATCTTCGATGCTCCCCGGTGACAGCCGGTAACCGGATGTCACCCGAGGTCCACCGACCGCCAGCTCCGTACGCGGGTCGTCCGGTTTCACCCACCGCCGGCCGGGACATGTTCATCCCATCTCGCCGGGCCAGCTCCACCCCACAAGACGGCAGCATCGACGCGCTGGAGGTTCCCTTGACCGACGACGTCCTGATCGTGCATGGCGGCACCCCCCTGCACGGGCAGATCCGGGTCCGAGGCGCCAAGAATCTCGTCTCCAAGGCGATGGTGGCCGCCCTGCTCGGCGACGAGCCGAGCAGGTTGTACGACGTACCGCGGATCCGCGACGTCGAAATCGTCCGTGGCCTGCTCGAACTGCACGGGGTCAAGGTCAGCGACGGCATTGAGGACGGCGAGCTGGTGCTCGATCCGGCCAATGTGGAGAGCGCCTCGTTCGACCAGATCAACGTGCACGCGGGTTCCAGCCGGATCCCGATTTTGTTCTGCGGCCCGCTGCTGCACCGGCTCGGCCATGCGTTCATCCCGGACCTCGGCGGTTGCCACATCGGTCCCCGGCCGATCGACTTCCACATGCAGGCGCTGCGCGAGTTCGGCGCGGTCGTCGAGAAGACCCCGCAAGGGCTGCATCTGACCGCACCCAACGGTCTGCATGGCACCAAGTTCGAGCTGCCGTACCCGAGCGTCGGCGCCACCGAGCAGGTGCTGCTGACCGCGGTGCTCGCCGACGGGGTGACCGAGCTGCGCAACGCCGCGGTCGAGCCGGAGATCGTCGACCTGATCTGCGTCATGCAGAAGATGGGCGCGATCATCAAGGTGCACACCGACCGGGTGATCGAGATCCACGGCGTTCCCCGGCTCGGCGGCTACTCGCACCGGCCGATCCCGGACCGGATCGAGGCGGCCAGCTGGGCGGCGGCGGCGTTGGCCACCGGCGGCGACGTCAACGTGCTCGGCGCGCAGCAGGCCGACATGATGACCTTCCTGAACGTGTTCCGGTCGGTCGGCGGCGCGTACCAGGTCACCGACGCCCGCCCACCGCGCGTCGGCAGCGCCGGTCAGGAGGGTGGCATCAGGTTCTGGCACCCGGGCAACGAACTGCGCGCGGTGGCCCTGGAGACCGACGTGCACCCGGGCTTCATGACCGACTGGCAGCAGCCGCTGGTCGTCGCGTTGACCCAGGCCCGTGGGCTGTCGATCGTCCACGAGACGGTGTACGAGCAGCGGCTGGGCTACACCGAGGCGCTCAACACGATGGGCGCGACGATCCAGGTCTACCGGGAGTGCCTGGGCGGAACCCCGTGCCGATTCGGTCGCCGCAACTTCAAGCACTCGGCGGTGATCGCCGGGCCGAGCAAGCTGCACGCCGCCGACCTGGTCATCCCGGACCTGCGGGCCGGGTTCAGCCACCTGATCGCGGCGCTCGCCGCCGAGGGCACCTCCCGGGTGTACGGCGTCGACCTGATCAACCGTGGCTACGAGGACTTCGAGGCCAAGCTGGCCGACCTCGGCGCCCACGTGGAACGTCCCTGATCCGGCGTGACCCGTCGCTGATCCGACGCGTCCGCGCCCGCATTCGACGTACCCGCGCCCGGTTCGTGTCCTCGCGGACCGGACCGGGCCGGCGCGTCCAGTGCCCTCGCGCGCCGGCCGGCGCGCGAGGGCCGGGTGCGAGGTGCGGGTGACGCACCTGGTTGGCTACCCTTCACGCGTGCCGTCGCTGTTTCGCCGCAAGTCCGCCGATGTCGTGGAAGCCGACCTGCCGGAGGACGATGTTCCCCCGTCGCAGGACGAGGCCGGGTCCGCCCGTGCCCGCAGCCACACGCCGAGCAAGAAGGAACTCGGTGTGGTCACCCCGAAGCGGCCGGCCGCCGGCCGCCGGCCAGCGGCGAACGCCAAGCCGCTGACCAAGCAGGAGGCCCGCGAGCAGCGGCGGGCCCGACGGGCGGCGATCTCGGAGGAGTTCCGGCGCGAGGGCGGGCCACGCGACCGGGCCCCGGAGCGCGGACTCGCTCGCGACGTGGTGGATTCCCGGCGTACGGTCGGCACCTGGTTCTTCGGCGGCGCGCTGCTCGTGCTGATCGGATCCGGGCCGACGATGCCACCGGTGGTGCAGCTGGCGTCGAACCTGCTCTGGGTGACCCTGGCGGTGCTGGTGGTCCTCGACTCGGTGTTGATCTCCCGCCGGATTCGTAAGCTGGTCCGGGAGCGGTTCCCGAAGTCGGACCAGCGGATGGGCGGCCTGTACTTCTACGCCATCATGCGCGCGATGACGTTCCGCCGGATGCGCACCCCGATCCCCCGGGTGGAGCTCGGCGACAAGATCTGACCTGCCCGGCAGGCGCTGGCCGGGCTTCGGCACGCGAGCAGCCGGAGCACCTCGGCGGGGGCGGAAAAGACACTGTTTCGATTCGGTACGGGCGGTTCGGTGGCGTCGACCGAGCCCACGCGGCTACCCTCCATCCGCAACCACGCCGCCACTGGGCCGGGGGGACCCGATCGGGTTGCCACGGTCGCTCAGCGAGTATTCGACGAGGTGACACGCCGTGAGCGAGCCACACGGACCGCTGACACGGTTCTCGCCTGCCCGGCGGGCCGCCGGTAACGACACCCGCGACGAGGTGCCGGCGTGACCGAGGGGTACTTCGACCGCCGTTGGCAATCTTGGCAGTGGGAGGACGACGGCGCACCGGACCGTTCGGCCGACGGACATCGTGACGTCGGCTGGGACGACGACGACCGGTGGGAAGCGATGCGCCGGGCGCGGGACCACCGGCCGCAGGAACCGGGCTGGGTCACCGATCCGACCAATGAATGGGTGCCGCTGCCGGGTCAGCGGTACCCCGGCGACAACGGCGCGGGTAGGTCGGTCCGGCGGGAGCCGACCAGCCGCGATGTCAGCCGTGGGCGAGCCAACGTCTACCAGTCCGGTTCCGGATCCGGGCGGGCACCTGTCGGCGACCGAACAGATCAGCCCCTGGCTCGCAGGTCGCAGTTTGACGCCGACCGGGCCCGGCGGGACGGGCACCGCGAGGCCCCACGACCGCACGAACCTGCGCCGGAGACCGCCGGGGCCGCAGGCTGGTTCGCCGAGGGCGGCCAGCAACAGCCGTCCCACACCGACGGGACCGGCCGTCGGCAGCATCCCGACGAGGTGTTCCACCAACGCCGCCGGCATCCGGACGATGTCTTCCACGAGCGCCCGTACCCACCGGAGCGACGCCGTGGTGGTCCACCCGCCGAACGGGACCGGCCCCAGTGGCAGCCGGCTGAGCCGTTCGACCGGGACCGGCCGCAGCCTCGTGATCAACGACCGCCGGTGCGGCCGGACGGCCCGGCGTCCCGGTGGGACCAGCACCACCGGGCAGGCCCACCGGACGGCCCTCGCCGGGACGGACAGCAGCCCTCGGACGCCGGCCCGCGCCGCGCACCGCAGGGCTGGCACCCGCCACCACCGGCACCCGCACCACCGACGGCACCGCCACCGGCGCCGGATCGCCCGGCTGCCGGCCGCCCGCCCGCCCGGCAGCCGGGACCGGGCGAGGTGTACCGGGTCAAGCCCGCCGCCCAGGCACCCCCGCCGGTACCCACGTCTCCGGCGGCACCGCCCCGGCCAGCCGATCCGGTCGCCCCGTCTCGTCCGGCGACGTCCCGGGAGCGTCCGGCAGCGCCCCCGGAGCGTCCGATCTCCGGCGCGGTTGCGCCGCCGTCGGGTCGGCTGCCCACGGGAGGGCCGGGCACCGATGGCCGGGGTCACCGACCGGATCCGGGTCAGACCGGCGAGCAACTGCCGATTCCGGTCTCCGCCCCGGCCGGGCCGCCCCCGGAGTTCCGGGTACAGACACCGACCGGCGAGCACCCGCAGATTCGGCCGGTCCCCCGAGGGGAGGATGCCGCCGAACCGGAGTACGTGGTACGGGCCAAGGCCGAGCCGCGGCACGCCCCGCCGCCGTACATCGTGCGCCCGCAGTCAGACCAGCCAGCACCGCCGCGACCGGTGCAGGTCTCCCCGGCGGTGCCCGTGGCTGCCCAGCCGACGACGGTCTCCCCCACCACCGCGCCGTCCGGTCGGGTCCCGGCGGAGGCCCCGGCCCCAGCCCCGGTTCCGGCCGAGGCCCCACTCCAGTCGGACGTCCCGGCGGCACCGGCCGCCGCGCTGGCACGGCCGGACACAGCGCCCGCTGCGGAAACCTCCGCAGCTGCCACTGCTGCGGACAGCGACGGCGGACCGTCGCCGCTGCCCGACCAACTCGGCACCGACCCGGCCGGCGGACTCACCGACGATCCGATCGGTACCGCCCTGGAGGACAACGATGACGGGTCCGGCTCCGGCCCTGCCGGGCCGCCAGCGAGTCCGGACACCGTCCTACCGGTCACCGGAACCGCCGCCGGTTCGGCCACGGCGCTCGGCGCACCCACCATGCTGGCCCCGCTCGTACAGCCGGACCAGCCGGTCGACGAACCCGACCCGGCGCAGGATCCCGAGACCGCACCGGACGAAACCGAGTCCCAGCTCAGCGATCCCGAACAGATGCTGTCGTCGTACCACTGGCGTTTCCACCACGAGACGCTGCGTGAGCTGGTGGACAATCCCGACGAGTTCCGGGCCATCCGGGACCGGCTCACCGAGAAGATCGAGCCGGCGACTGACAACGCCACCCGGGCCCGGCTGTTGAGCCTGCGGGCGGTCGTCTCCCGGATCCTCGGCGATCTCGGCAAGGCACTGGCCGACGCCAAACTGGCGCTGGCGCACGCCGAGGCGACCGGGGAGCTGCGCCGGGTCGCCATCGCCCAGGCGCGGCTGGCGCACGTGCTGCAGTGGCGGGGTGACTTCGCCGAGGCGGACCGGTTGTTCGAGGAGGCCAACTCGGCCGAGCTACCGGACCGGCTCCGGGCCACGATGCACGAACACGCCGGTCGGTCCTGCTACGACCAGGGCCGCTACATGGAGGCGTGCAACCACTTCGAACGTGCGCTGGAACTGCGCAAGGTCGAGGATCCGGACCTGATCGCCCGTACCGAACTGGCACTGGACGCGGTGTTCGCCAAGGTCGCCGAGAACGGTTGGGGGCCGTACCCCCGGGACCGGGAGGAGATTCTGCGGCTGCACCGCCCGCCGCGACCGACCTTCAGCGACCAGGCCCAGCAATGGGGGTACGCGGGGGTCGACGGTGAGCTGGTGATCGCTCCCGGCTACGCCGACGTCCAGCCGTTCCACGAGGGGGTGGCCTGGGTCCGCCGGCCGGAGGCCAAATGGTGGGAGCTGATCGACGAGTCGGGGACAACGGTGATCGCGCCAACCGCCGGCTACATCGGGGTCGGCTCGTTCTCCGACGGACTCGCCTGGGTCACCGCCGACGGCACCGGCAGCTGGATCGCCATCGACCGGAACAACACCGTGGTGATCGGGACCGGCTTCGAGGACGTACGCCCGTTCCGGCGCGGCGTCGCGGTGGTCCGTCGCGGGGGCTGGGGCGCGGTTGACAAGACCGGCCGGATGCTGCTCCCGCCCCGGTTCGGCGGCTTCCCGACCGCACTCACCGACGGCCGCTACATCGACGGCTTCACCGACGAGGGTTTGGCGATCATCGACTCGGGTGGGCGCAAGGGCGTGGTCGACCGGTCCGGACGGATGGTCGTACCACCGGTGCATCCGGCGATGGCGATCCATCCGGTGGCGTTCCTCGTCGCGGCCCCCGACGGACACTGGGGGGCGTTGGACCGGCGCGGGGAACCGCTGATCGACCCGGTACTGCCCAGCCGCGCGGATGTGATGGACGAGATCGACCGGCTGCTGGCCGACACCAAACCGCTGCTGTGACGCGGCGGTACTCGGCACCCGTACCGGACAACTGGTCCGTCGGCACCATCGCGAGATCGATTTACCGCTGTACGCAAGCTCATGCCGAACGCCCCGGCGGGCCGACGGCCGACTAGGGTTGAGGCATGGAATTCCGACACCTAGGCCGCTCCGGCATGCTCGTCAGCGAGATCTCCTACGGAAACTGGATCACCCACGGATCGCAGGTGGAGGAAGAAGCAGCCAACGCCTGCGTACGCGCCGCGCTGGACGTCGGCATCACCACCTTCGACACCGCCGACACGTACGCCGGCACTCGGGCCGAGGAGGTGCTCGGCCGGGCGCTGCGTGGCGAACGCCGGGAAGGGCTGGAGATCCTGACCAAGGTCTTCTGGCCGACCGGCGAGGGGCGCAACGACCGGGGATTGTCCCGCAAGCACATCATGGAGTCGATCAACGGCTCGCTGCGCCGGCTGCAGACCGACTACGTCGACCTCTACCAGGCGCACCGGTTCGACTACGCCACTCCGCTGGAGGAGACGATGGAGGCCTTCGCCGACATCGTGCATTCCGGCAAGGCCCACTACATCGGGGTCTCGGAGTGGAACGCCGCACAGATCCGCCAGGGCCACGCCCTGGCCCGTGAGCTGAAGATCCCGCTGGTGTCCAACCAGCCGCAGTACTCGATGCTGTGGCGGGTCATCGAGGCCGAGGTGATCCCGGCCAGCGAGGAACTCGGCGTCGGGCAGATCGTCTTCTCGCCGCTGGGTCAGGGTGTGCTCACCGGCAAGTACCAGCCTGGTCAGCCACCGCCGGCCGGCTCGCGGGCCACCGACCAGTCCGGGGGTGCGACCTTCATCGCCCGGTTCATGACCGACCAGACGCTGAGCACCGTGGCGCAGCTCAAGCCGCTGGCCGAGCAGGCCGGCCTGTCGATGGCCCAGCTGGCCCTCGCCTGGGTGCTGCAGAACCCCAACGTGTCGTCGGCCATCATCGGTGCCACCCGGCCCGAGCAGGTGCGCGACAACGTCAAGGCCAGCGGGGTCCAGCTGGACGGTGGTCTGATGAAGGCCATCGACGAGATCCTGGAGCCGATCGTCGAGCGGGACCCGGGCCGGACCGTCAGCCCGGCCAGTCGGCCGTAGCCGGCGCCGTGCCAGGTCATGCCGCTGCGGCACACCGCAGCGGCATGACACACCGGCCGACGCGTTCGGCCCGGCACGGGTACCCCGCCGCCGGACCAGGCAGCCGTCAAGACCAGAACCGGATCAGCGCCAGACCGTAGCTGTAGAGCGGGGCGGGCAGCCCGAGCAGGTCGCCGAGCCGGAACACGGCCTGGAAGAACGCGCCGCCGATCTGGTCGTCCCACAGCAACGCGAACAGGCCGATGAAGCCGAACGGCGCGAGCACCTGGTAACCGCGCTGCCAGGCCGGCGGCAGCCACGGCTGGATCATGTTGCCGCCGTCCAGTCCGGGGACCGGCAGCAGGTTGAGCACACTGGCGGTCAACTGCAGGAAGCTCAGCAGGGCGATGCCCGCCCAGAACTCCTGTCGGCCGCCCGGATCCACGCCGACGAGGAACGGCACCGTGAGTGCCACGGCCAGGGATACGTTGACCGCCGGACCGGCGAGGCTGACCAGGGTGTGCCGGAGCCGGCCCGGAATCCGGTGCCGGTCCACCCAGACCGCGCCCCCAGGCAGGCCGATCCCGCCGAGCAGGACCACCAGCACCGGCAGCGCGACGGACAGCAGCGGATGGGTGTACCTGAACGGGTTGAGCGTCAGGTAGCCCCGGTGCGCCACGCTGCGGTCACCGAACCGGTAGGCGACCAGCGCGTGCGCGTACTCGTGCAAGCAGAGTGAGACCAGCCAGCCGCTGACCACCAGCACGAAGACGGCCAACCGGGCGTACCGCTCACTTGACCAGGCGAGTGCGCCGCTGCCGGCCACCAGGGCGACCAGGACGAGGAAGACCGGGCTGGGCCGCCAGCTCGTCGGCGGCCGACCGGCCAGCGGGCCACCCGACGGCCCGTCGGACGGCTCCGGCCGCATCTCACTTGCCTGCCGGCAGCAGACTCATCCGGTACTCGGTGCGGTCGTCCTCCAGCAGCTCGACCGAGGCGACGCCCGCCGCGGCCAACTCCCGCCAGGCCTGGCCGATCCAGGACTCGGCGTCGGCCTGGGTGCCGAACGTCTCGGTCGGCCCCTGCGCGGGCTGACCTTCCGCGTCCACGTACCGCCAACTCCATGGCATATCGCTGCTCCCGTTTAGCTTTCCTGCGCTTCGACCCAGTGCGTGTCGACCCAGTGCGTGTCGACCCTCGGCGATGGACGCCCGCAAGCCTATCCGCGACCGGTGACATCCCACCGCACCGGAGCGCGGCCGGCACCGCCCCGGCAGGTCACGGCCGGCACCGCCCGCCGTAAGGTACGGGCATGTCCGTTGGCGGGTGGCAGTCCATTCTCGTACTCGGTGGAATCCGGTCCGGTAAGTCCGACTACGCGGAATCCCTGGTCACCGGGGATCCGGTGGTGCGTTACGTGGCGACGGGCGCGGCCGATCCAGCCGACGCCGAGTGGCTCGCCCGGATCGAGGAGCACCGGGCCCGCCGGCCGGCCGACTGGCAGACCGACGAGGTCACCGGGGATCCGGGCCGGCTGATCGAGACGATCTCATCGGCCCGCGCGGACGAGACGCTGCTCGTCGACGACCTGGGCGGCTGGGTCGCCGCGCTGCTCGATCCGGCCCGACAACCGGCCGACGACCGGGCCACCATCGCTGAGCTCGCCGCCGCGGTGCGGTCCTGCCCGGCCCGGTTGGTGCTGGTCAGCCCGGAGGTCGGCCTGGCACTGGTACCCTCCACCCCGGTCGGCCGGGCCTTCGCCGACGCGCTCGGCCTGACCAACCAACTGCTGGCCGAGGTGTCCGACGCGGTGGTGCTGGTCGTCGCCGGACAGCCGGTGTGGCTCAAGTCGACCGGTCCGGCCGCGACCGCCACGGTGATCAGTCAGGATCCGGGCGAACCGACCGGCCCGGAGTCGGGCGAGCCGACCGGCCCGGAGCTGGCGGCGGCCAACGGGTCCGGCGCGGCGGCGCAGATCACCGCCGGGATGACCTTGCCGATGCCCGCGGAGCGGACCCGGACCGCCGGCGTCGCCAGGCTGGGTCGGCTGGACCTGCCCGGTGCCGGATTCGGTGCCCTCGAAAACGTCATCGGGTTCGCCGCCGGTACGCAGGACTCGGCCAGCCCGCGACCGTGGGACCAGGTCCAGGTGGTGCTGATCCACGGCGACCACGAAGGTGGAGTCGCCGCCGGCGACAGCCCGCAGGACTCGGCGCGCCGGGCGGACCAGGCCCGCGCCGGCCACGGGGCGCTGGCGCGGCTGGCCGCCACCGCCGGTGCGGTCGTCGACGTCGTCTCCGCCCCCGTCGCCGCCCCGATCGAACACCGGCCGGCGCTCACCGCCGACGAGGTGGACAGCGCGTTGGCGACCGGGTGGGAGGTGGCGCAGCGGGCCGGCCGGGCAGGCGTGGCGGCGATCGTCATCGCCGCATGCGGCGCGGGCGGTGCCGCCGCGGCGGCCGCCGTCGTCGCGGCGACCACCGGCGCGGAGCCGGCGGCGCTGCTCGGCCGGGTGCCCGCGGTGGGCGGGAAGGTCGACGACGCCGCGTGGATGTCGCGGTGCGCCGCGGTACGAGACGCGCTGCACCGTACCCGGCGTGGCACCCGTGGGGCTCGGGAGGTGCTGGCGGAGTACGCCGGCGGGGACATCGCGGTGGCCACCGGGGTGCTGCTCGGTGCGACCGCCAACCGGATCCCGGTGCTGCTGGACGGCCCGGTCGGGGTGGCCGCCGCGCTGGTCAGCCGGGATCTCGCCGGCCAGGCCCGGCACTGGTGCCTGCTGCCCGACCATGGTCGCCAGCCGACCGTGCGGCACGCGGCGGACGTACTCGGCCTGACCCCGCTGCTGGACCTGCGGCTCGACCTGGGTGAGGGCGCCACCGCGCTGGCCGCGTTGCCGCTGCTGCGTTCGGCGCTCGCCCTGGCCGACACGCTCGGCGAACACCCGACGTTCGCCGAACCGGAGCCGGCCGGTCCCGGTCCGGCCGCTACCGACCCGGTACGGTGACCGGCGACCGGCCCACCGGTGCGGGGGACACCGTCTCCGCTGGCGTCCGGCTCGCCGTCACCACCTTCACCGTGTTTCCGCTGCGGCCCGGTCCGGTGCACCGGGCGGTGGCGGCCGTGGCGATGGCGGTCGCGCCGGTGGTCGGCCTCGGTCTCGGCGTGCTCCTCGCCGTTGCCCTGCTCGCGCTCTCGGCCGCCGGAACCCCGGCGCTGGTCGCCGCTGCGGTGGTGACGGGCCTGGCCGCGTCGTCGACCCGGGGACTGCACCTGGACGGACTGGCCGACACCGTCGACGCGCTCGGCTCACACCGGCCCGCTGACGGCGCGCTGGCGGTCATGCGCCGGCCGGACATCGGTCCGTTCGGCGTGGTGGCCCTGGTCGTCGTGCTGCTGGCGCAGACGGCGTCGCTCGGGTCGCTACCGGTCGGACGATCATGGCCGGCGGTCCTGGCAACGGTCGCCGCCGCAGTCGCGGCAGGCCGGCTCGCGGTCACCTGGGCCTGCCGGCGGGGGGTGCCCGCCGCCCGACCAGATGGGCTCGGCGCTCTGGTGGCCGGCAGCCAGCGGTGGCCGGCGGTGGCGGCCGGCACGGTCCTGGTCGCCGCCGTGGCGGTCGCCGCCGTACCCGGCCGTCCCTGGCAGGGGCCGCTGGTCGTGCTGGGTGCGGTGCTGCTGTGGCTGACCTGGCTGCGCCATCTGGTGCGCCGGTTCGGCGGAATCACCGGTGATGTGCTGGGCGCCGGGGTCGAATTCACCACCACCGCCGTCTACCTGGGCCTGGTGACCGTACGGTGACCCGGTGCCCGGTGACCGGCGGCGCCGGCCGCACCCCGACCGTGCGCGGGCAGCGGGCCACGGCGATCGGCAACCTCGGCCGCCACGGGTCCGGCGCGCGGTAGCGTTCACCTCGCCAGCGACGCCACGACCCGGGGAGCAGTGAGCACCTATGGCCGCCAGTTCGGACGACCTGTTGCTGCCGGTGCCGGTGCCGGAGTCGCTGGCCGCCACCTACCTGGTCCCGGTGGTACCGCCGGATGCGGCCGTACCGGACGCGGTGGACGCGGTGGACTGGCTCGGTGACCGGCTGTCCCGGCCGGTGCGTGACCTGGCCCGGCAGATGCTCGGCAGCCCGCTGATGACCGTGCAGACCCGCCCGGTCGACCGGCTGCCGGAGCTGCCGCCGGATCTGCTGGCCGCGTTCGGTGCCACCGGTGGTCAACTCGCCCGGCTGCGCACCGCACAGCGTTGCGTGGTGGTGCAGGCCAGCTACCGGCCGGGTTGGCCGCCGGCGCACGAGTGGGCAGCGCGGGCGGTCGGTGCGGCGCTGGCCGACGCGCTCGACGTCGACCTGATCGACCTGTTCGGGCTGCAGTTCCTCGACCCGGCGGGTGCGTTGCGGTCACTGCCCGACGCCGAGGGACGGATTCGCCTGGTCGACTGGGTCCTGGTGCCCTACTCCCCCGACGACGACGGGCTCTGGTTCACCACGAAAGGGCTGCGTCGGTTCGGGCTGCTGGAGCTGCAGGCGCAGCAGGTGCCGCCGAGGTTCGTCCGGGCCTGGGGGGCGATCATGACCGGGACCGCCCGACGGCTGCTGCGGATCTGGACCGAGGCGTTGGCTGAACCGGAGCCGCCGGCCTTCGTCCAGTTGCCGGTGAACCTTCCGGTGTCCGGCCACGACATCGCCGTCGCGTACGGCAACCAGGATCGGCACGATTCGGCGGGTTCGGCGCTGCTGCGGATCGTGCTGGACCCGTCGACCGATCCGGAGGCCGACTCCTTCCTCACCCTCCGTCCGCCGCCGCAGGTCGCCGACAGCGACGCCGGGGACTATTTCGCCCATGTCTGCGGCGAGCTCTTCGGCGCCGGGCAGCCGGAGATCCACTACGCCCGGCGCAGCGACGCGATGGCGCAGGCGATCACCACCGCCCGCCGGTCGCTGGGCGAGGTCCGAGCCCGGTTCCTCGCCCACACGCTCGGCGGTCAACTGCTGGTCAAGTACGGTCTCACCGCGCCGGACGGCCACGAGTACGTGTGGGCCAGCGTCACCGGCTGGCCGCACCCCGGCCGGATCCACGCGGCCAGCACGGTCGACGCGGTCTGCGACCCGACCGTACGGGTCGGCAGCCCGGTCGAGGTGGACGTCGCGGACCTGGTCGACTGGGCGCTGATCAGCGGGGGCCGGATGGTGGAGGGCGGGTGGACCGAGTCGGTGCTCGATCACGGCGACCGAGGTGCGGCCGGGCGCTGAGCCGCGCCCGCCGTCAGCGCAGCTGGCAGTCAGCGCACCGACGACGGCACGAACGGCGGGGTCACCACCCGCATCGGCGCGTGCCGGCCGCGCACGTCGACCTGCACCTCGACACCGTCCGTCGGCACCGCGGCGGTGTCCAGCAGCGCCAGGCCGACACCGACCCTGCGGGTCGGCGAGAACGTGCCGCTGGTCACCGCACCGACGGGCGCTCCGTCGAGCAGCACCGCCATGCCCGGTCGCGGGATGGCCCGCTGCACGGCCTGCAGACCGCGCAGCAGCCGGGCAGGCCCGGCCGATTTCTCCGCCAGCAGCACGGTCCGACCCCAGAAGTCCGGTTTGCGCCAGCCAACCGCCCAGCCGAGCCGGGCCTGCACCGGGGTGACCGCCACCGTCAAGTCCTGACCGTGCAGCGCGTACCCCATCTCGGTACGCAGCGTGTCTCGCGCGCCCAGCCCGCAGGCCCGCGCGGCGACCGGTGTCTCGGCGGCCAGCAGCAGGTCCCACACCCGGCCCGCCGCCTCGGTCGGCACCACCAGTTCGTAGCCGTGCTCGCCGGTGTACCCGGTCCGGCAGACGACCAGTTCGGTGCCGGCCAGCCGACCGGCGACGAAGCTCATGTACGGATGTCCGGTGGGCAGCCCCAGCCCGGCGAGGAGTCCGGCCGAGGCAGGTCCCTGCACCGCCAGTACGGCGTACCCGGTGTGCTCGTCGGTCACCGTGACCCCGCCCGGCGCCGCCGCCCGCAGCCGGCCGACCACCTCGCCGGTGTTGGCCGCGTTGGGTACCAGGAACACGTGGTCGTCGGCGTACCGGTAGGCGATGATGTCGTCGACGACGCCGCCGGTGGCGTCGTCGCAGCAGAGCGTGTACTGGGCCGAGCCGGCGGTGATCCGGTCCAGGTCGTTGCTGAGGCAGGAGTTGACGAACGCCGCCGCGCCGGGTCCGGTGACCCGGGCCTTGCCGAGGTGCGACACGTCGAACACGCCGACGGCGTTACGCACCGACTCGTGCTCGCGCAGCACGCCGCCGCCGGCGTACTCCAGCGGCATCTGCCAGCCGCCGAAGGCGGCGAACTTCGCGCCGAGCGCGACGTGCCGGTCGTGCAGCGGGGATCTGCGCAGCGCGCCGTCCCCGGTCATGGTCACCTCGGTCATGGGAGGCAACTTACCGGCGGACCCGCAGGTGGCTAGCATCGGCGGGGCACCACCCCGTCCGGCGGAGCAAGTTGCGCCGGAGACCAACCCGCCGGTCGCCCACAAGGTGACCGGCCCAGCCGCCGGAGACGCCGAGTGACATCAACCACCACAACCCTGGACCTGGTCGACACCGACCCCGCTGAGCTGGCCGTCGACGCGCTGGTGATCGGCGTACACAGTCAGGACCAGCCGGACACAGACCAGGCGGCGGCGGACGGCGCGCCGGGCACGACGCCCGCCCTGTTGCTGGCGACCGGGGCGGAGAGCATCGCGGTCGCGTTCGAGGGTCGACTGACCGAGGCTCTCAGCCTGCTCGGCGCCACCGGTGCCGCTGGCGAGGTGATCAAGCTGGCCACGCTCGGTACGGTCGGGCCGCCGCTGCTGGTCGCGGTCGGGCTGGGTCCGGAGCCGACCGGCGCGGCGCCCGCCCCGGAGACGCTGCGCCGAGCGACCGGCGCGGCGGTACGGGCACTCGCCGGCACCGTACGGGTCGCCGTGGCGTTGCCGGTCCCGGACGACGCGGACGGACCGGCGGCGCTGCGCGCGGTCGCCGAGGGCGCGCTGCTCGGTAGCTACCGGTTCGCCGGCTACAAGACCCGGCCGCAGCCGGGCCGACGGGCACCGGTCGCCTCGATCGCCCTGCACGTGACCGACGCCGCCGACCCTGCGGTGCAGGCCGAGGTGGCCCGGGCGGAGGCGGTCGCCGCGGCGGTGATCGCCTGCCGGGACTGGGTGAACACCCCGCCGAACGAGCTGCGGCCACCGGCGTTCGCCGATTCGGTACGGGACGCGGCGGTCGCCGCCGGGCTGACCGTGCAGGTGCTGGACGAGCAGGCGCTGGTCGACGGGGGCTACGGCGGGATCCTCGCCGTGGGCGGCGGCTCGGCCGCCCCGCCCCGGCTGGTGATCGTCTCCTACACGCCGCCGGAGGCGGCCCCGGACGCCCCACGGGTCGCGCTGGTCGGCAAGGGCATCACCTTCGACACCGGCGGCGTGTCGATCAAGCCGGCGCAGGGCATGTGGGAGATGAAGTCGGACATGGCCGGCGCGGCCGCCGCCGGGGCGGCGATGCTGGCGATCGCGGCGCTACGGCCGTCGGTGCCGGTCACCGCGTACCTGCCGATGGCGGAGAACATGCCGTCGGGTACGGCGTACCGGCCCGGCGATGTGGTGACCATGTTCGACGGCAAGCGGGTGGAGGTGCTCAACACCGACGCCGAGGGCCGGATGGTGCTCGCCGATGCGATGGCCCGGGCCTGCGCGGACGGATGCGACTACCTGCTGGAGACCTCGACGCTGACCGGCGGGCAGGTGGTCGCGCTGGGCAAGCGGATGGCCGGGGTGATGGGCAGCGACGAGCTGTGCGCCCGGGTACGGGCCAGCGGGGACGCGGTGGGCGAGCCGGCCTGGCCGATGCCGCTGCCCGACGACGTCCGCAAGGGCATGGAGTCGGAGGTGGCGGACATCTGCCAGGTGAACTCGGCGATGGACCGGGCCGGCCACATGCTGCAGGGCGGGGTGTTCCTCCGCGAGTTCGTCGACGAAGGGATCGCCTGGGCGCACCTCGACGTCGCCGGCCCGGCCTACCACGCCGGCGAGCCGTTCGGCTACTGGAGCAAGGGCGGCACCGGCGTCCCGGTGCGCACCCTGGTGCACCTGGTGCAGGACATCGCGGCCAACGGCTGACCCGGCGCAGCCCGGACCTCTGGGTCCGGGTGCCGGCCGGCACCCGGACCCAGGTCGGGGACGTCAGCCCCGACAGGTCGGCGACGTCAGCCCCGGTCGGCCCGGTCGGCCCGCTTGCGCCGTTCGTTGAAGTCCCGCATCCGCTGTGGGTAGCCGACCAGCGCCACGTCGTAGATCGGGATGGCCATCTTGTGCGCGAAGCGCCGGGCGGTGTCCGGGCCGTCGACCCGGCGACGGGTCCACTCGCCGTCGTACGCGATGAGCATCACGGTCGTCTCGGTGACCGTGGTCCGGGGCTCGATGAACGCCTCGACTCCGCGGCGGCTACGGACAAACTCCTCGAGATGGTCGAGATCGGCCCGGTTCGCCGGCCTTCCTCCCGGTGCCCCACTCGACTGCTTGCGCCGACGAAACCACGCCACCGGCGTTCCCCTCCCCCAGCTGACAGACCGCGCAGGTGCCGGCCGGGCGGCCTGGTGCGGTCGGGCCGGGCCCGGCTGTCCGACGCCCGCGCGCATAGACGGACAGGGCAAGCCTACGTTGCGACCACGTGTCCTTGGGCACCTCGTTGAGCGTTCAGACACTACAAGTGACAAGATGACCGGGGAAAGTCTGCCCGTTCCATGGGACGACGCAGGGGACGGCCCTCCTGTGCAGCGACGTGACCTGGGAGTGAACTGTGAGTGAGCCGAACGGCGGGACCTTCGACCTGGTCATCCTCGGCGGCGGTAGTGGAGGCTACGCGGCTGCCCTGCGCGCCGTACAACTCGATCTGTCGGTGGCCCTGATCGAGAAGGACAAGGTCGGCGGCACCTGCCTGCACCGTGGCTGCATCCCCACCAAGGCGCTGCTGCACGCCGCTGAGGTGGCCGACAACGCGCGCGAGTCCGAGCAGTTCGGCGTCAAGGCGGACCTGGTCGGCATCGACATGGCCGGGGTGAACAGTTACAAGGACGGCGTGGTCGGCCGGCTGTACAAGGGCCTGCAGGGCATGATCAAGTCTTCGAAGATCACCTACGTGGCGGGTACCGGCCGGCTGGTCGGCCCGGACACCGTCGAGGTCGACGGGGCCCGGTACACCGGCCGCAACGTGATCCTGGCCACCGGGTCCTACTCGCGCAGCCTGCCCGGCATCGAGGTCGACGGCGAGCGGATCCTGACCAGCGAGCACGCGCTCGAGCTGGACCGGGTGCCGTCGTCGGCGATCGTGCTCGGCGGCGGGGTGATCGGTGTCGAGTTCGCCAGCGTCTGGCGGTCCTTCGGCGTCGACGTGACCATCGTCGAGGCGCTGCCCCGGCTGGTCGCCGCCGAGGACGAGGAGTCGTCCAAGGCGCTGGAGCGGGCGTTCCGCAAGCGCGGCATCGGGTTCAAGACCGGCAAGCCGTTCGAGAAGGTCGAGCGCACCGAGTCCGGCGTCCGGATGACGATCGCCGGCGGCGAGACCCTGGAGGCCGAGCTGTTGCTGGTCGCCGTCGGACGCGGGCCGGTCACCGCCGGCCTCGGGTACGAAGAGCAGGGTCTGAAGATGGACCGTGGCTTCGTGCTGACCGACGAGCGGCTGCGGACCAACCTGCCGAACGTCTACGCCGTGGGCGACATCGTGCCTGGCCTGCAGCTGGCCCACCGCGGTTTCCAGCAGGGCATCTTCATCGCCGAGGAGATCGCCGGCCGTAACCCTGCGGTGATCGACGAGAGCGGCATCCCCCGGGTCACCTACTCGGACCCGGAGCTCGCGTCGGTCGGGCTGACCGAGGCGAAGGCCAAGGAGCAGTACGGGGCCGACAAGGTCAAGACCTACAACTACAACCTCGGCGGTAACGGCAAGAGCCAGATCCTCAAGACCACCGGCTTCGTCAAGCTCGTCCGAGTCGTCGACGGCCCGGTCGTCGGACTGCACCTGGTCGGTGCCCGGGTCGGCGAGCTGATCGGCGAGGCGCAGTTGATCTACAACTGGGAGGCCGACCCGGCCGATGTCGCACCACTCGTGCACGCCCACCCGACCCAGGGCGAGGCGCTGGGCGAGGCCCACCTGGCCCTGGCCGGCAAGCCGCTGCACGCACACGCCTGACTAGAGGAGTCTTGTAGATATGCCGGTATCGGTCACCATGCCCCGGCTCGGCGAGAGCGTCACCGAGGGCACCGTCACCCGCTGGTTGAAGCAGGAAGGCGACCGGGTCGAGGTCGACGAACCGTTGCTGGAGGTCTCCACCGACAAGGTCGACACCGAGATCCCGTCGCCCGCGGCCGGAGTGCTCACCCGGATCGTGGTGAGCGAGGACGAGACCGCCGAGGTGGGCAGCGAACTCGCGGTCATCTCCGGCGGCCAGGAGGACGCTGGGCAGCAGACCGACGGTGGGCAGACCGACGGTGGGCAGACCGACGGTGGGCAGACCGTCCCTGCCGAGCCCGCCGCGAGCGCGCCCCAGGAACAGCCCGCCGAGCCGGAGCCGGCCCAGCCGGCCGCCGACAGCACGCCGCCGACGGCCGGTGGCGACGCCACCGCAGTCCGGATGCCGGCTCTCGGCGAGAGCGTCACCGAGGGCACCGTCACCCGCTGGCTCAAGCAGGTCGGTGACTCCGTCGAGGTCGACGAACCGCTGCTGGAGGTCTCCACCGACAAGGTCGACACTGAGATCCCGTCGCCGGTCGCGGGGACGCTGCTGGAGATCAAGGTGCCGGAGGACGACACCGCCGACGTCGGGGCCGAGCTGGCACTGGTCGGCAGCCCCGGTGGGGCCTCGGCTCCTTCGGCGCAGCAGCCGGCCGCCGCAGCGGAGCCAGCCGCCGCGCCGCAGGTCGAACCCGCCCAGCCAAAGCCGGCGGCCCAGCCGGAGCCGGCCGCGCCAGCACCGGCCCAGCCGGGTGCCTCGTACGCCAGCCCGGCTCCGGCCGCCGAGTCCGCCGCACCGACGCAGGCCGCACCGCCGGCACCGGCGCGACAGACCGCACCTGCGGCCCCGCCGGCCAGTGCCAACGGTGACGGCGGTTACGTCACCCCGCTGGTCCGCAAGCTCGCCGCCGAGCAGGGGGTCGACCTGGCTTCGGTGCGCGGCACCGGGGTCGGCGGGCGGATCCGCAAGCAGGACGTGCTGACCGCGGCCGAACAGGCGCGGGCCGCCGCCGAGCGGGCCAAGGCCGAACAGGCCAAGCCGGCGGCACCGACGGCGGCCAAGGCCCAGCCCAGCCCACTGCGCGGCCGGACCGAGAAGATGAGCCGGACCCGGACGGTCATCGCCAAGCGGATGCACGAGTCGCTGCAGAGCTCTGCCCAGCTGACCACGGTCGTCGAGGTCGACGTGACCAAGATCGCCCGGTTGCGGGCCCGGGTCAAGGGCGACTTCCAGGCCAAGCACGGCGTCAAACTGTCGTTCCTGCCGTTCTTCGCGCTGGCGGCGGTGGAGGCACTGCGCACCTACCCGGTGGTCAACGCCTCCATCGACATGCAGGCCGGCACGATCACCTATCCCGACGGGGAGCACCTCGGCGTCGCGGTGGACACCGAGCGGGGGCTGCTGGTGCCGGTGATCCGCGACGCCGGCGATTTCAACCTCGGTGGGCTGGCGCGGCGGATCGCCGACGTGGCCGAGCGGACCCGGACCAACAAGATCGGGCCAGACGAGTTGTCCGGTGCCACCTTCACGCTGACCAACACCGGCAGCCGGGGGGCGCTGTTCGACACCCCGATCGTGCCGTTGCCGCAGGCCGCCATCCTCGGCACCGGAGCGGTGGTGAAACGCGCCGCCGTGGTCAACGACCCGGAGCTCGGCGAGATCATCGCACCACGGTCGATGGTCTTCCTGGCGCTGTCCTACGACCACCGGCTGGTCGACGGCGCGGACGCCGCCCGGTTCCTCAGCGCGGTCAAGGAACGGCTGGAGGCCGGCGCGTTCGAAGGCGAGCTCGGCCTGTCCTGACGGCGTTCGACGATTAGGCGACCCCGGTTGCCGCAGCGGTGGGTGCTGGCCGATCCTGGCCGGCACCCACCGCCGTTTTGTGCCGGATGGCGGTGGTCCGCATCCGGCACCACCGCGATCAGCGAAGATGTCGGCATGCGCATCCTGCTGGCCGGCGCGTCCGGCTTCCTCGGCACCAGATTGACCGACCACTTGCACAGCTGCGGACACGAGACCGTACAACTGGTCCGCCGGCCGGCGCGCGGGCCGGCGGAGTTCAGCTGGTCGCCGTCGGCCGGGCAGCTCGACCCGGCGGTGTTCACCGGCATCGACGCGGTGATCAACCTGGCCGGTGCCGGGGTCGGCGACAAGCGCTGGACCGACGGTTACAAGGCGTTGATCCGGTCCAGCCGGGTGGACAGCACCACCACGCTGGCCACCGCTATCTCCGGTCTCGCGGCGGCGGACCGGCCAGCGGTGCTGCTGAACTCGTCGGCGGTCGGCTGGTACGGGGACACCGGCGACCAGCCGGTCGAGGAGAACGCCCCGGCCGGTGAGGGTTTCCTGGCTGACGTGGCCCGGGTCTGGGAGGCGGCCACCGGGCCGGCCGAGAACGCCGGCGTACGGGTGGTCCGGTTACGTACCGGTCTGCCGCTGCACCGCGACGGCGGCCTGCTCAAGCCGCAGCTGCTGCCGTTCCGGCTCGGTCTGGGCGGCAAGCTCGGCAGCGGGCGGCAGTGGGTGCCGTGGATCGCCATGCAGGACTGGCTGCGGGCGGTGACCTTCCTGCTGGACCACGACGACATCTCCGGCCCGGTCAACGTGGTCGGGCCGGCACCGGTGACGAACGCGGCGTTCGGCAAGGCGCTCGGCGCGGCGGTGCACCGACCGGCGGTGCTGCCGATCCCGGCGTTCGCGCTGCACGTGGCCCTGGGCGAGTTCGCCACCGAGGCGCTGCGCTCCTCCCGGGTGTTGCCCGGGGCGCTGACCGAGGCCGGGTTCACCTACCGGTACCCGGACCTACCGGACGCGCTGCACGCCGCCCTGACGCAGGGGTGACCCGGCACCGGGTGGCGTCCAGACCGGTCAGGTCAGGGCAGGGCCGGGAGCAGATCGGTGCCGATGGCACTGATCAGGTCGCCGGTGGCGGCCGGGCCGACGCCCTCGACCATCAGCACCAGCCGGTGGGCGCCGACGGTCGCCGCGCTGGCGGCCAGTCGCGCGGCGCATTCGGCCGCGCTGCCCAGTGGGTGGATTCGCAGCAGGTGCTCGGCGTAGGCGTCGAGGTCCCGGTGGGCCGGCGCCGAGCCGTCGATCCGGACGTACTCCCGGGTGGTGGCCAGCCAGGGTGGCAGGGTCCGGCGGAGCTGACGCTCGGCGGCGGCCCGGGAGTCAGCGAGCCCGATCAGATGCACCGAGGCGTGCGGCACGATGGCCGGATCGTGCCCGTGGTCGGCGGCGACCTCGGCGTACCGGGCCAGCGTGGCGGCCTTCGCCGTGTCGTCGTCGTGCACCCCGAGCAGCAAGGGAAGCCCGCGGCCGGCGGCGAGGTCGACCGTCGCTGGCGAGGTCGCCGCCACCCAGACCGGGATCGGGCGCGCCGGTCGGGGCACCACCGGCACGTCGCGGAACGCGAAGAACCCGCCGTCGGCGCCGACCGTCGCCGCGCCGGAGAGCCAGCGGCCCAGCAGGTCCAGCGATTCGGCGAACCCGTCCCGGTACCGGTCCAGGCCGGTACCGAAGACCTCCAGGTCCACCCAGGGACCGCCGCGGGCGACCCCGAGCCGGAACCGGCCGGCGGAGACCGTGTCCAGCAGGACCGTCTCCTCGGCGAGCGCGACCGGATGCCGGTTGGACAGTACGGCCGCCGCGGTGCCGACGGCGATCCGGTGGGTGGCACCGAGCAGGTAGCCGGCGAGGGTGGTGGCGGACGGGCACTGCCCGTACGAGACGAAATGGTGTTCGGCCAGCCACACGCCGCCGAGGCCGGCTGCCTCGGCGGCGCGCGCGTAGCCGACGGTGGCTGGCAGACCGTGTGCCGCCAGCAGGAACAGGTCCACCGCCGGCTGGTTCAGGGCGCCGGCCACCGGCGCGGTGGTCGGTTCAGCAGTCACGCAGCTCGGGTGACTGGTTGCGCAGCTGGGCCACCGGGGAGATGAACTCCTGGTAGGTCTCGCCGCCGACGGCGGACAGTTTGAAGGCGGCCACCCGGTGGCAGTTCTGGAAGGCGAATTTGACGCCGAAGTGCCGCTCCAGGCCGCCCCGGATCGCGTCGCTGGCCAGCGCCCGCAGCAACTGGCCACGCTCGGCCTCGCTGGGTGGCGGCACCGCGTGGTCGGCGAACTCGGCCGTGCCGCTTTGGGCCTGGGCGGCCACCTGGGACACCACCGACCAGGCGTACGGCAGTGACTGGCGTACGCAGTCGACGAACTCGGCGTCGTCGACCCGGCCGGCTTCGGCCTGCTCCAGCAGAGCGGCGGGTACGTCGAGGGACATGCTTTCTCCTCACGCTGACGGTCAGCGGACCAGCAGGTCTGGTCCGAGTACGAACTCCGGGTCGACCTGGTCGGCGAGGTTCTCGCCGACCCGGTCGTTGGCCCAGGCGGCGGCGTTGCGCAGGTGGAACTCCACCGCCTGCCGGGTATAGCTGGCCCAGTCCTTCACACAAGCATCGACGGCTGTACGCATCGTGTCCAGCGCGTCACGGTTCGCCGGCTCCATCGCGGTGATTGGTTGGTGTCGACCCCGCTCGGCGGCCTTGACGAAGGCCGACCGGCCGACCCAGGTCAGCAGGTCGGCGCCGACGTGCTCGCGCAGGAAGTCCACGTCCGACTCGTCGTCGATCTTGTTGCCGATCACGTGCACCCGTACGCCGTAGTCACGGGCGTATCCGACGTACTGCCGGTAGACGCCGACGCTGCGCACCGTCGGCTCGCAGACCAGGAAGGTGGCGTCGAACCGGGTGAACAGCCCGGAGGCGAACGAGTCCGCCCCGGCGGTCATGTCGACGACCACGTACTCGCCCGGGCCGTCGACCAGATGGTTGAGCAGCAGTTCCACCGCGCCGACCTTGGAGTGGTAGCAGGCGACACCGAGATCGTCGGTGGCGAACGGCCCGGTCACGGCGAGCCGGATGCCGGCCACCTCGCGGACCAGCGCGTCGTAGATCGGATTGGCCCCGGCGACGGTGAGCAGCCGCGAGCCACGCCCGGGCGGGGTGGTCTTGACCATCGCCGCAGCCGAGCTGATCCGGGGATTTTCGCCGCGCAGGTACTCCTTGATGTCGGCCAGGTGGTCACCCAGCGCCGGCAGCAGCACCGCCTCGTCGTCGCTGGCGCCGAGGGCAGCGGCGAGATGCTGGTTGATGTCGGCGTCGACCGCGAGCAGCGGCGGCGGCCCGCCGTCGGTACCGGTCGGGGTGGCCGCCAGGTGGCGGGCGAACAGGGCCGCCAGGGTGGTCTTGCCACTGCCACCCTTACCGACAAAACAGATCTTCACCGTGGATCTCTCCCAAACAACTCAACAGGTACGCGTACATTGGAAGTCATTTCCAATAACTTCGTCAAGCCTAGGTACGGCACGGGCGTGTCGGGCGAAATTGGTACTCTCCGCCGGTGCCGACCGCTCCGTCCCCACTGCCCGACAGCGCCGCGACCGACCGGCCGGTGACCAGCGACCGTCCCCGGGGCCGGCTCAGCGGCCCGGCCGGGTGGCGCGCTGACCTGGTCGTCGCGGTGGTCGCGGTGGCGCTCGCCGGCTGGGTCACCAGCGGCCTGTGGGCCGGACCGGACAGCCGGACGATCACCGTCAACTCCAGTGACCAGGCGCTGTTCGAGTGGCTGCTGAGCTACGGCGCGTACGCGTTGACCCACGGCGAGAACCCGCTGTTCACCTACCTGCTCAACGCCCCGGACGGGGTGAACCTCGCGGTCAACACCTCGATCACCGTGTACGCGGTGCTGTTCGCGCCGCTGACCTTCCTGATCGGGCCGCCGGCGACCTTCCTGGTGATCCTCACCCTCAACCTGGCCGGCACCGGTTTCGCCTGGTACTGGCTGCTGTCCCGGCTACCCACCGGCGACGGCGGCGCGCCGTTCGTGCCGTCCCGGCTGGCCGCCGCCGTCGGCGGGCTGTTCTGCGGATTCGCGCCGGCGATGGTGTCGCACGCCAACGCCCACCTCAACTGGACCGCCGGCTGGCTGGTGCCGATCATCGTCTGGCGGGTGCTCGCACTGCGCGGGCGTCCCGGGGCCCGGCCGCTGGCCCGGGGCGGCTGGGCACGCAACGGCCTGATCCTCGGCGTAGCCGTCGCGGCGGCCTTCTCGATCGCCGCCGAGGGCCTGTTCTTCACCGCCCTGGCCTGCGGCGTGTTCCTCGGCGTCTGGGCGCTGGACCGCAGCCGAGCCGCCGAGGTCCGCGACGCGCTCCCCCGCCTGCTGCGCGCCCTGGCGGTGACCGCAGCGGTCGCCACCACGCTGTTGGCGTACCCGTTGTGGTTGCACTTCTTCGGCCCGCAGGTGTTCCACGGCACCGGGTTCGACGCCCGGGTGCACAGCGAGGACCTCCTCGCCTACGGGGCGTTCCCGGAACGCTCGCTGGCCGGGGTCGCCGGGCTGGGCACCGGGCTGGCGCCGAACGAGACCGAGGAGAACAGCTTCTTCGGCGTACCGCTGCTGGTGTTGACCGTCGGCTGCCTGGTGCTGCTCTGGCGGGCCGCCGATCCCGGCCGGCGAGCCACCCTGCGGGCCCTCGCCGTCACCGTCGCCGTGTTCGCGGTGCTCTCCCTCGGCCCCCGGCTGAAGATCGGCGGGACGATCACCGACATCCCGCTGCCGTACGCCCCGCTGGCCGGCGCGCCGGTGTTCAACGCCGCGCTGCCGGCTCGGCTGGCCATGGTGGTCACCCCGGTCATCGGCATCCTGCTGGCGCTGACGCTCAGCCTGCTACTCACCCGCCGGGCCGCCGGGCAGGCGCGGTACGGCCGGTGGTGGGCCGCGGCGTTCGTCGCGGCGCTGCTGCCGCTGACCCCGGCCAGTCTGCTCACCGTCGAACGGGAGCCGATCCCCGACTTCATCGCCTCGGGTGCCTGGCGCGACCACATCAGCCAGGGTGGGGTGCTCGCCCCGGTACCGTTCACCCTCGACGTGCTCCCCGACGGTCAGCGCTGGCAGGCGTACGCGTTCGCGCACCGGCAGGGCGAGTTCGCCATCCCGTCCGGCTTCTTCCTCGGCCCCGGCGGGCCGGACGGCCGGGGCCGGATCGGGCCGGTCCCTCGGGCCACCGACGGGCTGCTGCACGAGGTCGCCCGCACCGGCGTGGTCCCGCCGATCACCGACGCCGACCGGGCCGCCGCCCGCGCCGACCTGCGGTACTGGGATGCCGAGGCGGTGGTGCTCGCTGACCGGGTGCACGGCGCGAAGTTCCCGGTCGACGCCGAGGCCCTGCTGACCGCGACCACCGAGTTGCTCGGCCCGCCACAGCGGGTCACCGACGTCTGGCTCTGGCCGGCGCCGGAGGGGGGCTGGTGAGCCCGCCGCCCCGGCGTCCGCCACGGTGAGCCGGGCCACGGACCGGCCCGACCGGCCGGTAACGGACTAGGCTGGACGACGTGACCAGCACCGTTTCCCGCCTGCGCGGGGTCCGAGCCGGAGTCGTCGATTACCAGACCGCCTGGCAGGAGCAGCGTCGACTGCATGCCGCGGTGGTCGCCGGTGAGGAGCCGGACACCGTGCTCCTGCTGGAGCATCCGAGCGTCTACACGGCCGGCAAGCGCACCGAGCCGTGGGACCGCCCGGTCGACGGCACTCCGGTGGTGGACGTCGACCGGGGCGGCAAGATCACCTGGCACGGCCCGGGGCAGCTGGTCGGCTACCCCATCGTCCGGTTGCCGGAGCCGATCGACGTGGTCGCCTACGTACGCCGGGTCGAACAGCTGCTGATCGACGTGTGCGCCGAGTTCGGGCTGGCCGCCACCCGACTCGACGGGCCGAACCACAGTGGAGTCTGGGTGCCGGCCGACGACCGTGGACCGGCGCGCAAGGTGGCGGCGATCGGCATCCGGGTGGCCCGGGGGGTCACCCAGCACGGCTTCGCGATCAACTGCGATCCGGACCTGACGGCGTACGACCGGATCGTGCCGTGCGGTCTGCGCGACGTCGGTGTCACCTCGCTGAGCGCCGAACTCGGCCGGCCGGTGACCGTCGCCGAGGTGCTGCCGGTCGTCGAGCGGCACCTGCCTACTCTCGGGTGAGCCAACTCACCCGGTGAGCGGCGCCCGCGCGGTCGCCTGGCCGCCCGGTCGGGCACCGGCCGGCGTAGGCTGACAAGGGTGACCATTGCTCCGGAGGGACGACGCCTGCTGCGCCTGGAGGTCCGCAACGCCGAGACCCCGATCGAGCGGAAACCCCCGTGGATCAAGGTCAAGGCCAGGATGGGGCCGGAGTTCACCGAGCTGCGTGGGCTGGTGCAGCGGGAAGGGCTGCACACCGTCTGCCAGGAGGCCGGCTGCCCCAACATCTACGAATGTTGGGAGGACCGGGAGGCCACCTTCCTCATCGGTGGAGACCAGTGCACCCGGCGCTGCGACTTCTGTCAGATCGACACCGGCAAGCCGGCCGAGTTCGACGCCGACGAGCCCCGCCGGGTCGGCGAGTCGGTCGCGGCGATGGGTCTGCGCTACGCCACGGTCACCGGGGTGGCCCGCGACGACCTGCCCGACGGTGGTGCCTGGCTGTACGCCGAGACCGTCCGGCAGATCCACGCGCTGCAGCCCGGCTGCGGCGTCGAGTTGCTGATCCCGGACTTCAACGGCGACGCCGGCCAGCTCGACGAGGTGTTCGCCGCCCGACCGGAGGTGCTGGCCCACAACGTCGAGACGGTGCCCCGGATCTTCAAGCGGATCCGCCCCGGCTTCCGGTACGAACGCTCGCTCGACGTGCTCACCCGGGCCCGCACGGCCGGCCTGGTGACCAAGTCCAACCTGATCCTCGGCCTCGGCGAGGAACGCTCCGAGGTGTCACAGGCGCTGCGCGATCTGCACGCCGCCGGGTGCGAGCTGATCACCATCACCCAGTATCTGCGCCCGACGCCGCGACATCACCCGGTGCAGCGCTGGGTCAAGCCGGAGGAGTTCGTCGAGCTGCGCGAGGAGGCCGAGCAGATCGGCTTCTCCGGGGTGATGAGCGGCCCGCTGGTGCGCTCGTCGTACCGCGCCGGCCGGCTCTACCAGCAGGCGTTGCGCCAGCGCGAGGCCCAGCCGCTGGCCGGCTGACCGCCCGGTGAACGGCTTCGCCCCCGGCAACTAGACTCCCTCGCATGGCGAAACCCCAGGAGAAGGTGTCGTTCGGCCAGCGGCTGAAGCAGATCGGCATGGTGTTCTCGTTCACCGCCAAGCGCGACAAGTGGTTCGTCCCGCTGGCGGTGGCCGCCGTCGTGCTGCCGCTGGCGGTCACCGTGCCGGTGTCGCTGGCCTTGGGGTGGATGTGGCTGCCGGTCGGCATCCTGGTGGCGCTGCTCGCCGTACTGATCGTGCTGAACCTGAGGTCGAACACGGCGATGATGAACGTCGCCGAGGGCCAGCCGGGTGCGGCGGCCTCGCTGCTGGAGAACATGCGTGGTGACTGGCGGGTGACGCCCGCGGTCAGTTCGACTACCCAGATGGACATGGTCCATCTGGTGATCGGGCGGCCCGGGGTGATCCTGCTCGCCGAGGGCAACCCGCAGCGGGTCCGAGGGCTGCTCGGTCAGGAGAAGCGGCGGCTGGCCAAGGTGATCGGCAGCGCGCCGCTGTACGACTACGTGATCGGCACCGACGAGGGTGAGTTGTCGATTCGCAAGATGCGTACGACGTTGATGCGCTTACCGCGCAACCTGACCGGCAAGGACGTCAACGCGTTGGACAAGCGGCTGACCGCGTTGTCGGCCCGGCCGCAGTTGCCCAAGGGCGCCATTCCGAAGAACATGCGCCCACCGAAGGGCGCGTTCCGGCAGACCCGGGGCCGCTGACCGCCAGTCGCCGCCAGTCCGGTCCGGGTCGCGGGCCGGGCGGTGCGGTGGTGGGTCAGCTGGGGACGGCGACGACGACCGATCCGGCGGCCCGGTCGTGCAGACCGCGCCGCCGCTCGTCCATCACCAGGGGCGGGATCACCAGGGCCAGCAGCAGTCCGCGCAGCAGTGCCCGGGGTACGCCGATCCGGCCGCCGTCGGCCGAGACGCACCGGATCCGGGCCAGCCACATTCCCGGGGTCTGGGCGAACAGGCCGAGGAAGATGCCGTACTCGGCGATCAGCACCACCACCGGTGGCCAGCCGGACCGGGCCGGGTCGGCGAAGAGGCTGGAGATCAGCACACAGAGTATCCAGTCAATCACCAGGGCGCCGGTGCGGCGAAGCAGGCTGGGCACCTCGGCACCCGACCCCGCCGGGCCGTCCGTCGCTCCGCCCGCAGCCGCGTTTGCGCTTGCCGCCACGCTGCTCCTCCTTCCGATACCCACGAACGGCCAGACTAGTCTGGGCCGTCTGCCGTATCCTGCGGGGGACGATTGGTCGGGATCACGCTCCGCACGGGACGTAACACGGCGGAAACATTAGGGACATGGTGGGGCAACCCCGCGGCCATAGCGTCGCGACCAGCATAGCCATCAGTGCGACGTGCCAGGAGGACGTGTGTTCGCCAATCCCGAGGAACTACTGCGGTACCTCAAAGACGAGGGCGTGAAATTCGTCGACGTACGCTTCTGTGACCTGCCCGGCGTGATGCAGCACTTCAACTTGCCGGTCGAGTCGGTCGACGAGGACATTTTCACCACCGGCCTCGCCTTCGACGGGTCTTCGATCCGTGGTTTCCAGGCGATCCACGAGTCGGACATGCTGCTGCTGCCGGATGTCGCCACCGCCTTCATCGACCCGTTCCGGATCGAAAAGACGCTGGCGCTCAACTTCTTCATCCACGACCCGTTCACCCGGGAGCCGTACTCCCGGGACCCGCGCAACGTGGCCAAGAAGGCAGAGGCCTATCTGGCGGCGAGCGGCATCGCCGACACCGCCTACTTCGGCCCCGAGGCGGAGTTCTACATCTTCGACTCGATCCGCCACGAGACCTCCGCGAACCAGGCCTACTACTACATCGACTCCATCGAGGGCTGGTGGAACAGCGGTCGCGAGGAAGAGGGCGGCAACCGCGGATACAAGACCAACTACAAGGGCGGCTACTTCCCGGTGCCGCCGGTCGACCACTACGCCGACCTGCGTGACAAGATCGTCCGCAAGCTGATCGACACCGGCTTCACCGTGGAGCGGTCGCACCACGAGGTCGGCACCGCCGGCCAGGCCGAGATCAACTACAAGTTCTCCACCCTGCTGCACGCCGGCGACCAGCTGCAGCTGTTCAAGTACATCGTGAAGAACACCGCCTGGGCCAGTGGCAAGACGGCGACCTTCATGCCGAAGCCGCTGTTCGGCGACAACGGCTCCGGCATGCACACCCACCAGAGCCTGTGGCTCAACGGTGAGCCGCTGTTCTACGACGAGACCGGCTACGCCGGCCTGTCGGACACCGCCCGCTGGTACATCGGCGGTCTGCTGAACCACGCGCCGTCGCTGCTGGCCTTCACCAACCCGACGGTCAACTCGTACCGCCGGCTGGTGCCCGGCTTCGAGGCGCCGGTCAACCTGGTGTACTCGCAGCGCAACCGGTCCGCCTGCACCCGTATCCCGGTCACCGGCAGCAACGCCAAGGCCAAGCGGGTCGAGTTCCGGGTGCCGGACCCGTCGGCCAACGTCTACCTGGCCTTCTCGGCCATGCTGATGGCCGGCCTGGACGGCATCAAGAGCAAGATCGAGCCGCCGGAGCCGATCGACAAGGACCTGTACGACCTGCCGCCGGAGGAGTGGGGCAACGTCAAGCAGGTGCCGGGTTCGCTGCCGGCCGTGCTGGACTCGCTGGAGGCCGACCACGACTTCCTGCTCGAGGGTGGGGTCTTCACGCCGGACCTCATCTCCACCTGGATTGACTGGAAGCGGTCCAACGAGGTCGACCCGGTCCGTCTGCGGCCGACCCCGCACGAGTTCGCGATGTACTTCGACTGCTGAGACTGATCAAGGCGCTGACCTGGATCAACAGGATTGCCACTGATTCTGGGTCCAGGTTGGGTACAACCTCACGAACGGCGGTCATGCCGGGCTCACAGCCGGCGTGGCCGCCGTTCCGCGTTGGCCGAGCGCGCCGTCAACGAGCAGCCGGGTTCGGTCGAGCACCGACACCCAAGAACAGCAGGCGTGCGGCCCGGCCGACGACGGTCCGTATCGTCATCGACTTCGACCGCGTCGCAGCCGTCGGCCAGGTGTGGACGCAGCGTCGCCGCTACAGCATTGCTACGTGGGCGAGGCGGATGAGGCCGGCTCGTATTCGTTGCTCGCCGAGTTCTGGCAGGAGTGCGGCTACGTGTTCAGCGCCCAGGGCGGCGAGCAGGGCGTGGGCGGCGTGTTCGGGGTCGGGCGTGCCGTCCAGCAAGATCGCTGTGTGGCGGTGCCAGAACCGGTAGGCACCAATCCGGTACCGGGCACCCGGTACCGCCGTCTCCGACATCCTGATCAGGGCCAGGTGTTCCAGCAGGTAGTCGAGGTAGGCGTTGATGAACGCGGCCAGGCGCTCGCCGGCCGTGGCGCCGGGGCCGATGGGCGGTGGGCCGTGCAGGATCGCCTCCTGTAGCACACGCTCCCGGCTGTCCAGGAGCGCGGCGGCCAGCCCGGACTTGTCACCGAAGCGCCGGAACAGTGTGCCCTTGCCGACGCCGGCGGCTGCCGCCACCTGGTCCATGGATACCGCTTCGACGCCGTGTTCGGCGAAAAGTCTGCCTGCCGCCTCCAGCACGGCGGCGCGGTTACGTGCCGCGTCTGCTCGCTCCTTGGGCTGTGGGGTACGCAGGAGTTCCAACGACGTTGCAGAACCGGACTGCAGTCCGGTAACATGGCGAGACACAAGCGGACTATAGTCCAAATCCATCGGAGGTAGTGGTATGACCGCACTCGTCAGCCGCGACGAGCTGAAGACAGCCATCGATGCGGGCACCGTGACCGTGCTGGACACGCTGGGCGGCGAGTACTACGCCAAGCAGCATCTGCCCGGCGCCATCGAACTGGTCCTGGCCGACGTGGAAGCCCAGGCGCCCGCCCTGCTCCCCGACCGCGACGCCGCGATCGTCACCTACTGCTCCAACCCGGCCTGCCCGAACAGCGGACAGGTCGCCGACCGGCTCACCGCTCTCGGCTACACCAACGTCCGGAAGTACCGCGAGGGCATCCAGGACTGGGCAGAGGCCGGCCTCCCCACCGAGTCCGCCTGACCGCTTCCAAGGGAAGGCAACGCCAGACCTGCCTTCCCTTGACGGTCGCAGGCGATCGTGCCGGATCGAGAATCCGCCAAGCACCCAGAGGCACAGACAGCATGGACGGCGCCCACCGGCTTTGGCCCCGCCACCGGCCGCCAATCATGGCGTCGACATGCGGCAGCACCGGGCTCGTGCCCGAAACCTTCCACCCTTACGCCACTCCACCTGCAATCTTCCGCCGTCCTGCCTTGCCGGTCAGCTCGCGGCGGAGCGCCGGGCGGACCGAACCACCCGCACCACCAGCACGACGATCAGCGCGCACATGGCCACGGTGCCCGGTGCCTTGGTGAGCGCGGCAACCCCCGAACCGTCCGGCAGGACCAGGAAACCGGCGACCGCCACCGGCAGCAGGAACCACCCGGTGCGGTACGCGGCGACGGCCAGCAAGGCCAACGGCCAGCTGAGGTACCACGGGTAGACGACCGGCGCGGCGAGCACCGTGGCGGCCAAGGCCAGCCCTGCTCCGAACACCACGGTCCCCCGGTCCCAGGTCGCCGGTGGGTTGGCGGGCTCCGCCACCGGCACCGCCCGGCCGTCCGGACCTCGCCAGCCGGCCAACGGACCGCCGCCGCGCCACACCCGCCACCACAACCACACCAGGAAGCCGGCGAGCAGCACGAGGCCCACCACGCGGACCGCCCCGACCGCGTCCAGCCGCACCCCGACCAGCCGCGCCAAGTAGTCGATCAGCAGCCCGACGGCGGTCGGCGGTGAGGTCCACTGCCGCGAGTCACCGCTGTGGGTCAGCCCCGCCACCCAGCCCAGGCCGAGCCCGGACAGCGCGGTGGTGGCCGCGACCGCGCCGACCACCCCCGCCACCACCAGCGCCCCGGCCCGGACCAGGGCGGCCGGCCGGCGCGGCCCGGCCACCGCGAGTATCGCCGCGAACGGCACGACCACCAGGGCCGTCGCCTTCACCGCGACAGCCAGCCCGAGCAGCAGCCCGCCGACGACGGCCGCCACGGCGGGCCGGCGGGCCGATCCGGCGGCGATCACCCACAGCGCAGCGACCAGCAGACCGACCATCAACGCGTCGTTGTGCGCACCCGAGACCAGGTGGATCAGCACCATCGGGCAGCCGACGGTCAGCCACAGCGCCCGGCCGGCCGGCAGACCGCACCTGGCGGCCAGACCGGGCAGCGCAACCGCCATCAGCACCAGCCCGGCCACGGCGGTCAGCCGCAGCACCAACAGGGTGCCGGCCAGGCCGGCACCGACCGCGACCGCCAGCCCGGCGAGCCAGACGAACAGCGGCCCGTACGGGGCCGGGGTGTCGCGCCACAGCGGGGCGACCGCGTCGACCCAGGGACAGCCCTGACCGGCCACTCCGGAGTACGGGTCACCACCGTCGCGCAGGATCCAGCCCTGGCAGGCGTACGAGTAGACGTCCCGGCTGCCCAGCGGCGGTGCCACCAGCAGCGGCACCACCCAGAGGCCGACGGTGGTCGACGCCCACCGTACCGACGGCACACCGTGCCGGGCCGACCACCAGGCCCACACCATCGCGCCGGTGCCGGCGGCCCAGGCGACCACGCTGAGCACGCCGGTTCCGCTGGTGAAGACCGCCCAGCCGGCGGCCGGCGGGTCGGGCAGCGCGCCGCCCAGGCCGGCGGCGACCGCGAGGGCGACCGCGCCGGCCAGACCGACATAGCGGATGAGGTGGTACCGCGTCCCGGGGTCGCCGGAGCGGTCAGGCACCGAGGACCCGCTCCGCCGCAGCCCGGCAGCGGCGGGCGGTCCGCAGGTAGTCGTCGAGGAACTGGCCGGGGTCGGTGCCGCCGAGCAACCGGACCACGCCGGCCAGCTCGGCACCGTGCCGGGGCAGCTGGTCGGTGGCCCGGCCCCGGACCAGCATCAGCGCGTCGCGGACCCGGGAGGCGAGGACCCATCCGTCGCGCAGCGCGGTCGCGTCAGCCCGGTCGACCAGGCCGGCGTCGCGGGCCGCAGCCAGCGCGACCAGGGTACGGGTGTCGCGCAGCGCCGGCACCGCGTGCCCGTGCCGCAGCTGGGTCAGCTGCACCGCCCATTCGACGTCGGCGAGCCCGCCCCGGCCGAGCTTGGTGTGGGTGGCCGGGTCGGCACCGCGCGGCAGTCGTTCGGTCTCCACCCGGGCCTTGATCCGGCGGATCTCGATGACGTGCTCCCGACTCAACCCGCCGGCCGGGTAGCGGACCGGGTCGGCGACGGCGACGAACTCCTCGCCAAGCGACGGGTCGCCGCAGACGAACCGGGCCCGCAGCAACGCCTGCGCCTCCCACACCTTTGCCCACCGGGCGTAGTACTGGGCGTACGCCGCGAGGCTGCGCACCAGCGGCCCCTGCCGGCCTTCGGGGCGCAGGTCGGCGTCCACCCCGAGCGGCGGGTCGGGAGCCGGCATGCCGAGCAGCCGGCGCAGCTCCTCGGCGACCGCCCGGGCGGCGGCGCTGGCCTCGTCGTCGGCGAGGCCGGGCGGCGGGTCGTAGACGAAGAGCACGTCGGCGTCGGAGGAGTAGCTCATCTCGTACCCGCCGAGGCGGCCCATGCCGATGATCGCGAACCGCAGACCGTCCGGTGGTGGCACGGTCTCGACCGCGACCCGCAGCGCGGCGGCGAGCGTGGCGTCGGCCACCGCGGACAGCCCGGCGCCGACGGCGGCCACGTCCAGCCGGCTCCGGGCCTCCCGCGCCGGGGCCAGCGCGCCGGCCCGGTTGAGTACGTCAGCGCAGGCCAGCCGGAGCAGTTCGCGCCGGCGCAGGGCCCGGACGGCGCGGACCGCCTGGACCGGGTCGGGCGGCTCGCCGCCACCGCTGCCGAGGTGGCGGGCGGCCGCGGCGTCGAAGCCGGCGCGCAGCACCGCCGCGTCGCGTGGGGTGAGCTCGGCGTCGGAGGCCAGCATCCGCAGCGCCTCGGGCTCGCGGGCCAACAGGTCGGCGGCGTACCGGGACAGCCCGAGGGTACGGGCGAGCCGGCCGGCGACCAGACCTTCGTCGCGTAGCAGTCGCAGATACCAGGGGGTGCTGCCGAGCTTGTCGGAGACCTGCCGGTAGCTCAGCAGCCCTCGGTCCGGCTGGGGGGCGTCGGCGAACTCCTGCAGCAGCACCGGCAACAGGGTGCGCTGGATGGCGGCGGTCCGGGAGACGCCGCCGGTGAGGGCCTCCAGGTGCCGCAGCGCCCCGGCCGGGTCGGCGAAGCCCAGCACCTCGAGCCGGCGCCGGGCGGCCTGCGGGGTCATCCGCAGCGACTCGGCCGGCACCCGGGCGACGGATTCGAGCAGCGGCCGGTAGAGCAGCTTGGCGTGCAGCCGGCGTACCTCGGTGGCGTGGCTGACCCAGTCGGCCCGGAACGCCTCGACGACGTCGGTGCCGGGGGTCGAGGCGTAGCCGAGGGCCTGGGCGAGCCAGCGCAGCGCCACCGGGTCGGCCGGCACGGTGTGGGTGCGGCGCAGCCCTTGCAGTTGCAGCCGGTGTTCGACGCCGCGCAGGAACCGGTAGCCGCGCAGCAACGCCTCGCCGTCGGCGCGGCCGACGTACCCGCCGGCGACCAGGGCCCGCAGGGTGGGCAGCGTGCCGGGGGCCCGCAGCGTCTCGTCGACCCGACCGTGCACCAGCTGCAGCAGCTGGACGGCGAACTCGATGTCGCGCAGCCCGCCGGGGCCGCGTTTGATCTCGCGTTCCAGCTCGCGGGGCGGGACGTTCTCGATGATCCGGCGCCGCATGGCGCGCACGTCCTCGACCGCCTCCGGACGCTCGGCGGCGTGCCAGACCAGCGGCGACAGCAGCCGGATCCACTCCTGCGCGAGGTCCCGGTCGCCGGCCGCCGGCCGGGCCTTGAGCAACGCCTGGAACTCCCAGGTCCGGGCCCACCGCTGGTAGTAGGCGAGGTGACTGGTGAGGGTACGGACCAGCGGCCCGCGGTTGCCTTCCGGGCGCAGTGCGGCGTCCACCGGCCAGGCCACCAGCCCGCAGATGTGGATCAACCGGGTGGCGACGGTGGTGGCGACCGTCAGGTCGGCGTCGTCGGCGGCGACGAAGATGACGTCCACGTCGGAGACGTAGTTCAACTCGTTGCCGCCGCACTTGCCCATCGCCACCACGGCCAGCCCTGGCGGACCGCTGCCGTCGGGCAGCTCGGCGACGGCGATGTCGTACGCGGCGCACAGGGTCGCGTCGGCCAGCGCGGACAACGCCGCCATGGTCTGTTCCAGACACCGTCCGCCGGTCAGGTCGGCCGCCGCGATCCGCAGCAGGGCGAGCCGGTACGCCCGGCGCAGCGCGGTGATCGCCGCCGCGCCGACCAGCGGGGTCGACGCGGCGTCGGCGGTGACATCGGCGTCGGTCGGGGCCTGGGCGGCGACGACGTCGAGGGCACCGTCGGCGGTGGGTGCCACCCCGTTCTCGGTGGCGAGCACCGACCACTGGTCCGGGTTGGCGACCAGGTGGTCGCCGAGGCTGGACGAGGCACCGAGGACGGCGATCAGCCGCCGGCGCAGCCCTGGGTCGGCGTGCAGGGCGTCGAGCACCGGCGACCCGCCGGCACCGTTTCCACCGCTACCGCCGTTGCCGGTGTCGCGCCGCTGCGCCTCGACGAGCCGGTGCAGCTGGCGCAGCGCCAGATCGGGGTCGGCGGCCCGGGACAGCGCGGTCAGCAGTTCGGCGGCCGGCGGGTCGACCGGCTGCTGCGCCTGCACCTGCCACAGCCCGAGCCCGTCGGGGCCGAGCAGGTCGGCGGCCCGGACGGTGTCCGTACCGCTGACGTCGAAGCCGTACCGGGCGAGCCGGCCGGTGGCACTGGTCGGTCTGGTCATCGGGGGCCTAACTGCCGAGCAGCGGAAGGGTCCGGGGGATGTCCGAGTCGGGCAGCTGGCCGAGGGCGAGCGCGGCGAACCGGACGGCGAACGGCTGCCAAACCTCCTCGATGTCGCCGAGCACCTCGACGCAGGCGTCGACGACCACGTCGGCGGGCAGACGCAGCTCGGTCAGGATCGTGGACCCGGCCGCCCAGGTGCTGACCATGTCCCGGTCGCACTCGATGTGGAACTGCAGCCCCCAGGCCCGGTCACCGAGGCGGAACGCCTGGTGGGGGTAGTGCGTGGAGGCGGCGAGCAGCACCGCGCCGTGCGGCAGCTCGGTGATCTCGTCGACGTGCCACTGCAGCACGTCTGGCGCGAGGGGTACATACCGGAACAGCGGGTCGGTAGCGGCGGCGTCCCGCTTGCCGACCAGCGCTGGCCCGATCTCCGGGCCGGCGGCGCTGCGTTCCACGGTGCCGGCGTGCGCGGTGGCGAGCAGGTGGGCGCCGAGCCCGATGCCGAGGGTCGGGATCCGCTGGCGGACGGCCTTGCGCAGCAGCCCTTCGACGGAGGGGAGCCAGCCGGCGGCCGGGTCCGGACCGACCGCGGACGGACGGCCACCGAGGACGATCACCGCCGGTCGGCCGGCGAGATCGGCCGGGACCGGGTCGTCGGCGTACGGGCGGCACACGTCGATCGGCAGGCCGGCCTCGGCGAGCCACTCCCCCAGCCGTCGCAGGTCGTCGGTCGGGTCGTTCTCGATCACCAGAGCGCTGCCCACGTGTCGAGGCTATCCAATCGGCCGCGGCGGTGACCGTAGGTGGTGCCTGCGTGCTCACAGTTGCGTACTCGTAAAATCTGCTCGCTCGGACCGGTAACCAAATCTGCTCGTACGGACCGGTAACCTCGCGTAGTCTCGCGCCGGTGACCGACCCGCGACCGGCCGACCTCCCACGCGGCGAGCCGCGTTCCTCAGCCGCGGAGCCGGTCCGACCTGGTGCTCTGCCGCTGCATCCGCCCGCGCTGCGACCCGGTGACGAGGTCCGGGTCGTGGCCCCGGGTGGGCCGGTGGCCGCGGAGCCGGTCGAGCGGGGGATGGCCGTGCTCGCCGGGTGGGGCCTGCACCCCCGGCTGGCGCGGCACGCGCTGGGCCGGCACGGTTACCTGGCCGGCACCGACTGGCAGCGGGCCGCCGATCTCGCCGAGGCGTTCGCCGATCCGGCGGTACGCGGCATCGTCTGCGCCCGGGGCGGCTACGGCACCCAGCGGGTGGTGGACCTGCTGGACATGGCGGCGGTACGCCGGGATCCGAAGGTGGTGTGCGGCTACTCGGACATCACCGCGCTGCACCTGGCGCTGTGGCGGGGTGCCCGGTTGGCGACGGTGCACGGGCCGGTGGCGGCCTGGGACGACGAGCGGACCCCGGCGGTGTCCGCCGGGTCGCTGCGCCGGGCGCTGATGGAGCCGGTGCCGACGGTGGTCACCCGGTCGCCGGACGAGGCCGGCGCGGCGGTGCTGGTGCCGGGTCGGGCCGACGGCATCCTGCTCGGCGGCAACCTGACCGTGCTCGCGGCGTCGGTGGGCACCGCCGACCTGCCGGACCTGACCGGGGCGATCCTGCTGATCGAGGAGATCGGCGAGCCGCCGTACCGGGTGGACCGGCTGCTCACCCAGCTGCGCCGGGCCGGTGCGCTGGATGGCCTGGCCGGGGTCGCGGTCGGCCAGTTCACCGACTGCGCCGACCGGCACGGGGTGGACGTCGCGCAGGTGCTCGCCGAGCGGCTGGGCGACCTCGGCGTGCCGGTGCTCGGTGGGCTGCCGCTCGGGCACGGGCAGACCCCACGCGCCGTCGGCCTGGGCGTGCCGGCCGCGTTGGACCCGGCGGCCGGCACCCTGACGGTGCGGCCGGCGGTGCGCTGACCCGACGCCCGGTCTCTCAGCCCGCTGACAGCTTCGGCATGGGTTGCGTTGAGGGCAGCCGGGCACCGTCGGTCAGGTCACCGCACCACACCGAGACGACATCCGGAGGTCGACTTGTCCAGATGGATCACGAGGAAGCGGGCGCTCGCGGGCCTGGCTGCGGCGGGCGTGCTCAGCGTCGGGATCGCGGCGCCGACCATCGCCTTCGCGCAGGAGAGCGCCGAGCCGGGCGCCAGTGCCAGCGCCGATGGATCGACCGGCGAGGAGCGTCGGGCGGCGAAGATGACCGAGCTGGCCGAGGCGCTGGCCGAGGAACTCGGCGTCTCCGCCGACGACGCCACCGCCGCCCTGGAAAAAATTCGTGAGGAGAGGGCCGGCGACCGGCCCGAACGCGGAGAACGGCCGGAGGGGACGGCCGACCGGCAGGCGGCGCTGCAGGAGCGGCTCGACGCGGCGGTCGCCGACGGAACGCTCACCCAGGCCGAGGCCGACGCGGTGCTCAAGGCGTACGAGGAAGGGGTGCTCGCCGGCTCCGGACGCGGCGGTGGTCCGGGCCGTAGCGGCCCGATGGGCCGTACGGACGAGGAGCCGGAGGCCGCCCAGTCGCCGGACGGCACCTGACCCGACCCCGCCGCCGAAAGGTCCTGGCGCCGGAACGCCCCTCGCAGGGTTGCTCCGGCGCCAGGACCGTCTTCGCGCCGGCCGGCGGCGGGCGGCCGATCTCGGGCGACACCGGCCCGTCGAGCAGGCTCAGGCGATGCAGGCGCAGACAATCAGGGCAGCGCCGAAGTGCGACGCGGCGCTGACCCGGGCTGCGGGGTGCGGCTCGTCGGAGCAGATCACCGCGCCGAGCCGGCCGGGGGTCAGCCAGTCGAGCACGGTGAAGGCCAACGCCATGATGCCGAGCCCGATCAGTCCGAACAGGACCGTCGAGGCGAGCCCTTTGGTGAACGACGGGTAGCTCGTCAGGATCGCGGTGAAGACGATGCCGGCGACGCCGAGCTGGTTGGCGGCGAGCAGCAGCGCCGCGTTGCCGTTGCGCTGCACCCAGATCAGCTCGCGCAACTTCCCAGGGGTGAGCCAGTCGACCACCACGAAGCCGGCCGCCATCAGAGCGACGCCGACCGCTCCGAAGACGATGCTCTGCCAAGCTCCGGTGAGCAGATCCTCCAGCACGCACGTTCCTCCCGATCGGGTCGCCGCGGGGGCGGCGAGTGTCGGGAGGGACGATAGCGTGGCGGCGCCAGCCCGCTCAGAGCGCGCCGAGGTAGCGGCGACGCTCGTACGGGGTGACCTCGCGGCGGTACTGCTCCCACTCGGAGCGCTTGTTGCGCAGGAAGAAGTCGAACACGTGCTCGCCGAGCACCTCGGCGATCAGCTCCGAGCTGGCCATCACCTCGATGGCCTCGGAGAGGTTCTCCGGCAGCGACTCGTACCCCATCGCCTTGCGCTCGGCGGCGGACAGCGCCGACACGTCGTCCTCGGAGCCGGGGGGCAGTTCATAGCCCTCCTCGATGCCCTTGAGACCGGCGCCGAGCAGCACCGCGAAGGCCAGGTACGGGTTGGTCGCCGAGTCCAGCGAACGGACCTCGACCCGGGCCGAGTTCGGCTTGCCGTACGCGGGGACCCGCACCAGCGCGGACCGGTTCAGGTGCCCCCAGCACACGTACGCCGGGGACTCGGTGATCCGGTCCGGCAGCGCCTGCGGGAACAGCCGCTTGTAGGAGTTGACCCACTGGTTGGTGACCGCGGTGTACTCGCGGGCGTGCACCAGCAGCCCGGCGATGAACGCCTTGGCGACCTTGGAGATCTTCATCGGGTCGCCGGCGTCGTGGAAGGCGTTGCGCTCGCCCTCGAACAGCGACAGGTGGGTGTGCATCCCGCTGCCCGGCTGGTCGGTGAAGGGCTTGGGCATGAAGGTCGCCGCGACGCCGTGCGACAGGGCGACCTCCTTCACCACGTGCCGGAAGGTCATGATGTTGTCGGCGGTGGTCAGCGCGTCGGCGTAGCGCAGGTCGATCTCCTGCTGACCGGGGGCCACCTCGTGGTGGCTGAACTCGACCGAGATGCCGATTCGCTCCAAAGCGAGCACGGCCTGGCGGCGGAAGTCACGGGCCACCGCGTGCGTGGTGTGGTCGAAATAGCCGCCGGAGTCGACCGGCACCGGGGTGGACCCGTCGGTCGGGCTGTTCTCCAGCAGGAAGAACTCGATCTCGGGATGGGTGTAGAAGGTGAAGCCCTTGTCGGCGGCCCTGGACAGTGCCCGGCGCAGCACGTGCCGGGGATCGGCCCAGGACGGCGTGCCGTCGGGCAGCAGGATGTCGCAGAACATCCGGGCGCTCTCGCCGCTGACGCCGCCCTCGAACGGGAACACCTGGAATGTGGTGGGATCCGGCATGGCGACCATGTCGGACTCGAAGACCCGGGCGAACCCTTCGATGGCGGAGCCATCGAAGCCAATGCCTTCTTCGAATGCTGCCTCAAGCTCAGCCGGCGCGACCGAGACGCTCTTGAGCGTGCCGAGCACGTCGGTGAACCACAACCGAACGAAACGGATGTCGCGCTCTTCCAGAGTACGGAGCACGAACTCCTGCTGACGGTCCACGTCTACCCCTCGTGACACTGGTCTGCCCGGACCGGTTCCATTCTCCGCGCTGCTGCCCTCCAGCGCAGGACCAGGTGCTGTCGGCTCCCACCTGAGCTGCCCAGTCTTTACCGACCTCGTTACACCGACGTTACGGGACCGCTCCGGTCGCGCACCTGGCGGGGTTAGCCGACAAACCACACCAATACGGTTCTTTATCACTAACCATTGCGAAGGGGATATTAGACCACGATCACCGGGGCACACCGGAGCATGTCCGCACAGTCACCTGACCGGTCCGCTTCGCGGGGCGTCGGCGACCGGCGGGTTGGTCGGGGTCGCGCTGGGGGAAGATAGCGACATGCCGACGCTGCGCATCGCCCTCGCCCAGGTCAACCCCACCGTTGGCGATCTACCGGGCAACGCCCGGCTGGCCCGCGACGTCACCCGTACGGCGGTGGCGGCCGGCGGGCAACTGGTCGTGTTCCCGGAGATGGTGCTCACCGGCTACCCGGTGGAGGACCTGGTGTTCCGGGAGTCGTTCGTCGCCGCCGCCCGGTCCGGGGTCCAACGACTCGCCGCCGACCTGGCCGCCGACGGGTTCGGCGAGGTACCTGTGCTGGTCGGCTACCTCGACGCCGACGGACCGGCGGCGATCAGCGCCGAAGCCGACCCGGGCCGGGGTCCGCGCAACGCCCTCGCCGTGCTGCACGACGGCACCATCGCGGCCACCTACTTCAAACACCACCTGCCCAACTACGGCGTCTTCGACGAGGACCGCTACTTCGTGCCGGGCACCGCGTTGACCGTCGTCCGCGTCGGCGGGGTCGACGTGGCGCTGACCATCTGCGAGGACCTGTGGCAGGCCGGCGGGCCGTTCACCGCCGCCCGCCGCGCCGGTGTCGGCCTGGTCGTCACGGTCAACGGGTCGCCGTACGAGCTGGACAAGGACGACGCCCGGCTGCCACTGGTGCGGCGGCGGGCCGCCGAGGCCGGCGCCACCGTGGCGTACGTCAACCTGGTCGGCGGCCAGGACGAACTGGTCTTCGACGGCGACTCGATGATCGTCGCCGCGGACGGCACGCTGCTGGCCCGCGCGCCGCAGTTCGTCGAACATCTGCTGCTGCACGACCTGACGCTGCCGGCCGCGGACGCCCCGGCGCAGGACCGCGCCGCGACCCCGGAGGCCGCCGACGCGACGGCCACCCCGGAGACCCCGGACGGCCCGGACCGGATGACCATCGACCGGGTGGTGGTCGGTGACCGGAAAATTGACCCGACGGGCGGGCCGGTCGACGGCGGGGTCGCCGAGCCGCTGCCGGCCGAGGCGGAGATCTGGTCGGCGCTGGTGCTCGGGCTGCGCGACTACGTCCGCAAGAACGGCTTTTCCTCGGTGGTGCTGGGACTGTCCGGCGGGATCGACTCGGCGGTGGTGGCCGCGATCGCGGTGGACGCGCTCGGCCCGGACCGGGTCGTCGGCGTCTCGCTGCCTAGTCAGTTCTCCTCCGAACACTCCCGGGCCGACGCCGCCGAACTGGCCAAACGGACCGGCCTGGACTACCGGATCGAGCCGATCCAGCCGATGGTGGACCCGTTCCTGGCCAACATCTCGCTCTCCGGGCTGGCCGTGGAGAACCTGCAGGCCCGGGTGCGCGGGGTGATCCTGATGGCGCTGTCCAACCAGGAGGGCCACCTGGTGCTGACCACCGGCAACAAGAGCGAACTGGCGGTCGGCTACTCCACCCTGTACGGCGACTCGGTCGGCGGCTTCAACCCGATCAAGGACGTCTGGAAGACGATGGTGTGGACGCTGGCCCGGTGGCGCAACGACGACGCCGTCCGGCGCGGCGACGAGCCGCCGATCCCGGAGAACTCGATCGCCAAACCGCCCAGCGCGGAGCTGCGTCCCGGTCAGCTCGACACCGACTCGCTGCCCGACTACGCGCTCCTCGACGGGGTGCTCACCGGCTACATCGACGGCGATGCCGGCCGCGACGACTTGGTCGCCGCCGGGCACGACCCGGCGCTGGTCGACCGGGTGCTGCGAATGGTGGACCTCGCCGAGTACAAGCGGCGACAGTCGGCGCCCGGCACCAAGATATCGATCAAGGCGTTCGGTCGTGATCGACGGCTACCGATCACCAACCGGTGGCGGGAGCCCGGCGACGGATGACACCCGCCGGGCGACCGGGTGAGGTGTGAATTCCTGCACTGAAGCCTCTCCGGGCCGGTGCCACCGGTGGCACCATCGGGACGTACCCCGGGGACCGCGACCGCGGCCACGAGGGTGAGAGGAGACGACGATGTCCCGATCCACGCCGGGCGCCGGGCCCAGCCAGGCAGCCACGTCCACCGGGCCGGCCGACCCCGCCACGCCGGCCGAGGCCGTCGCACTGTACGGCGGACCGGTCAGCCGCCGGGTCCGCACCCGTGACCTGATCGCCGCCAAGGAACGCGGCGAACGGTGGGCCATGCTCACCTCGTACGACCAGTACACCGCCGCGATCTTCGACCGGGCCGGCATACCGGTGCTGCTGGTCGGCGACTCCGCGGCGAACAACGTGTTCGGCCACGAGACCACCGTGCCGGTCACCGTCGACGAACTGCTGCCGCTGGTCCGGGCCGTGGTCCGGGCCACCCGGGGCGCGCTGGTCGTCGGCGATCTGCCGTTCGGCTCCTACGAGGAGGGGCCGACGCAGGCGCTGCGCACCGCCGTACGGTTCATGAAGGAAGGCGGCTGCGGCGCGGTCAAACTCGAGGGCGGCCGGCGGGTCGCCGACCAGATCGCCGCGCTGACCGGGGCCGGCATCCCGGTGATGGCGCACGTCGGCTTCACTCCGCAGCGGGAGCACACCATCGGCGGCTACCGGGTGCAGGGCCGTGGCGACGCCGCCGACGAGGTGATCGCCGACGCCCACGCGGTCGCCGAGGCCGGCGCGTTCGCCGTGGTGCTGGAGATGGTGCCGGGGGTGGTCGCCAAGCGGATCACGCACGACCTGCCGGTGCCGACGGTCGGCATCGGCGCCGGCCCGGAGACCGACGCGCAGGTGCTGGTCTGGCAGGACATGTCCGGCATGCGGTCCGGCCCGACCCCGCGGTTCGTGAAGACCTACGCCGACCTCGCCGGGGTGCTCGCCGACGCGACCCGCCGGTACGCCGACGACGTCCGTGCCGGCCGGTTCCCGACCGCCGAGCACACGTTCTGATCGACCGCCGTCACCGTCCGGTCCCGGCGGATCACGAGATCCGCCGGGACCGGGCGGAGCTCACAGATCGGTGACTCGCACCCCGGAATGCGCCTTGTACCGGCGGTTGATGGCGATCAGGTTGGCGGTGAACGCTTCGATCTGGTGCGCGTTGCGCAGCCGGCCGGCGTAGATTCCCCGCATGTCCGGGATCCGGGCGGCGAGCGCGGCGACGACCGCCGCCGCCTCCCGGTCCTCGGCGCAGATCAGGACGTCCAGGTCGATCCGCTCGATCTTCGGGTCGGCCAGCAACGGCGCGCTCAGGTGGTTGAAGGCGGCGCAGACCCGCGAGTCGGGCAGCAGCGCTGCGGCCTGCTGCGCGGCGCTGCCCTGCGCCACCGGCAACGGGTACGGGCCCTGCTTGTCGAAGCCGAGCGGGTTCACGCAGTCGACCACGATCTTGCCGGCGAGCGGGTCGCGCAGTGCGGTGACGGTCGCCTCATGACCGTCCCACGGCACCGCGATGATCACCAGGTCGGACCCGCCGGCCACCTCGTCGTTGCCGTCACCGCTGATCGCCCCGGCCGCGACCCCGGGCAACGCGGCGATCTCCTTGGCCGCGGCGGCGGCCCGGGTACCGTCGCGGGACCCGATGCGAACCGGCTGGCCGGCGCGGGCGAGCCGGTACGCCAGGCCCCGTCCCTGGTCGCCGGTGCCGCCGATGATGCCGACCGTCAGGCCGGAGACGTCGGGCAGTGTGCTGGCGTCATATCCCATCCGCTCATCCTCACCCACCGCACGGCCGCACGGGACCGCACCGTGACGTCGACCACCACCCGGTTCCGCACCGGCCACCACCTGCTCCGAGCTGCGGTCAGCCGCCGTCCGCGGCGGGGACCGGCCCGGGCTCGCCGGCCGGGTACCGGAAGATCACCCGCCGGCTGGCCGGGTCGGCGGTGACCAGCCGGACCCGGACCCGTTCGCCGACCGGTGGAGCGCCGGTGCAGCGGGCGATCACCGCCGGCTCGTCGAGGGCGACGGTGCCGCGCGGCGCCCGCTTCGCGGTGCCCGGGTCGGCGTCCAGCACCGCGACGTCGAACTCCGCACCGACCCGGTTCGCCAGCAGCACCGCCTCGGTCAAGTCGATCGCGGCGCGGGCCGCCGCGCTGGCGGTCCGGTCGGTGCCGGCCATCACCTCCGGCAGCCGGGGCAGCGCCTCGGCGACCGACGGGGGTACCTCCCGACCAGCGGTCACCGCCAGGCAGACCTCCGTGGCGTACCGGTCGGCCAGCCGCCGCAACGGCGCGGTGACGTGGGCGTACGGGGCACCGACCCCGCCGTGGCCGGATTCTGCCGGCGGCTGGCCGGCGAACGCGGTGTACCGGGCACCGCGCAGCAGCTCGGCGGCGTGGTCCAGGAACGCGGCGCCGCGCGGCTGTGCCGCGTCTACTCCGGCGGTGACCTCACCGACGGCCGCGCCCGGCGGCCACCAGACACCCAGGGCACCGGCCGCCGCCCGCAGCCGGGCCACCGCCGCCGGTTGCGGTGCCGGCATGGTACGCAGCAGACCGACGCCGGCCCGCAGCATGATGTCGGCGGCAGCCATTCCGGTGAGCAGCGAGATCTGGGCGTTGTGCTCCTCGATCGGCAGCGGTGGACGCAGCACCAGTCGCCAGCCGTGGCCGGCCGGTTCGACGTCCTGGTCGGGCAGCGGGAGCGCGACCGCGCCCCGCGCCGCCGCCCGCGCGCTCAGCAGCCCGCCGATGCGCGGCAGCCGGGCGATCGGCTCGGCGAGTTCGGCGAGCCGACCGGCGGTCAGTGCGGCGTGCACGGTCGGGTAGTCGAGCTGCGCCCGGCTGCGGACCCGGGCGCGTTCCAGCCGGGTGTCGACCAGTGCGCCGTCGGCGGCCAGGTCGAGTGTCCACACGACGGCCGGTCGCACGGCGTCGGGCAGCAGACTGGCAGCGTTCTCGCTGAGGCTGGGTGGGTGCAGCGGGATGGTTCCGTCGGGCAGGTAGATGGTCTGTCCACGGCGCCAGGTCTCGGCCTGCAGCGGGCCGCCGTCGGTGACGAACCGGGCGACGTCAGCGATCGCGTACCGGATCCGGAAGCCGCCGCCCGGCCGGTCGGTCAGGCACATCGCCTGGTCCAGGTCGCGTGACCCGGGCGGGTCGAGGGTGACGAACGGGATGTCGGTGAGGTCGGCCTCCGGCGGCGGTACGCGCGACGCCGCCTCGTCCGCCTCGCGTTGCGCCGCGGGCGGGAACGCGGTGGGCAGCTCCAGCTCGCGGCGCAACGCGCCGAAGTCGATCCGGGGCGCGGTCAGGCGGGGCAACGGCACGGACCATTCCTACCAGCCGGCCGCCACGTGACGCGTCGGTGGTACGGCGGCGGCCGGCCGGACACGGTGCGCGGATGCGGTGGCCGGTGTGCGCCCCCGGGTCAGCGGCCGGCCTTGCGGGCGGTCTGGGTCCCGGCCTTCTTGGTGGTCTTCTTCGCGGTCTTCCGGGTGGCCGCTGCCTTCTTGGCGGTACCCCGCTGGGCGGGGGTGGCGTTCTTCGGCGAGGTGGCTCGCTGCACCCGGCCCGCGGTGCGTTTCGTCGCGGCGGCGACCTTCTTCCCGGCCCGGCCGGTGGTGCCCTTGGCCGGCGTGGACCTGGTCGCGGTCGTCGTCGCCGTGGTTTTCGCGGCCGTGCTCTTGCCTGCGGTCGCGGTCTTCCTCGCCGGGCTGGTCTTGCGCGCGGTGGCCGTCGTCTTCTTGGCTGGACTGGTCTTGCGCGCGGTGGCTGTCGTCTTCTTGGCTGGAGTGGTCTTGCGCGCGGTGGCCGTCGTCCTGCGCGCCGCCGGGCTGGTCTTCTTTGCCGCTGCCTTCTTCGCCGTCGGGCTGGTCTTGCGTGCCGTCGGGCTGGTCTTCTTCGTAGCGGGCTTCTTTGCCGCCGTCGCGGACGCCTTCCGTGCGGACGTCTTCTTCGCTGCCGGGCTTGTCTTCTTCGCCGCCGTCTTCGTGGTGGCGGTGCTCGACGCCCGCCGGGTGGCGGGACGGGTCGCGGCTTTGGTGCCAGCAACCATGGCTTTCTCCTCCTTGCGGACTTTCAGTGGATTTGTCCCCTATGGAGACAGTGGAGTCTCCGGAATCCGACCCAGGTAGGCCGGACCGGCCTAGCCCTGCTCCCCGGTCCAGCGGGCGTCCTCGGTCTCCCACTCCTCGTTACGTTCCGACACCCGCTGCAGCGCCTGCTCAGCTTCGGCCTTCGAGGCGTAGGGACCGAGCCGGTACTTGGCGGCACACAGGTCCGCCCCGGACTCCACGCGCTGATGACGGAGGCACCAGAAGTACTCGCCATCAGGTCCGCTGTCGCTCATGAAAACACTGTGCACGGAAAAACGGCAAAGCGCCACCGTTTCGCCCAAAATGTCGCCGCTTTTCCATAATAGACGTGCGCCATTGCGGCCGGCTCCCATGCCGGCAATTGACGGCTCGATACGAAAAGCCGGCAACGCCCCGCGCCGAGTCGAGTCCATCCTGGGCGGAGCGGACCGGGTGCCGTCGCGGAAACCGAGCCAGGTCAACCGGTCGCGAACGCGGTCTCGATCAGCCGCCGCAGCCCGTGGCCGTCATCGACGGTCACGTCCGGCACCCCGTCGGGCTGGCCACGTTCCCGACCGGTGCGGGCCGAGACCATCAGCACCGCCGCACCAGCACCGGCCCGCCGGGCGCACGGGACGTCCCGGGCCGGGCTGTCCCCGACGAACCAGCAGTCCGCCACCGGTACGCCGAGTGCCCGCGCGGCGAGCCAGGCGACCTCAGGGTTGGGCTTACGCACCCCGGCCTCGTCGCTGTAGATCTGCACGGCGAACCGGTCGCCGAGATCCACCGAGTCGAGATAGTCGCGGTGCGCGGCACCGCACAACGTGTTGCTGACGATCGCCAGCGGCAGACCGACGTCGGCGGCGACGTCCAACGCGGTACGGATACCGGGGCGTACCGCCCAGTCCGCACGCCGGGTCCACGCGTAGCTCAACGCGGTCGCCTCGCGCAGTACCGCGTCGCGGGCCGGGGCCGGCCAGCCGGGTGCGATGAACTCCCGCCAGACCTGTTCGTGGCCGTACTCCCGGGGGCGGTCCTGCTCGCCGATCCGGTCCCGCCAGGCGGCGTACTCGCGTTGCCCGTCGATCAGCGACCGGGTGATCCGCTCGGCGGACAACGCGTCGCCGACGAGCGCGCAAAGCCGGTCGACCAGGTGGGTCGGCTGCGGTGACATGGACGGGGCGTCGACGATGACTCCGCCGAAATCGAGCAGCAGGGCGCGAGGGGTGGGCAGCATCCGACCATCATCCCCGGCGGGCGGGCTCGCCGGCGACTCCGGACCCGCCATGTTTACGCAAACATGGCGAGCGCTGCTAGTGTCAGCACGGCTTCCGGCGTACCCCCGGGCACCGGGCATCGCCAACACCGGGAGAGGAAGGTGTCGACGCCCGATGAGCTCGACTGCACCCGACCCGCCGGGGCGTCGCCGACGCCGGGTGTCGATGGCCGACGTGGCCCGGCTGGCCGGGGTCTCCACCCAGACCGTCTCCCGGGTGTCCACCGGGCACCCGGGAGTCGTCCCCAGCACCCGCGAACAGGTCGTCGCCGCGATGCAGCAGCTCGGTTACCGACCCAACAGCGCCGCCCGGGCACTCAAGTACGGCGAGTTCCGCACCATCGGCGTGATCACCTTCACCCTGTCCACCACCGGCAACAGCCACACCGTGGAGGCGATCGCCACCCACGCCGCAGCCGAGGGTTACGTGATCACGCTGATCCCGGTCGCCGCTCCCACCCAGGACCGGGTGCTCGGTGCCTTCACCCGGCTCGGCGAACTCGCGGTCGACGCGGTCATCGTGATCATGGAGGTGCACCTGCTCGACACCAGCACCGTGCTGCTGCCTCCCGACGTGCACCTCGTCGTGGTCGACTCGGATGCCGGTGACCGCTACCGGGTGGTCGACACCAACCAGGCCGACGGGGCCCGGCAGGCCGTCCGGCACCTGCTCGACCTCGGCCACCGTACGGTGTGGCACGTCGCCGGACCGCCGGAGTCGTACGCCGCAGAGCGGCGGGCGACCGCCTGGCGTACCACCTTGTCGCAGGCCGGCCGCCAGGTGCCGGCGCTGCGCCGCGGCGACTGGTCGGCCGGGGCTGGCTACCGGGCCGGCCTCGAACTGGCCGACGAACCGGACTGCACCGCGATCTTCGTCGCCAACGACCAGATGGCGCTCGGGGTGCTGCGGGCCATGCACGAACGCGGCCGGGTGGTGCCGGCGGACGTCAGCGTGGTGGGCTTCGACGACATCGCCGAGGCCGGCTCGTTCATCCCGCCGCTGACCACCGTCCACCAGGACTTCGCCGAGGTCGGCCGGCGCTGCGTGGAGGCGGTGCTGCACCAGGTCCGCACCAGCACCGCGCAGACCGGCACCACCCTGGTGCCGACCCGCCTGGTGGTCCGGGCCAGTACCGCCGCCCCGCCGACGGCACGCTGACCCAGCGGCGCCGACGGCACGCTGACCGGATCCCACGACCGGTCAGTGCGCCGTCGGCACCGCCCGTACCGAGACCCCCCGGGGCGGCAGCGTCTCGGCCGGCCCGACCAGCGGTACGCCCGCAACGTCGGCCAATGACACCGGCTCGTCGGTCCGGTTGATCAGGAACCAGTGCTCGCCCCGGACGGCCAACTCGACCCGGCCGCGCAGCCGCTGCGGCAGGTCGCTGCGCACCCCGGCGGCCGTCGCGAACCGCGCCAGCACACCGGCCAGATCGGACACCCCGAGCCGGGTGGAGACGTAGCCGGCGGAACCGGCACCGACCGTACGGCGGGTGACCGCCGGCCGACCGGCGTACTCGCCGGTGCGGTACGCCGCCAGCACCTCGACCTGCGGATCGGTCACCGTGACACGGTCGGTCCACAGCTGCCCGGTCGCGCCGGTGTCCAGCAGCACCTGTGCGCCGTCGGGCAGCGGGCCGAACTCCTCGATGCGCAGGCCGAGCAGATCCCGCAGCGCCCCCGGGTACCCGCCCAGCCAGATGTGGTCGTGCTCGTCAACGACGCCGGAGAAGTAGGTGGTCACCAGGTGACCACCGGCGGCGACGTAACCGTGCAGCCGGTCGGCGAGCGCCGCCGGCACCAGATGCAGGATCGGGGCGACCACCAGGCGATACCCGGCGAAATTGGCGGCGATCGGCAGCACGTCGGCCCGGATGCCGAGCGCGAGGAACGCCGAGTACCAGTCGAGCGCCTCCTGCTTGTAGCGCAGCCGCGACGTCGGATGGGAGTCCTGCTCGCAGGCCCACCACGACTCCCAGTCGAACAGGATCGCCGCCGGTGCCGGGGTGCGCCCGGTGCCGGCGACACCGGCCAGGTCGGACAGCGTCCGGCCGAGCTCGGCGACCGAGCGGAACAGGTCGCTGTCGGCCCCGGCGTGCGGCAGCATCGCCGAGTGGTACTTCTCCGCCCCGGCCGCCGACTGGCGCCACTGGAAGAAGCAGACCGCGTCGGCGCCGTGCGCCACATGGGTCAACGAGTCCCGGGCCAGTTCCCCGGCGCGTTTGGGCAGGTTGACCGGCTGCCAGTTGACGGCGCTGGTGGAGTGCTCCATCAGGAACCAGGGCCGTCCGCCGGCCAGGTTGCCGGTCAGGTTCGCCGAGAAGGACAGTTCGTCGAGGGCCTGCGGTCCCGGGTGCACGTAGTGGTCGTTGGCGACGAAGTCGACCTCACCCGCCCAGTCGGCGTAGTTCATCCCGGACGACTCCCCCATCACCATGAAGTTGGTGGTGACCGGCACGCCCGGGGTGACCGCCCGCAGCACATCGCGTTCGGCGCGCAGGTGCTCCCGCAACGCGTCGGAGGAGAACCGTTTGAAGTCCAGCTGCTGGGTCGGGTTCGGGTAGGAGGCGGCCTGCCGGGGCGGCAGGATCTGGGCGAAGTCGGTGTACCGCTGCGACCAGAACGCCGTACCCCAGGCGTGGTTGAGCGTGTCGATGTCGCCGTAGCGGTCCCGCAGCCAGGTCCGGAACGCGGCTGCGGCGTCATCGGAGAAGTCGTACACGTTGTGGCAGCCGAGTTCGTTGGAGACGTGCCAGGCGGCCAGCGCCGGGTGGTCACGGTAGCGCTCGGCGATCGTCCGGACCAGGCGCAGCGCGTACGCCCGGAAGATCGGCGAGGTGGGCCGCCAGTGCTGCCGGGCACCGGGCCAGACGGTGGCGCCGTGCCGGTCGACCGGCAGGATCTGCGGGTGGGCGGCGGTCAGCCACGGCGGCGGCGAAGCGGTCGCGGTGGCCAGGTCGACGGCGATGCCGTTGGCGTGCAGCAGGTCCATCACGTCGTCGAGCCAGGCGAAGTCGAACTCGTCCGGGCCGGGCTGCAGCCGTGCCCAGGAGAAGATGGCCAGCGAGACGATGTTCACCCCGGCGACGCGCATGGCCGCCACGTCGTCGTCCCAGACCGACCGGGGCCACTGTTCGGGGTTGTAGTCGGCACCGTAGCCGATCCGGGGGCCGCCGTTGCCCGGCCAGCGCAGCCAGCGGTAGTCGCCACCGAATGCCACGTCCGTCTCCTCGCTTCTGGGGGTGGGTGCGCGGGCCCGGCACCGGTCATCGCGGCGGTGCCGGGCCCGCGCCGGGTCAGCTGACGGTGAAGCCCTGGTCGGTGCCGTAGCTGACGCAGGTGTCCCGCCAGGCGGTCAGCGCCTCGGTCAGCGGGCTGTCCGACACGTACGCCTGCCCGACGGTGTCGTTGAACACGCTGTTGGCGTACACCTGGAACGGTAGGTAGGACCAGCCGTCGACGACGTTGCCGGCCGACTCGGCGAAGATCTCGTTGGCCCGCTGCCCGCCGAAGTAGCCGAACTCGGCGCCGAGGAACTCCGGTGACTGCAGCTGTGCGGTGGTAGCCGGGAAGGCACCGCCGTCGACCCGGATCTGCACCCCGTCGCCGGCGTTGGCGTACTCGATGAAGCCGTACGCCAGGGCCTTGTTCGCCGCGGCCGACGGGACCGCCAGCGAGCTGCCGCCGTTCTCGGCGCTGGCGGTGCCGCCGGCGTCCCACTGCGGCAGCGGGGCGACCCGCCACTTGCCGGCGCCGTCGGCGACGCCGGAGATCAGGTTGGCCGGCATCCAGGCTCCGGTGGCGAGGCTGGCGATGGTGCCGTCGGCCAGCCCCTGGTACCACTGGTCGCTCCACGAGCTGACCGGGGCGAGCAGGTCCTCGCTGATCAGCTGCTGCCAGGTGTCGGCGAACCGGGCCGAGCCGTCGTCGGTGAAATCGATGCTCACCTCGGTGCCGTCGACCTGGAACGGCTGACCGCCGGACTGCCAGATCAGGCTGGTGGTGAAGCCGGCGTCACCGACGTCGTTGGTGATGTACACCTGCGGGTCGGCCCGGTGCAGTTCGCGGGCGGCGTCGACGTACTCGTCCCAGGTGGCCGGCACGTCGATGCCGTGCTCGTCGAAGACCTCCTGGTTGTAGAACAGCGCCATCGGGCCGGAGTCCATCGGCAGGCCGTGGACGCCGCCGCCGGTGTTCACCGACGACCAGGGTCCGGGGGTGAAGGTGTCGGCCAGGTCGCCGGCGCCGTAGCCGGTGAGGTCGGTGACCGACCCGGCGAGGGCGAACTGTGGCAGCGCGTAATACTCGATCTGCGCGACGTCGGGCAGCCCGTCACCGGCGGCGATCGCGTTCTGCAGGGCGGTGTACTGGTCGTCTCCGGTGCCGGCGTTGACCAGTTCCACCGTCACGTTGGGGTAGGCGGCCTGAAATCCGGTGACGACCTCGGCGAGGGTCGGCTCCCAGGCCCAGACGGTCAACTCGCCGCCGGCCTCCAGGGCGGCCTGCACGTCGGCGGCGGAGATCTGCTCGTCACCGGCGGCGTCGGTCGGGTCGTCTCCGGAGCCACAGCCGGCCAGCGCCAGGGCGGTCGCCGCGGCGACCGCGACCGCCCGCGAAGTGGTGCCGTTCATCAGGGTGTCCCTTCGGTGATGGGTGGTCACTCCTTGACGCCGCCGGCGGCCAGCCCCGACTGCCAGTAGCGCTGCAGGAGCAGGAAGGCCGCCAGCAGCGGCAGGATGGTCAGCAGCGAACCGGTGATGACCAGGTGGAACACCGGCTGGCCGCCGGCGGTGGCGGCCTGGGCGTTCCAGGCGTCCAGGCCGAGGGTCAGCGGGTACCAGTCCGGGTCCTTCAGCATGATCAGCGGCAGAAAGTAGTTGTTCCAGGTGGCGACCATGCTGAACAGCAGCACCGTGACGATGCCGGGAGCCAGCAGCGGCAGGCAGATCTGGAACAGGGTGCGCAGCTCGCTCGCCCCGTCGCACCGCGCCGCCTCCAGCAGTTCGTCGGGGATCGCCTCGGCTGCGTAGACCCACATCAGGTAGAGCCCGAACGGCGTGATCAGCGACGGGATGATCACCGCCCACGGGGTGTTGGTCAGCCCGAGACGGCTGAACATCAGGAAGGTCGGCACGGCCAGTGCGGTGCCGGGTACGGCGACCGCGCCGATGACGATCGCGAAGACCGCCCGGCGGCCGACGAAGTCGAACTTGGCCAGGCCGTACCCGCCGAGGGTGGCGAGCAGGGTGGCGCCGCCGGCACCGGCGAGCACGTACAACAGCGTGTTGCCCAGCCAGCGCAGGAAGATCCCGTCGTCGTAGCGCAGCGTCTCGACGACGTTGTCCCACAGCGCGAAGTCGCCGGCGAACCACAGCCCGAACGACGAGAACAGGCCCGGTTGCGACTTGGTGGCGTTGACCAGCAGCCAGATCAGCGGGACGAGGCTGTAGACGAGGACGATCCCGGTCAGCGCGGTCAGGGTCAGGCTGCGGCCGGGTCGGCGTACCCGGGTGGGGCCGGGTCGGCGTACCCGGGTGAGGGCCGGCGTCAACGTCCCTCCCGGATGCCGCGCAGCTGGACGAGGTACGCGATCGCCATGGTCACCAGGCCCATCACGATGGCGACGGTGGCCGAGTAGTTGTACTGCTGCCCGGAGAACGACAGCGAGTACGCGTACAGGTTGGGGGTGAAGTAGGTGGTGATGGCGTTGGGTGCCAGGTGCTGCAGGATGCTCGGTTCGTTGAACAGCTGGAAGCTGCCGATGATGGAGAAGATGGTGGCGATGACCAGCGCCCCCCGGATGGCCGGCAGTTTGATGGCGCGGATGACCCGCAGCTGACCGGCACCGTCGACCTCGGCCGCCTCGTACAGCGACGTCGGCACCACACGCAGCGCCGAATAGAAGATGATCATGTTGTAGCCGACGAACTCCCAGGTGACGATGTTGCCGATGGACAGCAGCACCAGGTCGGGGTGCAGCGGGTCGGGCAGCGTCACGCCGAGCGCGTCGTTGATGTTGCCGACCAGCCCGAACCGGGTGCCGTACATGAAGCCCCACATCAGGGTGGCGACGACGGCCGGGACCGCGTACGGCAGGAAGATCGCGACCCGGAAGAAGCTCCTGCCGTACAGCCGGCCGCTGTCGATGGCCAGCGCCACCAGCAGCGCGAGGAACAGCATGATCGGCACCTGGACGGCGAGGAAGACGGCCACCCGGCCGAGCGCCGACCAGAACTGCGGGTCGGTCAGCGCCCGCTGGTAGTTGTCCAGCCCGACGAAGGAGTTGCCGCCGATCAGTTGCCGCCGGTAGAGGCTGAGGTGGATCGCGTAGCCGATCGGCGCGATGAAGACGAGCGCGAAGACCAGCATGAACGGCGCGACGAACTGCCAGCCGGCCAGCGAGCGCCGGCGCGGCAGCCGGCGGGGTCGCGCCTGCGGAGTGGTCATCACGCCCAACCTTCGGTAGCTGAAGAGCCGAGGAGTCAATGTTTGCGCGAACATCGCCTGCGACCAGGGAATGTTTGCGCAAACATCGGGTCCCGATGTTTGCACTGGCCCAGCCCCGCGTCAACCCCGGCCGGTCAACCCGTTCAGCTGGGCGCGGACCGGTTCGGCGTCGGGATGCCGCAGACTGTCCAGGATGCGCACCGCCGCGCCCCAGCACGCCTCGGCAGCCGCCAGATCCCCGGTGTCGGACCCGACCTCACCCAGGCTGCTCAGCACCAGCGCCTCCAGGTGCCGGTCACCGAGCCGACGGAACAGCTCCAGCGCCTCCTGGTAGCAGACGGCGGCCTCGTCCGGATCACCGAGATGCTGGTACGCGTACCCCAGGCTGTGCCAGGTGCTCGCCTGCCCGGGTCCGTCCCCGAGCTCGCGCAGCAGCTGCACCGCCCGACCGCACCAGTTGAGCGTCTCGGCGTACTCGCCGAGCTGGGCGTGCTGCCAGCCGACCACGTTGAGCGCCTTGCCCTCCCCCCGCCGGTCACCGGCCGCCGCGTAGAACTCGTACGCCGTCCGCCCGTGTGCCAACGCGTCGCGGTGGCGGCCCTGGCGCTCCCGCAGCAACGACAGGTTCAGGTGGGTGAGCCCCTGCCGGGCCAGGTCGCCTCGGCCCCGCTCCAGCTCCAAGGCGGCACCGAGGTGCCCCTCAGCCTCGACGTACCGGCTGGTCCGGGTGTACGCGCGGGCAAGGTGGCGATGCGCCACCGCCTCCGCGGCGACATCGCCGACCCGCCGGGCCAACTGCAAGGCGGACCGCTGCATGACGGTCAACGCCGACCAGTGCCCACGCCGGTCCAGATAGGTGTACGTCACCTGGGTCAGATGCAGCGCCTCGGCTCCCAGCCCGGCGGCGACGGCCGCGTCGAACACCGCCTCCAGCACGGTGTGCTCGGCGGCGAACCAGGTCAGCGCCGCCTGGCTGTCCGTCGGAAGTTCGGCGACGACACCCGGGCAGGCCGGACCGGGCACCGTCGGCGCCGGGCTCGGCTGCAGGGTCTGGTCGGCCTGGTACGCGCTGCGGACGTAGTGGTCGACCAGCCGGCGCAGGGCGGCGTCGAGCGCCGACCCGGACTCCAGCTCCCGGGCCTGTTCCGCAGCGTAGACCCGCAGCAGGTCGTGCAGTCCGTAACGCCCACCGGGGTGCGCGCTCAACAGATTCGCCCGGACCAGCTCGGCGAGCAGCGGCCGTACCCGCGCCACCGGCAGACCGGCGAGACTCGCGGCCGCCGGGGCCGACACGGTCGGACCGGGGTGAATGCCGAGCAGCCGGAACAGCTGCGCCGCCGACGGGCTCAGCGCCTGGTAGGACCAGGAGAAGACGGCGCGTACCCTGAGCTGCGGGTCATCCGGTGCCAGCGCGTCGAGGCGATGCCGGGCGACCTGCAGCTCGGTGGCGAGCGCCGCCAACGGCATCTGCGGTGCGATGACGGCACGCGCCGCGACCACCGCCAACGCCAACGGCAGGCCGGCGCACCGGGCGACGATCTCGTCCACGGCCCCCGGTTCGGCGGCGCACCGCCGCTGACCGACCCGCCGCCGCAGCAGTTCCGCCGCATCCGACGGGTGCAGCAGATCGAGGGTCAGCGGCTGGGCGCCGTGCGCGGCGACCAGGCCGGTGAGTTGGTTGCGGCTGGTCACCACGACCAGGCACTGCGGCGAGCTGGGCAGCAGCATCCGTACGTGACCGCTGTCGCGAGCGTTGTCCAGCACGATCAGCAGCCGACGACCGGACAACGTGGTGCGGTACAGCGCGGCCTGCGCGTCCAGGTCGGTCGGCACCTGGACCGGCGGTACGCCGAGCGCGTCGAGCAGCAACCGCAGCGCGGTGGCCGGCTCGGTCACCGAACCGTCCGGGTCGAAACCGCGCAGATTCAGGTAGAGCTGTCCGTCGGGGAACCGGTCGGCGACCTGGTGCGCCCACTGCACGACGAGGGTCGTCTTGCCGACCCCGGCGGTGCCGCTGACCGCCACGATCCGGACCGTACCGGCCGGGGTGGTCTGCGGTGCCGGGTCGGTGGCCGGCGCGAGCCGGGCGAGCTGCGTCAACTCGCTACGGCGACCGCTGAAGTGCCCGAGCGCCGGTGGCAACTGCCGGGGCACCGCCCGGACGACCGGGTCGACGGGCCCGACCGCCGGATCCGTCGGCACGGTGACGCGACGCTGCTCGTCGACCCGGTCCCGGGCGCTGGCCAGCACACCCCGCTCGACCGGACTGGCACCGAGCAACCCGACCAGCACGTCGAACCGGTCCGTCGGCGGCAGCGTCTTCCCGGTGAGGTACTCCGCCACCGCCGTGTGCGACCAGCCGGCGCGGGTGGCCAGCACCCGGTAGGACAGCACCCGCTGACCCTCGCGGCGGGCGTGCCGCCGCCGCAGCGCCCGCAACAACGCGGCGAGGTCGTCCACTGTCCGCGCCCCGGCGGCGTCGCGCACCAGCCGGTCGGGCGGCCGCGTGTCCACTCCGTGCACCATCGCGACTCTCACGACCTTCACCGGTCAGATGTCACCGTGGCGACCCGCCGTGCGGCGAACCGCTCCACAGCGGATGTTAGTCGATGTACGCCGATGTACGGAGATGAACGTGATCACTGTCCCGACTCCGGTCGACACCGCACCCTGGACACGTACCGATGCACACCAGACAGAGAGGATGCCGACCGATGTACTGGTCCACGCGGGTGCGCGGGTAGCGAAGACTCACTACGGTCAGGCGGCGGGTGACCGGACGGGGCCCCGGTCACCCGCGTGTTCGTTCCCGGCGTACCGCCCACCGCCGGGCCCGCCGGCCGGCAGGCTGGCCTGGTGAACGATGAGCCGACCGCCGGACGCCGGTCGTTGCGCTGGCGGACCTGGACGCTGCGCTGGCGGACCTGGGCGCTGCGCTGGCGGACCTGGGCGCCGCTGGCGGCGCTGACCGCCGTGGTGCTGGCCGGCGGCGTGCTGCGGCTCGCCGGTGCCGGCCCGGTCGCCGATGGGGTGTGGGCGGCCGCCACGGTCACGGCGCTGCTGCCGGCGCTGCGCTGGATGGGTCAGTCGCTGCGTCGTCGGCGGATCGGCGTCGACGTCATCGCCGTACTCGCCCTGGTCGGCGCGCTGCTGGCCGGCGAGTACCTGGCCGGCGCGGTGGTGGCGCTGATGCTGGCCAGCGGGCACACCCTGGAGACGTACGCGCAGCGACGGGCCGGCCGGGACCTGCAGGCACTCGTCGCGCACGCACCGCGTACCGCCCGGCGGCGGGCCGCCGACGGCACCGTCGCCACCGTCGACGTGGGTGAGGTCGTCGCCGGGGACCGGCTGGTCGTCGGCCCCGGCGACGTGGTGCCGGTCGACGGCGTCGTCGAGGAGCCGGCCACCCTCGACGAGTCGGTGGTGACCGGTGAGTCACGGCCGGTGGAGCGGGCCGCCGGGGAGCGCGTCGCCAGCGGGGTGGTCAACGCCGGGGCGGCGGTGGGGCTGCGTGCCGTCGAGACCGCGCAGGGCAGCACGTACGCCGGGATCGTCCGACTGGCCGCCGAGGCCGGTGCCGGCAAGGCACCGACGGTACGCCTGGCCGACCGGTACGCCGCCGCGTTCGTCCCGTTCACCCTGGGGCTCGCCGGAGCCGGCTGGATCGTCTCCGGCGAGTTCGTCCGCGCGGTCGCCGTACTGGTCGTCGCCACCCCCTGCCCATTGCTGCTGGCCACCCCGGTCGCCATCGTCGCCGGGCTGTCCCGCGCCGCCCGCCGCGGCGTGCTGGTCCGCGACGGCGGTGCGCTGGAGCAGCTCGGCCACGCCCGTACCCTGCTGGTCGACAGAACCGGGACGTTGACCACCGGTAGGCCGGAGACCGCCGACGTGGTCACCGGCGACGGAGCCGACCCGGCCGAACTGCTGCGGCTGGCCGCCTCGGTGGAGCAGCTCTCCCCGCACGTACTGGCTGGCGCGGTGGTCCGGGCCGCCGGCGACCGGGGCCTGCGGTTGACCGCCCCAGCCGAGGTCACCGAGGATCCCGGCCGAGGCGTCCGTGGCCGGGTCGACGGCCGTACGGTGCGGGTCGGCCAGCCGGACGGGCCGCTGCCGGACTGGGCGGTCCAGGTCCGGGACCGGGCCGAAGCTGACGGGCTGTCGGCGGTGTGGGTCGGCGTGGACGGCGTACCCGCCGGGGCGATCCTGCTGCGCGACCCGGTGCGGCCCGACGCCGCCGGCACGGTGCGGCGGCTGCGGCAGGCCGGGTTCACCCGGCTGGTCATGCTGACCGGCGACCGGCGGGAGGTGGCCGAGCGGGTCGCCGCGCAGGTCGGCGTGGACGACATCGTGGCGCGCTGCCCACCGCAGGAGAAGACCGCCCGGGTACGCGACGAGTCCGCCCGCGCGGTGACGGTGATGGTCGGCGACGGGGTGAACGACGCCCCGGCGCTGGCCGCAGCAGACGTGGGCGTGGCGGTCGGCGGCACCGGAACCAGCGCCGCGGCCGGGGTCGCCGACGCGGTACTCACCGGCGACCGGCTGGACCGGCTCGCCGACGCGGTCGACATCGCTCACCGGTCCCGGCGGATCGCGGTGCAGAGCGCCTCGGTCGGCATGGGCCTGGCGGTGGTGGCGATGGCGGTCGCCGCGTTCGGCCTGCTGCCGCCGGTGGCCGGCGCGTTCACCCAGGAGGGCATCGACGTCGCGGTGATCCTCAACGCGCTGCGCGCCCTGCATCCCGGCCGCCGCCGACCCGCCACGTCGTCACCCGGCACGCCGTGACCCAGGTCGGGCAGTGACCCTGGTTCAGGCCGCCAAAAGGTCCGACAACGCCGCCATGTGCGGCACCTGGCCACGGTGCTGCCGAGCCTGCAGCACCAGGTTGGCCACGACGAGCGACGGGTCGACCTGCGACACACTGATTCCGAGGTGCCGGCTGACCCAGGGGGCGACCTCGCTCCACCGGTAGAACAGCGCGCCGTCGCGGGCCGGATTGACCGGCGGCGGGAAACCGCCGGGGCCACGATCACCCGTGACGTACCGGCGGATCGATTCCCGGCTCTGCCCGACCCGCTGCGCGATGTCCGCCAGCGTCACCAGATCCTGGTCGATCAGCCGCAGCGCGGTGAGGCCGACCGACTCGACGGCCCGGACCGCTGTCGCGATCGCGTCCGCGATGGTGGCTGCTTCCCGGTCGAACTCCGCGACGGGGAGTCCGCCATCGACACCAAAGGCCGCGTCGTCACATCCAGCGGCGAACAGGGCATCGATCTCGTCGTCGGTCGGACTTCGATCGAGCACGAGGGTGAAGGTACGCATGGTCATCGTCGTACTCCACATCCGGGCCGACCGGCCCCGCCATACCGGCCCGCCTACGCGCTGCAGCCTATCTGAAGGCGGTGTACTTTTGCACCAGCGTCGGCGATCGATGGCGGGGCGGCGGTAGCCTCAGGGCGCGTGGACCAAGGCGAGATCATCGGGTTGCTGGGCAGGGTGTACGCCGCCGCGAACAGCCACGTCGACGACGCCGGGCAACACGTGCATCGCGTACCGTTGACGATCGCCGCCGTCGACGCCTTCGTCGCCGGGCTGGGTAGCGCGTCGCGCAGCTGGCGGGCGGTGCTGCCGGCGTGGGCGCTCGGCACCACCATGCCGGCGCATCCGGGTCCGACCGGCGACCGATGCTGCGACGTCTGCTTCCTGACCGCCGAGACGACCCTCGACACCACGCTCGCCTGGTGGCAGCGGTCCAGGTCCGGGTCACCGCTGCCCGGCGACGTCTGCGGCTACCTGCTGGCGCTGGAGTCGGCGACCCCGCCGCTGCCGGCACCGCAGCCGTACGACGGGTGGGTGCTGCACGAGATCCTCGACGCGATCCGGTCGCTGCCGCCGACCACTCGGGCCGGCGGGGCGGTGCAGGCGCTCCGGGCCGCCGGGCTGCTACCCGGAGCCGACAAGTGGACATACCGGTCGCTGTTGGCGGACCTCGCCTTCGTCGGCGTCCTGCAGACGGCGGACCATCCGGGGATGCTGACCGCGTTCACCACGGCCAGCGAGCGGGACCGGCGCCCGAGCACCCGGGTCGAAGTGGACGCGCCGCTGTCGTTCTGGCGGGCCGCCGACGGGGTGACCGAGTCGCTGGTGCGGCGACTGTTCGGGCACCTCCCCCGGCCAGCCGACCGGCCGCCGGCGCCGACCTCGGTGTCGGCGAAGCCGGTGTCAGCGCGGCGTGGCGCCCGGTCGGCGCCGCTGCCGGTGGCGCTGCGCGGCGAGGCCCGCGCCGGCGACCTGTACGCCGTACGCTGCCGCGAGGACGCCTGGGTGCTGGCCTACTGCCATCGGGTAGACGACCGGGGCGGGCGCCGCTACGGCCTGGTCGAGTTCCTCGACGGAGAGTTCACCGCCCAGCCGACCGCCGCCGAAGTGGACGGGACCGTCGACCGGCGGCTACGCGGCCGTGGGTCGGACCGCTGGCAGATGTGGGCGTCGCGGTTGGACGCCACCACCGGGGTACGCCGGATCGCCCGCGACATCGCTACGCCGGTCGACGGCCGGCCCGTGCCGGATCGGGTGTCCACCGGCGGAGCGAAGGATCTGGCACATCTGGCATCGTGGTGCTACCCGGCCATGCGAGCAGGAATGAGCCCTCCATGCGTGTTGCCCGTGCCGCCGCCGCAGCCTGTCTGATCCCCGCCGCGCTGACCCTCGCCGCCTGCGCCGACGCCGCAACCGAGGAGGAGCCGACCGCCGACGCGGCGCCGACCGTCGAAGCGGACCCGTCCGGTGCCGGATCCGACGCGCCGGATGACGGCGGTACGGCCGCCTGCGCCAGTACCGACCTGGCTGTCGACGTGATCTTCCAGCAGGCCGGGGTGGCGATGCTGGAACTGACCAACGACTCAGCGGCACCGTGTCAGCTCGACGGTTGGGTGACACTGGCCTTCGAGCGCGCCGACCGCAGCCCGGTCGACGTAGCGCAGCGACAGGTGGAGCAGCCGGGGCCGCCGGTCGCCACCGACCTGGACCCGGGTGAGTCCGCGTTCGCCGGCGTCAAGTGGGCCACCTGCGACCCGGCGTCGACCGACTGCGCGGTGGCGACCACGGTCCGGGTCGGCGCGCCCGGGGACAGCACGACGGTGGTCGCCCGGACCGTCGGTCTGGACGGCGAAGAGGCAGTCGGCGAACTGCCGGTCGCCGACGTGCAGATCGGCTCGATCCAACCGTCCGCCCAGGGCGTCGTGGCCTGGTAGACCGAGTTCAGGTCCCCGCTACCCGCCGACGCCTGCGCGAATCGAGTCGCGGGAGGCGGTCACCGTACGAGGAGATGGGCGCGGGCAGCGCGGAGTTCCGCCGGCTGTGGCAGCGCAACGACGTGCGGGGCAAGACCCATGAGGCGAAGTCGTTCCGGCACAGAGTGGTCGGTGAGTTGACGTTGACGTACCACGCGTTCGATGTGCGTGGAGCCCGTGGTCGGCAGCTGATTGTGTACCGCGCGGAGCCGAGCAGCCGCAGCGCGGAGGCGCTGCGGCTGCTCGGCAGCCTGGCCGTGAGCGACTGGCTGTCCTGACGAAAAATTTCTGTGCCAAATTTTCGACGGCAAGACCTCGTACTGACAAATGTCTGCTTTGGACTTGGGTCGGTCGACGATTGATGCCCAGCCGGGGCGGTGGGTAATGTGACCGTTCACATCGATGTTTGTCGTTTCGATGACACCCCACACGGTCAAGGAGACATCCGATGTCCAGATCAGGCATCCCCCATCCACCGCCTGCCGACGGCCGGGTACCCACCGGCAGGCGGCTGGCCCGCCGACGTCCGTTCACACTGCTCGCCGCGGCAGCAGCGGCCGCACTCGGGCTGGCCGCAGGCATCGTCGCGACCAGCCCGGCGGCGGTGGCCGCCGACAACCCGTACCAGCGGGGTCCGGACCCGACCGCCGCGAGCGTCGCCGCGCCCAACGGACCGTTCGCCACTGCGCAGGTCAGCGTCCCGCCCGGATTCGGCTTCAACGGCGGCATGATCTACTACCCGACCGACACCAGCCAGGGCACCTTCGGCGCGATCGCCATCTCCCCCGGCTACACCGCGCTGTTCTCCGTCGAACTCGCCTGGATGGGGCCACGGCTCGCCTCGCAGGGCTTCGTCGTGATCGGCATCGAGACCAACGACCGCAACGACTTCGACACCGCCCGGGGCACCCAGCTGCTGGCCGCGCTGGACTACCTCACCGGGCAAAGCTCGGTGCGCAGCCGGGTCGACCCGAACCGGCTCGCCGTCGCGGGTCACTCGATGGGCGGCGGCGGCGCGTTCAGCGCGGCGCTGCGGCGGCCGGCGCTGAAGGCCGCGGTCGGCTTCACGCCATTCTCACCGTCGCAGAACCTGACCAACATGCAGGTTCCGGCGTTGCTCTACTCGGGGCAGAACGACACGGTCACCACCCCGTCGTCGGTCAGCAACCTCTACAACGGGCTGCCGTCGACGACCGAAGGTGCGTACATCGAGGCCGCCGGGCTGGACCACAGCTTCCCGACCCGGCCGAACACGCTGCTGATGCGCACGATGATCCCCTGGGTCAAGATCTTCCTCGACAACGACCTGCGGTACACCCAGTTCCTCTGCCCACTGATGGACTCCTCCGGGGTGCTGCAGTACCGCAACACCTGCCCGCTCGTCCCGCCGGGCCTGCCGTCCCCGTCCCCCACCACCGCTCCGCCGACGACCGCACCACCCACCACCGCGCCACCGACGACGGCGCCACCGACCACCGCTCCCCCGACGACTGCACCGCCCACGACGGCCCCGCCGACGGGTGCCTGCACCGCCACCTACCAGACCATCGGGTCGTGGCCGGGTGGTTTCCAGGGTGAGGTGACCGTCCGGGCCGGCAACTCGGCGATCAACGGCTGGACCGTCGGGTGGAGCCTCGGCAGCGGCCAGAGCATCACCCAGATCTGGAACGGCACCCTGAGCACCAGCGGCTCCAGCGTCTCGGTACGCAACGTGTCGTACAACGGGTCACTGCCGGCCGCCGGCACCGCGACCTTCGGCTTCCTCGGCTCCGGATCGCCGTCGACGCCGTCGTCGTTGACCTGCACCAGTCCCTGATCCCACTGAACGGTCCGGGGCGACTGAACGGTCCGGGGCGACGACAACAACTGGGCGTCGTCGCCCCGGACCGGCGCTCACCGCTTCCGCCGGTAAAGTAGGCGCAGCCCGTCCCGCTGCACGAAGATCTCCCGTCGGTCGACGGCTCTGCCGTCGCGGTCGAGCACGTAGCCGGTGAGCCACAACCAATCGGCGTAGGTTCAGCGTTTGTCGACGGCGATGACCCGGAACCGGAAACCCGTTCACCGGCGAACTGGACGCTGGCGGCGGCCCCGATCGCCAGCACGTCACCCGGCTCAGGTGCCGGGGTCGATGTCGAGTTCACCGACGTACGGCAGCCGGGCCTGATCGCTCTGCCATTCCCGCAGCGCCTGCTTGAGCAGCGACAACTCGTCGACGAGTTGGGCGATGCTCTGATCGCGGCGGCGTAGCTCGGCAGCGACCTGGGCGACGTACGCCGCGACGTGCCGTGGGTCGAGGCCCCGCCAGCGGGTACGGAAGCGCACCCGGGCCACCTGCTCGGCGGTCAGCGGGACCGGCGCGGCGTCCCCCTCGTACGTCTCGCCGTTGACGCTGACCATCGGCGGCCGGTGCCGGCCGGATGACCTCGCGGATGCTCTGGTCACAGTGCTTCTCCCTCCGGTGGCGGCGGTCCGGGCCAGGTCGACCGCCCGCACCAGGGACACCATCTGACTTTCACCTTGAAGGCGAACAGTCCAGCTAGGAATCCCAGCAGGACCGCGCCGACCAACGCACCGACTTCCACGAGGACCTACCCCTCTTCGGTCGGGGCACCGGCCGGCCGCCTTGCCGCGACGCCGGCCGGCGCCCAGGTGGGTGGGGATGTGCGAGGCGACGAGGCGGTACGCGGCTTCGGGTCTGCCGGCCCGGCTCTCGCAGCCAGAGACAGATTGACATCTCTGTCGTACGGCTACAAGACTTCAGTGTAAGTTTTCTCCAGATGGCCGACTGGATGGAGTCAGGTCTTGAAAGTTGCGGGAATGAAGGGAAGACTGCCTATCGGCAGGTCCGAAGAGGATCCGGAGGAGGTCTACATGTCACGAGCAAGCGGACCCACGATCGCCCGATGGCAGCTCGGCAGGCAGCTCAAGGCCGCCCGCGAGGCGGCCGGCATCACCCAGATCGCCATCGCCGAGGTGCTCGCCTGCAGCGAGTCGAAGATCTACAAGATCGAGGCTGGTGACGTCGGCGTCGGCCGTGGCGACCTGATCGTCATGCTCGACCGCTACGGCGTCACCGACGAAGATCGCCGCACCACCATCTTCGACCTGCAGAAGCAGGGCAAGCAGCGCGGCTGGTGGTCCAAGTACGGCACCATCCCGATGAACTACAGCATGTACGTCGGCCTCGAAGGCGCCGCCCGCGAGGTGCGCAACTTCGAGCTGGCTATCGTCCCCGGCCTGCTCCAGACCGAGGAGTACGCCCGAGCCGTCGTCGAAGCTGCCTGGCCGGACAACCCTGGCGAGGTGGTGCGGCGCGTCGAGCTACGGATGGCCCGACAGGACCGCCTCGCCGAGGACCCGCCGCTGAAGTTCTGGGCCATCGTGGACGAGGCTGCGCTGCACCGACGTACGGGTGGCGACGCGGTGATGCGCCGCCAGCTCGACCACCTGACCGAGGTGAGCACCCGGCCGAACGTCATGCTGCAGGTGCTGCCGTTCAGCGAGGGACACCATCCCGGTACCACCGGATCGTTCTCGATCCTGGACTTCGACGAGGACGTGCACAGCCCTGTCGCGTACGTGATCAGCCCAGCTGGAGACGTGTATCTGGAACGTCCCGAGGACATGAATCGGGTTACGCTTACCTACACCCACCTGCAGACGGCGGCGCTCAGCCCAGGCAAGTCCCGGGACCTGATCGCCGCGATCGCCAAGGACTTGGCGTAGACCAGAAGGAGGGGCGCGATGGATTTCACCCGCGCCGTGTGGATCAAGAGCAGCCGCAGCGACTCGAACAGCCAGTGCGTCGAGGTCGCCCGCAACCTGCCGGGAGTCGTCGCCACCCGCGACAGCAAGGACCCGACCGGCCCGGCGCTGACCTTCGCCCCCTCCGCCTGGACCACCTTCACCACCGCGCTCAAGTCGTCCCAGCTCTCCGCGTAACCGCTCCTCCCCCACCCAAGGAGGCACCGCGAATGCGAGACACCGACCTGACCGACGCCACCTGGCGTACCAGCAGCTACTCCGGCGGCAACGGCAACTGCGTCGAAGTCACCGACAACCTGTCCGGCGTCGTCGCTGTACGCGACAGCAAGGACCGCACCGGCCCCGCGCTTGCGTTCCCACCGGCGGCGTGGGCGGCCTTCACCGCGTCAATCGGGGCAAAGACAAGCCAGAGGTAGCGGGTCCGTGACCGCGACACGAGTGCGGCGCGGTCACGCCCACTGCTTCGGCAGCATGGGGCCTCCATCGCTCCCGGGTGCATCTCATGAACGCTGAACTCGCCGCCGTCATCGGCCGCGCCCGGTTCCTGCTGCTCGACTTCGACGGACCCGTCTGCAAGGTCTTCGCCAACCATCCCGCGCCCCAGGTCGCCGCCACCCTGCGCCGACTGCTCGTCGACCAGGGCATCACCATCCCGCCCGACCTGCTCGACGAACCCGACCCGCTCGCCGTGCTGCGCTGGAGCGCCACCCTTGACCGGCCGGCCATCGTGCGCCGAGTCGACGACGCCCTGCGCTCTGCCGAGTTGGACGCCGTCGCCGTGGCCGAACCCACCCCGTACGCCCGGGAAGTCATCGTGACCGCCCACCGCGCCCAGCACGGCATCGCGATCGTCTCCAACAACAGCGCCGACGCCATCAACCGGTACCTGATCGCGCAACAGCTGGACGCCTACATCAAGCCCGTCATCGGCCGACCTCACGCCGGCCCAGCCGGAATGAAACCGAACCCGGCACCGGTGCTCGCCGCCATCTGCGAACTGCACGCCCACCCTGAGGACTGCGTGCTCATTGGCGACTCACCTACCGACATCGAGGCCGCCCAGGCGGTCGGCGTACCCACCATCGGCTACGCCAACAAAACCCGCAAATACCACAGACTCAGCGAATCAGACGCCATTATCGGCAGCATGGCCGAAGTCGTCACCGCCCTCACCGGTCGCCGGGTGCGAGGCGGTAGACCCGCGAGTCACGGAGACTAAAGCCGAGTCGTTCGTAGAGCCGGTTTGCGGCAGCACGAGACGGGCGGGACGTCAGGTCAACGGTCCGAGCGCCAGCCTCCCGAGCCAGCCTGACGGCCTCCTGGGTCAGCGCCGCCCCGACCCCGAGGCCGCGCGCCGACTCGTCGACCACCACATCCTCGATCCACGCCCGCCTACCGGTCGGGATCGGGAACATCACCAGGGTCAACGCGCCGACAATCTCGCCCTCGCGGCGAGCGATCAGCAAAGTGCTTGCGTCCGACGCCACCAGCTCGTTCAACGCCGTCAGATCGAGTGGCTTGGCGGAACGGGACAGCTGCGGGAGGAGCCGGCCGAACGCTTTCACGACCTCGTCGGTGGCGACTCGTACGGCCTCGATCTCGACGCTCATGCTCGCGACTCTATCGACCGGACACGCCACGCGAGGCGGTCCAGCGAGTTCGACAAGTCAGCCAGGGTCACCACACTCTGATGAGTACCGTCGGGTCCGGCAGCGGACTTGCCGGCCTACGTCGTCGTTGCCGACCGCGTCCGCATCGGGTAATTGCCTCGCCGCGTCGGCGGGACTTCCGGTGTAATCCCTGCCATGCGCATCGCCTCGGAAACCGTCGCTGACGGCATCCGCGAGCAGCTCTTCAGCGTCGGGGACATCCCCGGGGTGCTCTGGACGCCTGCCGAGGGCTCCGGTCCCCGTCCGTTGGTCTTGATCGGGCACGGCGGCGGCCAGCACAAGAAGGGATGGGAGGTTGTCTCCAGAGCCTTTCCCTACGTCATCTCCGGTGGCTTCGCGGTCGCCGCGATCGACGCGCCGGGTACCGGTGCCAGACCGGAGCACCCGGAGATCCGGCGGCTTGTCGCGCTCATCGAGGAACGGGAGGCCGCAGGCGAGCCCTTCGGCCCGGCGTGGCCCGCCCTGAACGAAACCGTGGCGGCGCAGCTCATACCCGACTGGCAGACCACCCTAGACGCGCTGCAGAACCTGGACTCCGTCGGCGACAGCCAGCCCGTCGGGTACTACGGTCTGTCCCAAGCCGGTGAGATGGGTATCCGCCTGGTCGCGGCCGAGCCTCGGATCACGGCAGCGGTCCTCGGCCTCGTTGGAAGCGAGTGGCTCACCGGCATCGCAGCGCGGATCACGATCCCGGTCGAGTTCCTGCTGCAGTGGGACGACGAAGGCAATCCACGGGACTCCGTCCTGAAGCTGTTCGACGCACTTGGCTCCGCAGAAAAGACGCTACACGCCAACCCCGGCAGCCACTTTCGAGTCCCGTCGTTCGAAATCGAGAGCTCGATCCGGTTCTTCGCCCGGCACCTGGATAGCCCTGGCACCGCAAGCAGTTCCTGACACCACCGAGCGATCACCGATCTGGCTCCGCGCGAGCCCTACGGTCTCCCCACCTGATTGCCACCCTCAAGGTATGCAGTCCCGTTGTCCGTCGCCGCTTCCACCGCGGCGGCGGCCCGCCGAGCCAGCAGCGGCGACAACCGCTGCTGCGCCTGCGGCAGTCGACTACCAGCAGCCGTCCGGGAGTAACCGCCAGGCCGAGTTCTTCGGCCAGCTCACGGACCGCCGCGTCGTACGGCGACTCGTCGGCCTCCACCACGCCACCTGGCAGCTCCCAGTAGTCCTTGTACGTCGGCTCGACGAGCAGGATCCGTCCGTCACGGTCCCGCAGCAGCACGGCCGAGCCCATCCGCTTGCGCGGCAACGTCGCGGTGTAATCGTCAGGCAGAGAGCTCACCACCGGAGGTTAACCGGCTGAATGTCCGGCTCGCGGCACCTTCCGCCGGTCAGGGCCCGTGGCGTCGGGCCGTCTGGACCGATCAGGAATCGAGAAGCACCGGCCGTCGCAGCACGGCTAGCGTGACCCTCGGTCACACCCGACAACGACAAGGAGCGACACGATGGGCAAGGCAGGCACGGACGGTTTCTCCGAGGGCGAGCGCGCCGCCATGAAAGAACGCGCTGCAGAGCTCAAGAGGGAGACGACCCGCAGTCGTGGTGGCAAGGCAGCCGCCGAGGAGCTCGACGTGCTGTCGAAGATTGCCCAGATGGAACCGTCGGACCGCCTACTGGCCGAACGCATACACGCCATCGTCACCACCAACGCCCCCGACCTGTCCCCAAAGCTCTGGTACGGCCAGCCGGCGTACGCGAGGAAGGGCAAGGTCGTGTGCTTCTTCCGTAGCGGACACGCGGACAAGGAGCCGTACTCCACCTTCGGCTTCACCGCTACGGCCAACCTCGCCGACGACAGCGGCCTGTGGCCGACGTCCTTCGCCGTCGCCCAGCTCAGCGAGCAGGCCGCAGAGACCATCGCCGCCCTCGTCAAGAAGGCCGTGAGCTGACCTGCGGGTACGGCTTCGACCGACAGGTGAGCGCCGATAGCGGGGTGAGGTTACGGTACGCTCGCTGCGCCGTGCATGACTGCTGCCCGAGGAGGTGAGACCGATCAACGCTGTGACAGGTCGGGACTCCCTCCCCCGCATGGTCTAGGGAGCGCCCGCACAGGCACTCCCGAAAGGCGCGTGCGCATGCACACCATCCAGGAAGAACACTTCGTTGTCGACGGCGTACCCGCTGTGCTCTGGACGGCAGCCAGCAGCGGCGCCGACCGCCCGCCGCTGATCGTCATCGGCCACGGCGGCGGCCAGCACAAGACCGCTCCCGGCGTCCTGCACCGGGCCCACCGTTTCGTGTCCAGCGGGTACGCGGCCGTCTGCGTGGACGTGCCGAACCACGGCGAGCGCCCGACCGACGAGCGCTACCAGGACATCGCCACCGAGATCCAGTCCGCTGTCAGCTCCGGAGGTGACCTGGCCGCGCCGCTCGCCGACTTCCACGCCCTGGTCGCCGAGCAGACCGTCCCGGAGTGGCAGGCCGTCCTCGACCATCTCGACGCCGGGCCGGTCGGCTACTGGGGGATCTCGCTGGGCTGCGGGCTCGGCGTACCGTTCGTCGCCGCCGAGCCGCGAGTGCGCGCGGCGGTCCTCGGCCTCGGCGGAGCAGCCGCCGCATCCACGCTGGACGCTGCGGCCAGCATCACCGTGCCGGTCGAGTTTCTGATCCAGTGGGAGGACGAACGGGTGCCCCGGGAGCAGAGCCTGGCCCTGTTCGACGCGTTCGGCTCGGCGGAGAAGACGCTGCACGCCAACCCGGGCCGGCACGCCGACCGGCTCCCGGAACACGAACTGGACAGCACAGTACGGTTCTTCACCCGGCACCTCCTGCCGCACTGACCAGCACTGATCGAAGCTGGCATCCGTCCGGATCGGCTCGGGCTCAGCAGACCCGGTTGCCGTCCTCGAGATAGCGGGTCCCGCCGTCGTCGGCTGCCTCGACGGCGGCGGTGGCCCGCCGGGCCAGCAGCGGTGACAACCGCTGCTGCGCCTGGGCCAGGGTCGACCACCCCCAGCTGCGTAACTCCTGCGGCGGCAGCCGGATCGCGTCGGTCCGCGCGGTGTCCAGGACCCCGCCGTCGTAGACAAACATGACCCCCTCGGTGCGACCGGTACGCGGCGGCACCCAGTCCACGACCAGCAACCGGCCCGGAGCAACGGTCAGGCCGAGTTCTTCCGTCAGCTCGCGGACCGCCGCTTCGTACGGCGACTCGTCGGCCTCCACCACCCCACCCGGCAGCTCCCAGTAATCCTTGTACGTAGGCTCGACGATCAGGATCCGTCCGACGTGGTCCCGGAAGAGCACCCCCGAACCCATCCGCTTGCGCGGCAACGTCGCGGTGTAGTCGTCCGCCGATGGAGTCACCAGGGCAGGCAGCCGCTCACGGCGGTTTCCAGTCATCCGCCGTCGCCTTCGGCTCGTTTCGGCACCGGCTGCGCGATCTCCGCCACCGCCGAGACGAGGTGTGCTGGCAACCAGGGGTACGGGTCCGACAGCGGCCGTCTGCTTTCGCGGCTGCGATGCCGCGTGTCGATCAGTTCCTCACCTGCGACGTAGTAGCGGCCCCGCCGTTCCCCGATCGCCCGAAGCAGCCCTGCCTCGACCAGTTGCGCGAAATCGCGGGACGCGGTGCGTTCCTCGATCCCGGCCAGTTTCACGTAGCCACCCCGGCGGAGCCGGTATCCGAGTACGGCCTCGTACAACAGGTCGGTGACCCGGTCGGGCAGTCGGTGCTCGACAGTGAGTTGGTCCAGTTCCTTCCAGACCGCCGATGCCTCATCGAGCCGTCGGGCAACGGTCTGTCCCTGCATATGATGGGCTCGCAGGTTGAAGGAGACCCAGAGCCGAGCGTCGTTCTCCGGGCTCCACGCCCCCCGACCCGTTGCGAGGAGGACGCGGTAGTAGTCGTCGGTGTTGCTGCCGAGCCACTCCTCGATGCTGGAAAACGCAGGCTCGACGATGGCCTCCCGCGACAGCACCAGCGTTTGCAGGGCACGCGCCATGCGACCGTTGCCCTCCCGGAACGGATGGATCATCACCAGGTTGAGGTGCGCCATGGCACCCCGGACCATCGGATCGACATCCGGCTCGTTCCGGAGCCGGTCGGCAAGCTCGCCCATCAGTCCTGGCACCAGGCCCGCGTCCGGCCCTTGGTACACCCGGCGCTCGGAACGCTCGTCGTAGACAAAGATTTGGCCGGTCCGATATTGTCCCGGGCTTTTTCCGAGATCGTGGGCGAGCATCATGTAGTGCATGCCGCGCAGGCCGGAGGCGTCGAACACGAAGTGCGGGTCGGACGCCATCTGCAGGACGTAGCCGAGCGCGTGCCGGTAGCCGCGGATCTCGGCGAAGGTGCGCTCGTCGGCGCTCAACGGCGTCTCGTCGTCGAGCGCGGCGGCGGCGTCGTCCTCCTCGACCACGTAGCCTTCGATGCTGTTGGAGCCCTGAATGGCACGGGCGAGCATGGTCCGACGCAGCCCGCCCTGCCACCGTCGAGGGGCACGGAGCGCAGCGGCCAACTCTCGGCGCATCTCGTGGATCTCGGCGAGCACGGCCGCGTCGTCGGCGCCCAACTCAAGCGTTTCGTAGATCAACCCATGTCCCAATGTCTTTAAGTTAAGGACATTCTACCACGGCGAACCCGCTGTCCCTATGTAAGAGACATCGGGACATTGCCGCTGGCATTGGCGACGGGACGATGCCCAGTCAGAGAGTCTGACCATGCGACACCGTCAAAGGGCGGACAGGCTGTGTGGTTGCCTGGCCAGACCTTTGTCACCTACCAGAGGCGTCCCGACGCTACCGCCGCTCGCCTGACCGACGCCGGTCGGCGTCTCGGATGGCGTGCCGGACAGCAAGGCGGATGACCCAGTAGAGGACCACGAACCCGACCGCGTAGACGACGAGGGCACCAACGGGGACGGCGAGGGAGCCGATCTGCAGGATGTCGGACACGGCACCGACGATAGGACCTTGGCGCGAACGTCGAGGCCTGCCCTGTTGACGCAGCCGCAGGTACGCTCGTGGCTCTGAACTGGGGTGGGACGGACGAGTCGACCTGTACGCCGGATTCTGTCCCGTACGCGCCGGTTGCCCGGTCGCGCAGCGGGGGCGGCCATCCATCTAGGCCTACCGTCGCCGGCAGGCTCCAGCGGCCTACCCGCAGACTCGGGCGGGCAGCCCTCGAACGCCTGCGCAGGTCGGCGTCTCGCGACACCGGCCCTCTTGGCCTTGCTCCGGGTGGGGTTTACCGAGCCATCCCGGTCACCCGGGATGCTGGTGGGCTCTTACCCCACCGTTTCACCCTTACCGGGCGTTTCACCGCCCGGCGGTCTGTTTTCTGTGGCACTGTCCCGCGGGTCGCCCCGGGTTGCCGTTAGCAACCACCCTGCCCTGTGGAGTCCGGACGTTCCTCGGCAACAGGGGACGTATCCCCCGCTGACGCGGCCGCCCGGTCGACTCGTCCGTCCGAGGATCAATCGTACGCAGCCCACGATCATTCCCGCCCGCAGGCCCGGCAGGCCACCACGACCAGCCCAGAACAGTGATCTAGAAGGATTATGGTCGATATACCGGCCAAATCCTTCTAGATCCACCGCATGACCTACGCCCGCAGCCAGGCAACAGCCAGGCGGCTCAGATCAGCAACTCCACCGGTGGCTGGCCGCGCTCGCCCGGCGGCAGGTGGCCGATGTCGTCGAAGCTCACCAGGGTCGGCGGAGCGTCGCTGCGCCACTGCACGATCGTCAAGCCGCAGTTGAACTGGTTCAGCCCGAGCCACCGCCAGTACGGCGCGTCCAGCGCATGCCGGACCGCCCAGCCGATCACGAAGTTGTGCGTCACCACCAGTTCGTGCCGGTCGACATCACCGACCTGCCCCCAGTGCTCCACGGCCGCCCGCAGTCGTGCCGCGCCCGAATCGCGCTCTGACTCCGGGACCGCGTCGAGGAAGTCGACGTACCGTTGTGGCACCGCCTGGTCGGCGCGCCCGGGAGCCGGCACCGGCGTCACGTCGGCGGCGAACCGACACTCGTGCACCGCGATCCCGGGCAGGAAAGCCGCGATCTCCTCGGCGGTCTGCGCGGCCCGCGCCGCCGGACCGTGGTGGACGGCGTCGAACGGCACAGCACGCAGACGCTGACCGAGCCGGCGCGCTTGGCGCCGGCCGAGCTCCGACAGGCCTGGGTCGGACCCGGTCTCGTCGCTGTCCTGCTCGCCGTGCCGGACCAGGTACAGCAGCGTCCGCGCCATCCGATCATCATCCCGGCCCCGTCGCCGTCAGTGGGCCCGGGCCGCAGGAGTTCGCGCACGAGTTGAAGGTCAGCGACCTTACAACGGACAGATAAGGTATCTGGCCTTCAACTCGAGCGCGGATCCGGCGGAGTGGCGGTCAGCGCGGGCAGGAGAAAGCAGGCTCGGCGGTCAGCGCGGGCAGGACGAGCAGACCCGGCGGTCAGCGCGCCGAGAGCGGGTCAGCGCAGGGCGCGGGCAAGCAGCAGGACGCCGATACCGACACCGAAAGCGACTATGCCGAAGCGCAGTACGGTCGGCGGCAGCTTGCGCACCACCCGCGCGCCGACGTAGCCGCCGACGATGGTGGCCGGGGCGACCGTCACCGCCGCGACCCAGTCGACCGGGCCGAAGATGGCGAACACGGCGACGGTGGTCACCCCGACCGCCGCCGACAGCAGGTTCTTCAGCGCGACGACGCCGTTGAGCGCCTCGTCGAGCACCAGGGCCAGGCCGGCGACCAGCATCACCCCGAGCGCGGCACCAAAATATCCGCCGTACGCGGCGCAGAAGAAGGTCATCGCCTGCAGTGACATCTGTTCGCGCCCGGCTGGCAGGTCGCGGGGTTCACCGACGAGGCGCCGCAGCTGGTTCTGGAAGCCGAGCACCGCCGCCGCGCTGATCACCAGGAACGGCACGATCAGCTCGAAGGCCCGGGGCGGGGTGATCAGCAGCAGGACGCAGCCGAGGACCGCCCCGGCGACGGCGGTCGGGACGAGGCGCCACAGTCCGCGGCGGCGCGGCAGGTCGTCGCGGCTGCCGACGGTGCTGGCCACGTAGCCGGGGCAGACCGCGATCGCGTTGGTGACGTTCGCCGACACCGGCGGCAGCCCGACGGCGATCAGCGCCGGGAAGGTGATCAGCGAGCCGCCGCCGGCCGCCGCGTTGACGGTGCCGGCCGCCAGCCCGGCCCCGACCAGCAACGCGAACGCGGGAAGATCCATCCTGCGAGGCTAACGGCGCACCGGCCGCCCGGGTCAGGCGGTGGCGATGCCGGCGAGGTCAGGGGGTGGCGATGCCGGCGAGGTGGGCGGTGTCGTTGACGGTACGCACCGCTACGCCGCCGTCCGGCCAGGTGTCGATCACCGAGATGCCGGTCGGGTCGAGGTAGAGCCGGTGCAGCAGCGCGTCCCCGGCACCGAGCGCGTCGCGCAGCATGATCTTCAGCGGGGAGACGTGCGAGACCACCACGACGGTCTTTCCCCGGTACGTGGTGAGCAGTTCCCGCACCACCCGGCGGACCCGGCCGGCGACCTGGGCGAACGACTCCCCGCCGGGCGGGGACAGCTCGGTGGAGGCGAGCCAGGCGGTCAACTCGGCCGGCCAGCGTTCCCGCACCTCGGCGAAGGTGCGGCCCTCCCATTCGCCGAAGTCGCACTCGATCAGGTCGGCCTCGGCGCGTACCGGCGGGTCGCCGACCTCGGCAGCGATCGCCCGCGCCGTGTCGACGCAGCGCGACAGCGGCGAGCAGACGATGACGTCGACCTTCGCCCGGATCACCGCGATCCGCGCAGCGGCGGCGGTGGCCTGCGCCGTGCCCTGCTCGGACAGCGGCACGTCGCCGCGCCCGGAGTAGCGGCTCTGCTTGTTCAGCCCGGTCTCGCCGTGCCGGACCAGGATGAGCCGGGTGGCGGTGGCGGTGGTCGGCGGCTCCCACGACGCGGCTGGGGCGTCGCCGACCCCGGCGACGGCGAACATCGACGGCTGGACCTCGGCGACCGGCACGGCAGGCGCACCAGGCACGGCAGGCACACCAGGAGTAGCCGAAGCGGCCGGTGCTGTCGTTGCCTTGGTGGCCTTGGCCGGTTTGCCGGCGGCCTGGTCCATCGCCTGGTTGGCCAGGGTGTCGGCGCGCTTGTTCTGCTCCCGGGGGATCCAGCTGAACCTGACCGAGTCGAACTCGCGGACCAGTGTGGCGGCCTGCGCGGCGAGCGGCCGCAGCCCCGGGTTCTTGATCTGCCACCGGCCGCACATCTGCTCGACGACCAGCTTCGAGTCCATCCGAACGTCGACTGCGGTGGCGCCGATCTCGGCGGCGACCCGCAGCCCGGCGATCAGCCCTTGGTATTCGGCGACGTTGTTGGTGGCGACGCCGAGCGCCTCGCCCCGCTCGGCGAGCACCGCGCCGGTGTCGGCGTCCAGCACCACCGCCCCGTACCCGGCGGGCCCGGGGTTGCCCCGGGCGCCCCCGTCTGCTTCGACGACGACCTTCATGGCGGCGCTCACAGGCCCGACTCGGCGGTCCGCACCATGATTCGGCGGCAGTCCTCGCAGCGGAGGACCTCGGCCGGGTCGGCCGCCTTGATCCGGCCCCGTTCGGTGGCGGACAGTTCGAGGCGGCAGCCGCCGCAGCGGCCGGCGCGCAGCAGCGCGGCGGCCAGCCCGCCGGAGTTCTCCCGGATCTTGTCGTAGAGGGCGACCAGGTCGGCCGGCAGGTCGCCAGCCAGCGGGGCGCGGGCGGAGGTCTTGAACTGTTCCTCGCTGGCGATCTCGGCGAGGGTGCGTTCCCGGGTCTGCTCGACCTCGGCACGCCGTTGCCGGGTGCTGTCGATCCGGCCAGTGACCTGGTCGAGCGCGGCCTGGGCGGTCTCCCGCTGTTCCATCAGCTCCAGCTCGGCGTCCTCCAGCTCGGTCTGCCGGCGGGTCAGTGACGCGAGTTCGTGCTGCAGCGCCTCCAACTCCCGGGCCGGGCCGGAGCCGGCGGTGAGCCGGGCCTGGTCCTTGTCCTTGCGGGCGCGGACCTGGTCGACGTCGCGTTCCAGCCGGGCGATGTCGCGGTCCAGGTCGTCGACGGCGACCTGGGCGCGGACCCGCTCGTCTTCCAACGCCGACAGTTCCCGCGCCAGGGCGTCCAGCTCAGCGTGCTCGGGCAGCGTCCGTCGCCGGTGGGCGAGTTGGGCGAGCGCGGTGTCGATCGCCTGCAGGTCGAGCAGGCGGCGCTGGGCTTGCGGGTCTGCCTTCACGGATGGGGCTCCTCATGGGTGGATGCGGCGCGCGCGGAACGGGTGGGGGTGGCGGGTGCGGAACGGGTGGGGGTGGCGCTGGTCGCCACGCGGGGGCGGCCGGCGGACGGCGTGTGCAGCGTCCACGGGTCGGTGTCGAGGTCGGAGACGGTGGCGTCGACCCCGAGTTCGCCGGTGAGGTACGCGGCGAGGTCGTCCAGCCAGGGGCGCTCGGTGGCCCAGTGGGCGGCGTCGAGCAGCGCCGGGCCGCCGCTGGCGAGCTGTTCGCTGACCGGGTGGTGGCGCAGGTCGGCGGTCAGGTAGGCGTCGACGCCGACGGCGGTCGCGGCGGCCAGGTAGGTGTCACCGGCACCGCCGCAGACCGCCACGGTGGTGACGATGCGTCCCGGGTCGCCGGCGGCCCGTACCCCCCAGGCGGTGGCCGGCAGCACCTCTGCGGCGTGCCGGGTGAGTGCGGCGAGGGTAAGCGGCTGGCGCAGCGTGCCGGCCCGGCCGGCACCCTGGCCGGCGACGGTGGCGGCCGGGCTGCCGGGTGCCGCCGGCACCAGTGGCCGCAGGTCGGTCAGGCCGAGCCGGTCGGCGAGCGCGTCGGAGACGCCGGGTCGGGCCACGTCGGCGTTGGTGTGCGCGGCGTACAGCGCGATGCCGGCCCGGATCAGGTCGTGGACGATCCGCCCCTGGTACGTGGTGGGGGCGACCGAGGAGACGCCGCGCAGCAGCAGCGGGTGGTGGGCGATGATCATGTCGGCGCCGGCGTCGACCGCCTCGGCGACGGTTTCCGGTACGCAGTCGACGACGCACCACACGTGCCGTACCGGGGCGTCCGGTTCGCCGAGGACCAGGCCGACGCGGTCCCACTGCTCGGCCCAGGCCAGCGGGTAGCGCCGCTCGACGGCGGCGGTCACGTCGGCGACCCGTACCGGTGATGCTGCAGTTGTGTCCACGGCGGCCCAGCTTACCCATCCACCCGCCGCACTCCGGACGTTCAGGCGCGGCGGCGTCCGTTCGGCCGTGGGGCGTCGCGCCCGACGGGCCCTGGGGCGTCCCGGTCAGCCGTGGGTGGTGCCGGCGGACAACTGCTCGTCGAGGGCCTCGAGGGTGAGTTGCCAGGGGATCCGGTCGATGATCTGGTCCCCCTCACCGGGCGGCCGCAACGGCAGCACGTCGTCACCGAGCAGCACCCGCACCCCCCAGCCACGCAGCCGGACGACGCTCTCCTGGAACGCCGGGTGCCCGGCGAGCGCGGTGTTGGTGAACGGCAGTGTGACGATCGGCAGGCCCTTGCCCTGTGCTTCGACGACCAGTCCGAGGGCGAGGGTGTCGGTGATCCCGGCGGCCCACTTGTTGATCGTGTTGGCGGTGGCGGGGGCGACGATCATCGCGTCGGCGGGGGGTAGCACGTCCGGGTCGCCGGGGTTCTTGTAGTCGACCCGCACCGGGTGGCCGGTCTGTGCGGCCAGCGCCGGCAGGTCGACGAACTTGCGTCCGTCCGGGGTGACCACCACGCAGACCGACCAGCCGCGTTGTCGGGCCAGCGTGACCAGCCTCCCGACGTGACGGGAGGCTGGGCTGCCGCAGGCGATCACGTAGAGAATCCGGGCACCGGCCGGGGTCACACCGTCACCTCTCCGTTGATGGGTACGTGGCTGTTGCGGGGGTGTCGGATCACACGCCGACCCCCATGTGTTCGGCGAGTTCGGCGACCGGCGCCGACGGCGTACCCCGGGTACGGCGCAGCACGTCGGACATGACGGCGTGGGCGACCGGTCGGCAGCGGATCTCCGCCGGAGCGAGCCGGTCGCCTTCCAGCAGCATCTCGGTGGCCTTTTCCAGCTCGCCGAACTGGGCGTAGCCGCGGGCGATGTCGAGCAGGTGGTGCGCCCGCCGTTCCGGCAGCAGGGCGCTGAAGCCCGGATCCTCCATGATCACCCGGTGGGTCTCGACCGCCGCCCGGCCCTCGCCGAGCTCCACGGCGGCCGCCGCCCGGTGCAGTTGCACATTGGTCGGGCCGAAGCAGGTCCAGTAGTGGTTACGGTTCTCGCCGAGCGCCCGGGCCGCGTCGGCGGCACCGTTGACCAGGTCCCGGACAGTGGCGCTGTCGCCGAGCCGGGCCGCGGCCATCGCGCCCTGCAGTAGCAGCAGGCCGTAGACGGACAGCTGCTCCGGGGTGCTGCTGCGGCTGTCCGCCGGGGCGAGTCGGTTGGCGATGTTCACGTTCACCTCAAGGGCCGCACGGGACCGGCCGAGGGCCAGTAGCGCGTTGCCGACCCGGCAGGTCGCCACCCCGGTCAGCAGCCGGTCGCCGGCCCGGTGCGACACCGCGATCGACCGGTCGGCGGCCAGCCAGGCGAGATCGTGCTCACCGAGCTTGCGCAGCGTGGCCGAGGCGATCTGGTAGAGCTGGCCGAGCAGACTTGCCGCCTGCTGCGCGTCGTCGTCGTCACCGGTGTAGTGGGCGTCGGCGGCCTGGGCGTCACGCAGCAGCCGGGGCAGTGCCCGGGCCAGCACCCCGTACTTGGCGTGCTGGAAGGTCAGCCAGGCGTGGTTGGTGGCCTTGTGCATCTCGGCGAGCTGCGGCGGGCTGTTCGTGGGTCGGAAGAACGTGCTGATCGAGTCGTAGCGTTCCAGTGCGGCCCGGATCTCCTCCACCTCCACCTGGTCAATGCAGGTGACGCTCTCCGGCCGCCGCTCCGGGTCCTTGCCGAGCAGCAGCTGCGCGTCGAGCTGCAGCACGTCGGCGATCTCGTGGATCACCGAGAACTTGTCCAGCCGGCGCACCCCCCGTTCGACCTTGTCCACCCAGCTCTTGGATTTGCCGAGCCGGTCGGCGAACACCTGCTGGGACATTTTGCGCCGGCCGCGCCAGTACGCGACCCGCCGACCGATGGGTAACTCCTCCACGCTCATGTTCCCCCTCGCGGTGCCGGGCACCACATAGCCGGTAAACGTGCTGGTCGATGCGGCATCCCCCCGGACACCGGGACCACTGACCGTGCTCATCGCACAGGCAGTGCGTTAGGTCCATCACAGATGGTCGTAGTTTTCGATGCAACTTGCAAAGGGTTGGCAGCCGAAAAGTTCCGGCGTGTCGCCGGGGCGCACCCGCCCCGGCGACGCCGGTTCCGGCTGCCCTGATCCGACCGACCGGACCCGGCGAGTGGTCCGGCCGGCACCCAGATGTCTTGGAGGAATCTCGATCATGCGGTGGACGGTCCAACCGCCTTTCGTCCGCCTGCGGCTACGCCGCGGCGCGCTGCGCTACGCCCGACACGGCTGGCCGGTGACGCCAGGGGCGTACCTGCACCAGGGGCGCTTCCGGTGCGACCGCCCCGGCTGTCCCACCACGGGCTGCCACCCGGCGTTGCAGCACTGGGAACGGGACGCCAGCGACCAGCGCGACCAGGTCGGCTCGTGGTGGCGCCAGCAGCCGCACACCGTCCTGCTCGCCACCGGACAGGCGTTCGACGTACTCGACGTACCAGCCCGGCTCGGCCTGCGGACGCTGTGCACGCTGCGGCTGCGCGGCGGGGCTGCGGCGCCCGGCCGGGGCCAGCTACGCGGGCCGGTCGCGGTCACCCCCACCGGACGGTGGATGTTCCTGGTACGCCCGGGTGACGCGCTGCGCCCGGAGCTGGCCGAATCGCTGGACGTCATCCGGCACGGGCCGGGTTCCTGGATTCCCGCCCCACCGACCGTGCTGCCGCAGGGGCCGGTCCGCTGGGCGGTCGATCCGGACGAGGTCGGCTGGCGGCTACCTGACTCGTACGCCGTACAGCGGATCATCGTCGACGCCCGGGAAACCGCCGCCGCGCCACCACGGCTGCCGCAGCCCCGCAGCGCGCCGGTCGGGCCGCTGCCGGGCGCCGTACCGCTCACCGTCCCGCTCGCTCCGGCGGCCGCGGTTTTCGTCCCCCGGCAGACGTCCACCCTGCGCCGGGCGTTGTGACCTTCCCAGCGGTCACCTGTGGGTGACTCCACCGGCCCGGGTGCTCACCCGGGTAGGCGGATCTTCCCGGCTGCCGCCGGCCCGGGACCGTCAGGTTCCGGGCCGGCGGCCGTCCTGTTTGCCGGTTGAGGCGCAAGCTGCGGAACCGGGCTGCGTGAGCGGCGGACGATTGGGTAATGCCCCGATGACCGTTCGGTACGCATCGTTCGGTACGGATTTGCGTTACCACGCCTCGCCACCACGGCACGGCCGTCGGGACGTTCGGAGGGAAGGCACGCCATGCTCAGCAGGGAGGATCAACGCCGGTTCGACCAGATCGCCCGCCATCTGCGGACGACCGATCCGGACTTCGTCGCCCGCCTGGGCGATCAGGCCGCCAACCGGCGGAACCGGGCGGCGATCATCGCCAGTGTGCTGCTCTGGGCGGTGGTGCCGCTGCTCGCCCTGTTCGGCGGCTGGATCGCCGCGTCGATCTGCACGGTGGCACTCACCGCCGCCGGTCTCCTCGCGCTGCGGGCCCGCCGCTGGTAGCCGAGTCAGTCGTCGGCCGGCGCGGGTTCGGCGAACCGTAGGTAGGCCCGGCCCAGCACGGTCGCCAGGCCTGGGCCGCCGATCGCCGGTGACGGCGCGCCGAGCTGGCGCAGCAGCAGGTCGGCGCGGGCCGGCAGGACCGGCTCGCGGTCCGGCAGCGGCACCGGAGCACGCCAGAATCCGGCGTCCGACGCGGCGACGGGTTCGGACCGGCCGGCCAGCGCGGGGCCGGCACCGACCGGGGACGTCACCGGCGGCGAACCGGAGTCGGCGGACGGTGGGGCAGCGTCGACGGACAGCGCCCCGCCGCCACCACGGGCGGACGCCCCGTCGTCACCGCCACGGGCGAGCCGCAGCTGACGCAGCAGAGTGGCCCGGTCCCGACCCCGCCAGTGCAGGATCTGGAACGGGTCGGTGTCGAACTCCTCGGCGAGCAGATAGCAGGTGGCGGCCAGATGCTTGCACGGCACCGCCGCGTCGGGACAGCTGCAACTCATCGCCAGCTCGTCAACCCCGGCCGGGAACAGGGGTGCCCCGGCGGCGGCGAACACCTGCTCCAGCTCCGGCGGCAGGTCGCCGGCGAGCAGCCGGGCGCTGTACAGCGCCTGGCCGGCCAGGGTGCCTTCGATCCGCCGCCACACCGCGTCGCCGTAGCGCCGCAGCCCGATCCGCGCCTGGTACGGCCGGGGCCGGGAACCCTGTACCTGGGCGGTCACCACGCCAGGCGCCACGGTCAGGGCGAGCACCTGCCCGGCCCGGGCGTAGGAGCGGCCCCGGGTCAGCCGGGTGCCCAACGCGAACGACTCCAGCACGTCGACGAAGCGGCGCGACCACCAGGAATGTCCGATCGCGCCCCGGGCACTGCGGGCGCGCAGACCACCGTCGACCCGCCGGGGCCGCCCGTAGTCTTCGAACCGGTTCATTCGACCACCGTCCCGGCCTCCAACGTGAACAGCTCCCGCAGCTGCGCGGTCGACAACTCGGTCAGCCACTGCTCACCGCTACCGACGACGGTCGCGGCGAGGCCACGCTTGTCCGCCACCATCGCCGCGATCTTCTCCTCCAACGTGCCGGCGCAGACGAACTTGCGGACCTGCACCGCCCGCCGCTGGCCGATCCGGAACGCCCGGTCGGTGGCCTGGTCCTCCACCGCCGGGTTCCACCACCGGTCCACATGCACCACATGGTTGGCGGCGGTCAAGGTCAGCCCGGTGCCGCCGGCCTTCAACGACAGGACGAACAGCGGCGGCCCGGGCCGCCCGTCGCCGTCGCCGTGGCCGGCCTGGAACCGGGCCACCAGGTCGTCGCGCTCGGCCTTGGCCAGACCGCCGTGCAGGAACAGCACCTCCCGACCGGTGTACGCCGACAGGTACCCGCGCAGCATCGCGCCGAACTCGGCGTACTGGGTGAACAGCAGCGCCTTCTCCCCCGCCGCCAACACCTCGTCGAGGATTCCGGTGAGCCGGGCCAGCTTGCCGGAGCGCCCGGCCAGGTGCGAACCGTCGCGCAGGAACTGCGCCGGATGGTTGCAGATCTGCTTGAGCTTGGTCATGGTGGCCAGCACCAGGCCGCGCCGCTCGACGCCGTCGCTGGACTCGATCCGACCCATCATGTCGTCGACCACGGCCTGGTAGAGCGACGCCTGTTCGGCGGTGAGGTGGCACAGCACCTCCATCTCCAGCTTCGCCGGCAGGTCGGAGATGATCGCGGTGTCGGTCTTGAGCCGGCGCAGCACGAACGGGCCGGTGATCCGGCGCAGCCGCCCGGCGGCCTCGGCGTCGCCGTGGCGTTCGACCGGTTCGGCGTACCGGCGGCGGAAACTGGCCGCGCCGCCGAGCAGGCCCGGATTCGCGAACTCCATGATCGACCACAGGTCGGCGAGACGGTTCTCCACCGGCGTACCGGTGATCGCGATCCGGTGCCGGGCGGGCAGTGACCGGACCGCGGTGGCCTGCCGGGTCGCCGCGTTCTTGATCGCCTGCGCCTCGTCGACCATGATCCGGTGCCAGCCGACCCCGGCTAGGTCGGCGGTGTCCCGGGCGGCCACCGCGTAGGTGGTGACCACCAGCCGGGCGCCGGCCACCGCAGCGGCGAATTCCGCGCCCCGTGGCCGGTCGGCGCCGTGGTGCACGTGCACCGCCAAATCGGGCACGAACCGGGCCGCTTCCCGCTGCCAGTTGCCGACCAGTGACATCGGACAGACCAGGAGGGTCGGTCCGGCGTCGGGTGCGTCGGCGGCGAGCAACGCCAGCAGCTGTACGGTCTTGCCGAGCCCCATGTCGTCGGCGAGCACCCCGCCGAGCCCCAGCGAGTCCAGGAACCGCAGCCAGGCCAGACCCCGCCGCTGGTACGGACGCAGCCGCCCCTGGAAGCCGGCCGGTTCGGCCACCGGGGCGAGCCGGCGCTCCACCTCACCGCTGAGCAGGTCACCGAGCGCCCCGGTGGCGTCGATGCCGAGCACCGGCAGCGGCAACGCGTCGTCGTCGGCGTCGAGGGCGACCCGCAGCAGGTCGGTAACGGTGAGCTCACCGCCGGAGCGCAGCAGCTTCAGTCCGGCGGCGAGCCGGGTCGGGTCGACCTCGACCCATTCGCCGCGCAGCCGCACCAGCGGGGTCTTGGTTCGGGCGAGGTCCCGCAGCTCCTGCTCGGTCAGCGGCTGGTCGCCGAGGGCGACCTCCCAGCGGTAGTCGACCAGGGCGGACGTGCCGAAGTCGCGGTTGCCGGCGACGGTGCCCGGGGCGGTACGGCTACTCGCCCGCAGCCGGGCACCGAGTCGGGCGGTGGGCCGCCGCCACCACGACGGCAGCAGGACACCGAACCCGGCGGCGTGCAGGGCCGGCGCGCCGTCGCGCAGGAACCGGTGGGCGGCGACGACGTCCAGGTCCACCCCGTCGGGGGTGGCGGTGCGCAGCGCGTCGTCGATCGCCGGCCACAGCCGGCTGGCCCGGCCGAGCTCGGCCAGCAGCGTCTCCTGCGGGTCGGCGGTGTGCCGGGTGAGCGGCTGGAGCTGCCGGCCGCCGCGCCAGATCGCAGCGGCGTCGACCAGCAGGCTCGGCTCGGCGGTGGCCTGCACCGCGAACTCCAACCGCCATCCGACGGTGCCATCACCGTCAGTGGCGTCACCGTCGGTGCCGTCATCGTCGGTGGCGGGATCGGGGTCGCGTTCGGGTTCGCGCAGCCGGAACAGGGCCCGCACCGGGCCGCCGGCCGCGTCCCGCTGCCAGTGCTCCAGCTCGGCGGCGAGCGTGTGAAGCGCAGCGACCGGGGCGGTGAAGTCCCGCCGGGGGCCGGTCAACGCGGTCAGCCAGGCGTCGCGGGCGGCCAACGGCCCGGACCGGGCCCGGCCCTCGGCCAGCCGTACGCCCTGCAGCGCGGCGCGGGCGGCGGCGTCGGTCAGCGCGTCCAGCGCCTCGGCGACAGGCCGGTGTCCGGTGCCGGGCGCCCCGGCGGCCAGCGCCGCCGCCGGGGTGGCCAACGCCAGCGACCGGGCCCACCGCTGGTCGGCACCGGTCAGCAGCGGCAGCCAGCAGGCGGTGGCCGACCCGGGTGCCGGGCCGGGCCGGACGGCGGGCAGCACCCGGCCCCGGGCGACCAGTTCGGCGGCGAACCCGGCGAGCAGCGCCAGGTGGCGCACCCCGGCGCCGATCACCAGCCCACCCGGCATTCCGTCGCCGGGTGCGGCGTCGGCTGCCGGATCGACGTCGTGCAGGGTGCAGAGCACCGGCAACGCCTCGTCCGCGTCGAACTCCAGGGTGGACACCAGCCAGTCGGCGTGGCCGCCGTCGCGGGCCAGCCCGGTGGTCGGCGCGTCGGACTGGGTACGGACCAGCTCCGGTGACTCGACCGGAGCGCCGGCGACGGTCGGCAGCCGGACCGCCGTACTGCCGGTGACCGCCTTGACCGCCACCGGCCCGAGCAGAGGGCTCAGCGCGGCGACCAGGGTCTCGTGTCCGGCGGCGAACGGGTGCGGTCGGCGGCGCGGCGGCCGCCCCGGCCGCCGGGGCGGCGCCGACGGCAACGTCGAGTCCTCGGCCCAGACGGCGAGCCGACCGGCGGGGCCGAGCAGCCCCTGCACCACCAGCACAGCCACTCCTTCGCCGTCGGCACCTGCGCCGATGGTACGGGTGATCCGACTGGTACCGCCGGAGGCGGTCAGCCGTGCCAGGAGCGCCACAGCGCGGCGTACGCGCCGTCGGCGGCGATCAACTCGTCGTGGCTGCCCTGCTCGGTGATCCGGCCCTGGTCCAGCACCGCCACCCGGTCGGCGTCGTGGGCCGAGTTCAACCGGTGCGCGATGGCGATGACGGTCCGCCCGGCCAGCACCGCCGCCAACGCCTGCTCGGTCCGGCGGGCGGTGGTCGGATCCAGGGCGGCGGTCGCCTCGTCCAGGATCAGGATGTCCGGGTCGGCGAGCACCAGCCGGGCGAGCGCCACCTGCTGGGCGTGCGCGGCCGACAGGTCGAGCGCGCCGTCACCGAGCGCCGTGTCCAGGCCGTCGGGCAGCTCGGCGTACCAGTCGGCACCGACGGTGACCAACGCGGACCGCAACGCCTCGTCGGACGCCTCGGGGGCGGCGAACCGCAGGTTGTCGCGCAGCGTGCCGATGAAGACGTGGTGCTCCTGGGTGACCAGGGCGATCCGGCGGCGCCGCTGCGCCGGGTCGAGGTCGGTCACCGGGCAGCCACCGAGACGCGCCACGCCGTCGCGGGGCACCTCGATGCCGGCGATCAGTCGGGCCAGAGTGGACTTGCCGGCCCCGGACGGGCCGACGATCGCCAGCCGCTGCCCGGCGGCCACCACCAGGTCGATACCGCACAGCACGTCGACGCCGCCGCCGTAGCCGAAGGTCAGACCGGTCACCCGCATTTCGCGGCCGGCCGGAGTGGCACCCCGGCCGCGCGGCTCCGGCGGCACCTGCCCGACGCCGAGCACCCGGGCGTACGACGCCAGCCCTCGCTGGGCCTGTTCGATCCACTGCAGGATGGTGTCCAACGGATCGACGGCCTGCTGCAGGTAGAGCGCGGCGGCGACCACCGCGCCGAGGGTGACGGTCTCCCGGTGCAGCAGCAGCCCGCCGACCAGCAACGCGGCACCGATCGGCAGCGCGACACTGGCTTCGGCCACCGGGAAGTACACCGAACGCAGGGCGAGGGTGGCCCGCCGGGCGGCCCACAGGTCGGCGATGCGGGTTCGGGCGGCGCGGATCCGCTCGTCGCCCAGCCGCAGCGCCTCCACCGTGCGGGCACCGTCGGCGGTGGTGGTCAACGTGTCGGTCAACGCGGCCATCGCCGCGCCCTCGGTCAGGTAGGCCGGCCGGGCCCGGCGTAGATACCACCGGGTCACCGCCACGACCGACGGCAGGCCGATCAGGCCGGCCAGACCCAGCAGCGGATGCAGCCAGAACACCGCGCCGAACAGCAGGACCAGCTGCGCGGTGGCGATCACCACCACCGGCACCACATCGCGGACCATCGTGCCGACCGTGGCGACGTCGCTGGAGCTGCGGGTGGCGAGGTCGCCGGTGCCGGCCCGTTCGACCACCGACACCGGTAGCCCGAGGACGCGGTGCACGAAGTCCTCGCGGAGCCGGGCGACCGCCCGTTCACCGAAGCGCAGCCCGACGTACCGGGCGAAGCGGGTGAGCAGCCCCTGCAGCAGGACGAAGCCGACCAGGGCCGCCGCCAACCGATCGACGGCGGCCACCGACGCGCCGACGGTGACCACGTCGACGATCCGGCCGAGCAGCCATGGCCCGGCCAGGCCGGCCAGGGCCGCGCCGACGTGCAGCACCAGGATGCCGGCGACCACCCAGCGTTGCTGGCCGAGCAGTTCACCGGTGGCCCGCCGGACGGTGCGCGGATCGGCCACCGGCAGCCGGCCGGACGGCGATCCATTTGCAGCTGACGGCCCAGTTGTGGCCGGCGCGCCCGCCGGCCCGGTCGCGCTCACGGCTGACCCGGCACGGGCGTCGACCCGCCGCCGGGGCCCGCGTTCTGCCCCACGGTCGGTCCGGCCGCGTCGGCCAACTCACCGCCCCGGGCGACCAGTGCCCGGTAGCCCGGATCGCCGGCCAGCAGCTCCGCGTGGCCGCCGATCCCGACGACCCGGCCGCCGCGCAGGTACGCCACCGTGTCGGTGGCCGCGAGCAGCAGCGGGGACGTGGTCACCAGCACCGTGGTCCGGCCGGCCCGCGCGGTGCGCAGCCGGTCGGCGACCCGTGCCTCGGTGTGCGCGTCGACCGCCGAGGTCGGCTCGATCAGGATCAGCACCTCCGGTTCCACCAGCAGCGCCCGGGCCAGCCGGACCCGCTGGCGCTGGCCGCCGGAGAGGGTACGGGCGCGACTGCCGATCGGGGTCGCCAGGCCGTCCGGCAGCGACGTCACCACGTCGTCGGCGGACGCGACCCGGACCGCCGCCCGGACCCGTCGGTCGCCGGCCGCGCCCGGCTCGTCCACCCGCGCACCCTGCAGGATCTGCCGCAGCGTGCCGGCGAACAGGTACGCATCGTGGTCGGCGACCAGGATCCGGGCCCGTACCTCGTCGAGCGCGACCGCGCCCAGCGGCACCGCGCCCCAGGTCACCCCGGACCGGCGGAACCGGCCCAGCCGGTCGGCCAGGGCCTGCCCGTCGCCCGGGTCGTCGGCCGCCACCCCGATCATCCGTCCGGCCGGCACGGTCAACCCACTGTCGGGGTCGTGCAGGTCGGCCGGCCGCGGCGGGGCGGCGGCGGTGTGCCGCGCCGCCAGGTCGGTCACCGGATCGGGGGTGAGCCGCAGCAGGGCCACGATCCGGCGGGCCGCGACCCGGCCCCGGATGAACTGGTAGCTGCCCTCCTGCAGGAACCAGACCGGGACGGTCAGCGCGGCGACGTACCCGTAGACGGCGACCAGCTCACCGACGGTGATCTCGTCGGCGACCGCCATCCGGGCGGAGAGCCACACCACGGCGGCGAGGAACAGCCCGGGGACGGTGACGGTGAGCGCCTCGATCCAGCTGTTCACCGCCGCGACCCGGTAGCCGTGCCCACGCAGCCGCTGCGAGTGGGCGACGTAGCGGTCGGCGAACAGGGACCGACCGCCGACCCCGGCCAGCACCCGCAGCCCGGCGACGATGTCACCGGCCCGGGCGGTGAGTTGGCCCTGTTCCCGCCGGTAAATCTGCTCGGCCCGGTCCAACCGGCGCAGCAGCGGGCCGAGCAGCGCCGCGACCACCGGCACGCCGATCAGGATGACCGCCGCGAGCACCGGCGAGACCGTCCAGAGCAGGACCGCGACCACCAGGTACGCCAGTACCGCACCGACGCCCGGCCCGGTCAGGGTGAGCACGTGCGAGGTGTGGGTGATGTCGGTGCCGCCGACGGTGGCCACCTCGCCGGTGGCGAGCCGGCTCGGCAGGACCGCGCCGATGCGCGCCAACTGCCGCGACAGCACCCCGGCGGACCGGGCGGTGGCGTCCTCGCGGATGTAGGTCATCGTGCGGTGCCGAAACACCCCGACCACGGAGATCAGCACCCCGGCGGCCAGGACGGCACCGACCCACCACGCCAGTACGACCCACCGGCCGGGGCGCAGTCCGTCGTCGATCGCCCGGGCCACCAGGTACGGCCGGCCGGCCAGGCCGACCATCCACGCCGTACTCAGCCCGGCGCCGCGCAGCACCCGCCACGGTTGGCGGCGCACCAGCCACCACAGGTAGCGCACCGGCCCCCGGATGTCAGGAATGCCCGGATCTGGGTGCGGGATCAGCGGCGGCACCCGCCCAGGCTAAAACGTCTCAACTCACGCCGCCGACGCATTTTCCCCCATCGGCCGGCGGCGTGCCGTCCGTCACAGGTAACAGTGCGGTGATCCGACGTCGATAGGTGGTGGTCGTGGGCATCCGGGTAAAGCTGTTGAGCACCCAATCGGCCCGGGAGTTCGACCGGGCCCTGCGGACCGGTGATCCACGACGGTTCCGGACCGCCGCCGGGCTGGCCGGCTCCGCGCTGGCGCTGGTCAGGGCACAGGATCCGCAGACCGGACCGTTGCACCTGCTCCGCGGGGCAGCCCTGCTGTACGGATTCGAGTACACCGGTGACCTGGCCGACCTCGACGAGGCGGTCCGGTGCGGGCAGGCGGCACTGCGGGTCGTGGAGCCCGATGGCGTCGCCCTGCACGCGCTGGCCCGGCTGCACCTGGCGACCGCGCTGCGCCGCCGGTACGAGATCACCGGCGACGACGACGACCTGACCGGGGCGCACCACCATGCCCGGACCGCGGTGGACAACGCCGAAGGCCCCATGGCGAGTCTGCTCGACCAGCTCGGGGTGATCCTGCGTCTGCGGTACGAACGCACCGGGTCGACCGCCGACCTGGACGAAGCCGTCGAACGCGGTGCGGCGGCGTTGCGTACCGCACCGGCCGGCGACCCGGGCCGGTGGAGCTACCTGACCAACCTGGCCGCGTCGCGGTGGGCCCGGTTCCGCGGCAGCGACGCGACCGCCGACCTCGACGAAGCGATCCGCTGCGGCCGGCAGGCCGGACGGTTGGTGCCCGCCGGCCACCGGGAGCGGCCAGCGGTGCTGGTCAACCTCGGTATCGCGCTGCGCGCCAGAGCCGAACGCGCCGGTTCGGACGACGATCTCGACGCCGCGGTACGAATCCTCGACGAGGCATCCGCCGTGTTGCCGGCCGCCAGCCCGCAGCGGGGACGGCTGCTGGCCAACCGGGCGTCCGCCTGGCAGAGCCGCTTCGCCCGGCACGGTCGCGACACCGACCTGGACGCCGCGATCGCCGCGACCGAGGCGGCCCTGTCGGCCGCTGGACCCGACACCCCGGACAGCGTCGGCATGCTGATCAACCTCGCGGGGTTCCGGGCGGCCCGGTTCGCCCGCAGCGGTGCGCTCGACGACCTCGGCACGGCGGTCCGCCTCGCCGAGCGGGCGCACGGCCAGCTGGACGAGGCACACCCGACACGGCCCAGTCTCGACGCGGCCCTCGGCTCCCTGCTGCTCGCCCGCCACGAGCGGCTGGGCGCCCGGGCCGACGTCGACCGCTCGATCTCGCTGCAGCGGGCCGCCGTCGATCGCGCCCCCGGCACGGACCGGGAGCGGGCCGGCTGGCTCAACAACCTCAGCACCGCGTACCGCCGACGGGCCGAGCGGTTCGGCGAGCCACAGGATCTCACCGCCGCCGTCACCTGCGCGGCGGAGGCGGTACGCGGGTTCGCGGTGGACGATCCGCGTCGGCTCGCCGCGCTCACCACCCTCGGCACCGCCCACCTGGCGCGCTACGAGCAGGGCGGCGACCAGGCAGACCTCCGGGCGAGCGTCACGGCGGTGTCCGAGGCACTCGCCCGTACCACGGTGGAGGGCCCGAGCCACGCGCTGCGGTTGGCGGTGCTGGGCAGCGCGCTGGCCGCGCGGTACGCCGTACATCGCCGTCCACCGGACCGGGACCGGGCCGTCGACCTGTGGCGGACGGCCGCGGGACTACCCAGCTCGACGCTGTCCGACCGGATCGACGCCGCCTGGCGGTGGGGTCAGTCAGCGGCGGCCGAGGGCGATTGGGCGGTGGCGGCCGACGGATACCGGGCGGCGGTAGGTCTGCTGCCGCTGCTGGCCTGGCGCGGCGGCAGCGACGACGACCGCCGGCACCAGCTGTCCCGATGGTCCGATCTCACCGGCGAAGCGGCGGCCTGCCTGCTGCATTCGGCTCTTCCGGCCCCCGACGAGGCAGTGGCCGACGAGGCGGCGACCGACGGGGCAGCCCTCGACGAAACGGTGGCCATTCTGGAACAGGGCCGGGCGGTGCTCTGGTCGCAGCAGTTGGAGCTGCGGGTCGATCTGGGCCGTCGGTACCCGCAACTGCCGGCTGAGCTGGCCCGACGGCTGGTACGGGCCCGCACCGTCCTCGACGGGCCGGCCTGAGCCGTTCGCCGGCCCACCGGGTGTGTCGTCGCTCACCGGGCACCGCTGAGCTGGGCCGCACCGTGATCGGGCAACTGGCACCGGTCGGGCAGAATCGGCGGCGGTCCGACGATTCGATCATGGGGGTGGGTCGACCATGGCATGGTCCTGGCTGGTGTGGCCGGTCGGGGCTGCCGTGCTGGTGGCCGCCGGATACGTCACGGCGACACTGCCCCGACGTCGGGCGCACCAGCACGCCCGGCGCGTCTCCTGGTCGACGGCGAGGTCCGCGATCGACGCCGCCACGGTCAGCCGCGACGCCGCGCCCCGGAGGGTCGCCGAGGCGGAGCAGCTGCTCACCCGGGCGCAGACCCTCGCCGCCGACCGGGGTGGGCCGGCGGCGGCCCGCGCCGCGACCGAGTACGCCCGGCGCGCCGACGAGCTGTGGCGTACCGCCGCCGGACCGGAGCGTCCGGCGTGAGACGCGCCGTCGGCATCGAGGTGGTGCGCTGGGGAGCTCTGACGGCGGCCGTCGCCGTCCTGGTGGTCTTTCTGCTGGCGCAGCGGCAGGACATCGACGTCAGCTACGGACAGTCGCCGGCCCGCGCGACGATCGCCGAGGGCAGCGCTGGCGAGTTGAGCGACGCCAGCGTGCCGTCGGTCGACGAGATGACCGCGCTGGTCGCGGCCGACCCGGTGGTCCGCCTTCCGGGGGCGGTCGCCGACTGGGACGACGACCGGGTGGCCGCCGTCATCGGCGACGCCGACGTACGAATCCTGGTCGCCCCGCCCGGCCTGGACGAAGCGGAACGCGACCGGGTCCGCGAGGTCGACAACGCCACCGTACGGATCATCGGCACCCAGGTCAGCGGCGGCTTCTACCAGGCGTACTCCACCGATCTGGACAGCTGGCGCGGGCAGTTCGCCACCGGCGACGTCACCGGCCTGCTGACGGTCCTGATCGCCGCGCTCACCGACCAGCCCGAGCCGCCGGACGAGGAAGGGTTCGCCTGGCGGGACCCGACCCCGGCGGAGCTCGACGTGGTCGTCGGCGACCTGCGTACCGCCGGACGGCACGTCGCCGACGGCGCGACCCTGGCCGACGCGCCGCGACCGGGCGCGGCGGACGCCTTCCCCGACGGCACGGTGCGCTACGTCGCCCTACCCCGGCAGCCGTTCGGCGAGCCGGTGCCGAACTACGGCCCGGCGCTGGCCGAGGTCTTCCCCGGCGACCCGGTCGTGGTGCAGATCGGCAACTGGGTCGAGTACCACGGACCGGCCGCCAACGAGTTCGCCGAGGTGGCCGCGGCCAGCTTCTACGGCCAGTTCAGCGACCGGCTGAGCCGCTACGACTACCCGCAGACCAACGTGCTCGACGCGTACCTGAGCCGGGTCACCGACGTGCGGTACGCCGGACTGTTCGACCGGCCGTTGCCGTACCAGCCGGTGGATCCGCTCCGGGTGGCGTTGCCGGCGCTGCCGTGGCTGTTCGCCGGCTGCGTGATGCTGTTCCTCGTGCTGTCGGTGCGGTCGGTGCTGCGCGCCGGCAACCCGGCCGGGCAGCGGCGCAGCGTGCGTGGCCACAGCACCGTCCCGGCCCGGCTGGCCGGGTTGACCGCGCTGGCCGTGGAGATCTCCGCGGTGCCCGGCGGTGCCAGCGACGCACCGCTGACCAGAGGCATCGGCAGGCTGGGGGCGGCCCGCGCCGCGCTCGACGACGACCTGCCCGACCGGCACGTGCACACCCTGCTCGACGAGGCGGAGGACGAGTTGGACGGCGCCGCCCGGCTGCTGGGCTTCGACGGTTACCGCCCGGACGTCTACCTGCGGAGCAGGCTCGGATGAGCCGGCTGACGCGGTTCATCGGTACGCCGTTCGGCCTGGCCACGCTGGCCTGCCTGGCGCTGGCCGGCTGGGCGTTGTGGTCCGGTGGTGTCCTGGACGGCCCGATCGCCCGCGACGTCCGCGCCTCCTCGGTGTACGCCGCCCCCGGGGTGGAGCTCGACGAGCCGGCGGCCGAGCAGGCGATCGGCAACCGGCGACTGGTCGTGCTCTTCCTGGAGCCTGGCGCCGATCTACGTGACGGCTGCCGGGCGACGGAACGGGCGGCGGACGGGACGCTGGTGCTGGCGTTGAGCCGGGAGGTCGACGACGAGGGCTACGACACGTACGGCTGCGCCTGGCTGCCCGGCCGCGACGACGCGAACTTCGGCCGGGCGGCGGTCGCCGAGACGACCATCGGCCGGGGTGCCGACCAGTTCCCCGACGAGCCGGTCGAGGCGGTCAAGGTAATCGTGGTCAACTACGACCTGCTGGTACGGGCCGACATCGTTCCCGACGGTGCCCGCACCATCAGCCCGTCGCTGCCGCGCTACCTGGTCGCGGCCGCCGCGGTCGCGGCGGTCGGCGTCGGCGCGGCGAGCATCTGGCTGGCCGCCCGGCGGGCCGGGCGGCTCGCCGACCGGCGGCGGGCCCGCCGGCAGCAGTTGGCGGACAGCCGCAGCCGGTTGTCGGCCGCCGCAGCCGTGCTCGGCCAGCAGATCATCGACCTGGACCGCCGGTACGCGCAGGTGCAACGAGGTGCGGTCGGCGACAAACGAGACGCGGCCGACGGCACCGGCGAGCGAGGTGACTTCGTCCGGCGGTACCGTCGACTCACCATGGACTACACCGACCTGCTTGCCGACATCGTCGCCGCCGACCGGGCCGGCCGGCCGGACGTAGACCGGCTCACCGAGCGGCTGGAGCAGTTGATCGGGCGTGGTCGCGAGCTGGCCGGCTCGCCCGCCGTACCGGGGAACTGAGCACATGCGCGGCGCGCGGCCGGCGGCCGGCGGTGGTCGGTGGGTGGAGATCTCCCCGGAGCGTCTGCGGGGCTGGCTGGACGGCTTCTACGGCCGGCACGACGGCGCGACCGAGGACGGGCTGACCCTGACCGGGGCCAGCAACGGCGACACGGCGACGCTGCATCCGCCGCCCGGCGTCGACGGGGTCAGCGACGTCGACGGTCTGCTCACCGCGCTGATCCGGCCGCCACGCATCGGTCTGCTGCTGGCCCGTAAGGGCGCGGTGGCGGTCGGTGTCGTCGACGGCACCGCCGTCATCGTGTCCAAGGTGGAGCGGCACTACGTGCAGGGACGCACCGCCGCCGGCGGGCAGTCACAGCAGCGGTACGCCCGGCGGCGCGACAACCAGGCGACGGCGGCGGCCGGCCGGGCCGCCGACGTCGTGGTCCGGGTGCTGCTGCCGTACGGTCCCGCCGGTGCCGAGAAGCCGATCGGCGCACTGGTCTGCGGCGGCGACCGGTTGATGGTCGACGCGGTCCTCGCCGACCGGCGGCTGGCACCGTTGCTGCCGCTGCGCCACCCGCACCTGCTGGACTGCCCCGAGCCACGGCTCGCCGTACTGCAGGACGCCGCGGTCGCCGCCCGCCGCGTCCGCATCCACCTGGTGCCGTAAGCCGGACGCCGTCGACTCAGGAACGAACGAACGTCGCGGTGCCGGTGTTGCTCGGCGAACCCGCATCCACCCCGTGCATGTCCGCCCAGTCCGGCTCCTGCAGGATCAGCGTCCACTGCGGCACCGGGCTGGCCGAAGCCGGTGGGTCGGCCGAGGGCTGCCGGGGTCGGGTCCTGTCCGGTCTGCGACGGCCCGCCGTCAGGGTCGTCGTCCCGCTCTTCCATGACCAGGTACCGGAGGCAGACTCACAGCCGGAACGTGGATCGACGTCGCCGCCGCCCGCTCGTCGCCCACAGTGGCCGTTGCGCCGAACGTACCTCGCCGACCGCCACGTCGGGCTGCAACCTGGGACATTTACCAGGGTCTACATCCATTGGTCCCGTCCGGTAACACTTCTCCACCAGGATCGGGTGACGACCCGACTACAGAAGGCGTGCCCGACGATGACTGTGACGAGCCGACCGATCACCGACCCGCCGGTCGGGGAACGCGCCGACCAGACCGGCCGGACCGACTGGCGCGGGTTCATCCGGCTGGCCCGGCTGCGTTTCCTGCTCTACAACCTGCTCCCGGTGGGGCTCGCGGTGGCGGTCTCGGTGCACCAGGGCTATCCGCTGCACCTCGGGTGGTATGTCCTGGCGCAACTGTTCGCCTGGACTGTCCACCTGATGACGCACTACTGCAACGAGTACTTCGATCTGGCGGCCGACCGGGCCAACGTCTACTTCACCCCGTGGACCGGCGGCAGCCGGGCCCTCGTCGACGGCCTGGTGCCGCCGGTGGTGGCGCTGGGCACCGCGTTCGTCCTGGCCGCCGTGGCACAGTTGATGATTGTCGCGATGCCGGACTGGCCGACCCGGTTGGCCGCCACCGCCGCCGTCGTGCTGGCCTGGTTCTACACCGCGCCGCCCGGGCGGTTCAATTACCGCGGCCTGGGCGAGGTTACCGTCGCGGCGATCCTCAACGGGCTGTGGCCGATGGTCGCGGTGCTGCTGCAGACCGGCACCGTGCCGGTCCTGCTGCTGGCCGTCCTCGCCCCGACCGCGCTGTTGCAGACCGTCCGGATGATGGTGATGAATCTCGGCGACCGTCGCTCCGACGAGCAGGTCGGCAAGCGCACTGTCCCGGTCATCATCGGCTACGACCGGGCGGTACGCGCCATCGTCACCGCCCAACCGGTCGCGTACGCCGCGCTGACCGGATTCGCCCTCGCCGGCTGGGTGCCCTGGCTGGTCTGGGCACCGATGACGGCGACCGCGGCGATCTCCGTCTGGCTGGTGCTGCGGCTGCGCCGGGGCGAGATGCGCGACCTCGACCAGCGGCGGATGACCCCGGTGGTCTTCTGGGCGTCCAACCACGTCTCGCTGATCGTCGGCGCGGCGATGCTCGGCGTCCTGCTCGACGCGGCCCGCACCGGCGCCGACAGCGGCGCGCTCACCCTGCTCGGCGCCGTGCTCGCCGGATACGTGGGCCTGTTCGCCCACCGGCTGTGGCTCGCCGGGCGGACCCGCCCGACCGGCGCACCGGTCGACCGCCGCTGATCAGAGCGGTTCGGGTATCCGTTGGTCCGGCACCGCCGTCGGCGCCGGACCGGCGTCGTCGGCCGCCGGCCCGGCGGCGGTCCCGGCACCCAGCAGGTCGTTGAGCACCTGGATGGCGCCGGTGATCCGCAGTAGCGTCTGCTGGATGTCGGCCCGCCTGGCCTCCACCTCGGCCAGCATCTGCTGGCCGGCCCGCAACTCGGCCTCCAGCTCGGTTACCCGCTGTTCCAGTTGCTCCCGCATACGTTCGTCCGTCCCTTCGATGGCCGCTTGTCACTCCTCGGAGATCTCGAACTGCCAGAACGTCCTTGTATGCGAAGCCGGCGGCAGTCCCGGGATCCAGGTCAGCGCGTGGAAGTAGGGGCCACCGTCGAAGTTCCTACCACTGTCCCAGATGTAGCTGTCAGAGAGCGTTCTGCGACGGATTCTTCACCGCCTACAACCATGAGCATCGGCATTCCGGGATCGGCTGGCACACCCCGGCGTCGGTGCACCACGGCACCGCCGAGCAGATCCGCGAGCACCGCCAACGCGCCCTCGACGCCGCCCACCCGGACCGGTTCACCCGCCGGCCACGCGCACCGAAACTGCCCGACCAGGCCTGGATCAACCAGCCAACCCAGCAGGACCAAACCGTCTCAATTTGACTTGACAACTACCGGCGCGCTGGAACGGGAACGCGACGGCGGTGCCGTCCGCAAGCCTGGCCAGCGCTGGACGGTTGAGAAGTGGCTGACCCGAAACGCCACGGTGGCGGGTTGGAGGAGGTCGACGTCAAGTCGCGTGCCGGACGGCGTGCGGTCGGCATTCCCCGGCCGTTGTTGGATGGCTCAAACAGCACAAGGCGATGCAGGAGAAGGAACGTGAGGTGGCCGCGCAGCTCTGGCAGGAAGGCGGCTGGGTGTTCGCCCAGCCGAACGGCAGGCCGATCGAACCGCGAGCGGATCACGAATCGTGGCGTACCGACCCGTGCGGTGATGGAGGTGATGGGCTGGTCTCAGATGGCGATGACGACCCGCTATCAGCACCTGGCACCGGGCGTCGTGTCCGGCATCGCCGACCAGGTGGCCGGGCTGCTCTGGGAGCCGAATGAGACGACAGACGACTAACTGAGACTGAAACTGAGACGACGCAGGGCACCGGGCATCCGGTGCCCTGTTCGCGTGCTGGTCAGAGTGTGGGCGCGGCAGGTTTCGAACCTGCGACCCCTCGCTTGTAAGCTCTGCGCGCCCCGTCCGGCAGGGTCCGCATACGTCTCTGACCTCGGGCACGGGTCCGTCACCTGCCTTCCATGGCTCCCCATGTCCGGCCTGGTTGCTGTCACCGCTGCTGTCGACAGCCAACCAGGCCGGAGGCATGAGGGCCCTCACCCGTACGGTCAGCTTGGGAACTCGCTCGGGCACCCACATTGATCAAGGTCAGCGCCTCCCGCTCCTTGTCGCCGCATCCGCGACGCTCCGCTGTTGTCCGTGGCTTCCCGGCGTGGCGGGCACGTGGCGGGCACGCGAGGCGACCGGATGATCGGCACGAACAGCAGCAAAGTACCCGAGGGCAAGCCAGTGCGGTCTTGGACTGGCGCGGCAGCCAGAGGCTCGGGCACTACGGCGGACACGTTGCCTCCGCTACAGGCCGCTGCTTTGGGCTACCCGTTCCCTGGGACCACCGATCGATCTACCGACAGCATATGCACCAGCAGTCAGACCCGAACCCGCACCAAACATCGCCAGCCCGGGCCAAATCTGGCCGCTATCCGCGTAATGCCAGGCGAGGACAACAAGCAGCACGGTATTGAGGGTTCCGAGGCCGATCGTTATGAGTTGGGCGGCCCACCTTCGAATATCCATGCGTTGCTCATGATCAACCCGCTTCTCTTCCAAGCGCATTTGATGTTCAGCGCGCTGGCGAGCAAGGTTCATGACCTCCGCAGAAATCTCAGGGCTGGAAGCCTCCCACTGCGCGGCTTTCTCCCACGGATCGAGCGACTCCCACTCGGCGGCACGCTTCTGAGCTACCATTCAGCGCGCTCCGACAGGAAGTTGCGGAAGAGGCACGTTGTTCGATTTCTGGGATTCCGGAGGCGGACCCATCAGGTTGAGCACATAGTCAACATCCGAGGTGGCGGAATTTATCCCAGCACCGATATCGAATGAGAGGGAGACCGCCCTGGATTTCGGACGCCTAAATCCTTGCCGAAATCGGGCCCATCGGCTTCCTTCTTTAAGGCCAGCCACCATCTCCAGCCTTGAATCATCGCCACCCTGAGCAACTTCGGGCGCAGCTGAACGCAGTTCCCACTCGAGGTAGCTACGCCTTATGGCGGCCCTTTCTCGCGCAATCAAGCGGTCTCGCACTGGGGATAGCCGTCGGAGGTTTTGTGACTTATCTCTACGTCGACGATATTCGAATTCCACTAGGAACTGGTCAAGCCTGAGCTGCTCCAGTGATTCATCCAGGGCTTCACGCTCGATCCATTCACGTCGCGGCACCCAACGGGCGCGCTCAAATAGCAACTTCAACTCGTCGCTCGGTTCGTATATTGGCTCGTTAAAGAAGATCCTCCTATCAACGCGTGACAAGGTTATTAAGCCAACTTTTTCAAGAGTGTTCATCATTCTTCTGACCGTGCGGCGGCGATACCCGTTTGGGACTTTTAAGCCGCTCACTCCAAGGCTTCCAGAAACACCAATTTGGTGTAGGACGACGACTGCAAGTTGAGTTATCGGGAAATCGGTAGACCTGGCACCATTCACCATTTCTGCCAGGTAAATGTTATCCGCGATGGCACGCATTGCCGTCTTGGCCGCATGAACATAGTCAGCGTCAATGTCGGCGCTTTGGGACACCGAGTCTCGGGAAGGCATACAGCAAGCGTTGCGGCTAGCGATAGTCCTGTCAAGAGCAGTTCACCTACGGGCCTTCCATCAGATAACCGACAGATCGCCGTCAGGCAGCCGACTGATCGTGACCGTCTTGCCATCCCGTCTGTCGCCGACCCAAACACCCTAGCCACGGTTTGCTCGGCTTGCCGGGGTTTGCGGTGGACAGGATGATATCTTCCACTAGTACCACCCACGACCTGGGAGCGTTGGCCAACCTGCTGGCGTAGCCGGACTCGACGCGGACCCGTCACGTGCTGCCAGCAACGCAGCTCCGGCGAGGCGCAGACCAGCGCCGACACTACGTTCGGCTACCCCACACAGCCAGTCGTGGACACGGGTAGAACCACCAACACCCTAGAAGACAAGTGTCTATATTGCGACAAGCCTCTGCCTACCCAGATTCCGATGCCAACCATAGCATGGCAGACATGCAGGCCGGGGAAGAAAAAAAGTCGCTCAATCAAGGTCGAGTGAGCAATGAAAACGACTGGGACGAGGTAGCCAGAAACCAATCTAAGCCATGGAACTTAGATTACGTGCGCAGCCTTATTTTAGATGCAGACGAGAAGCTGCACCTGCAAGAGATGTGGCGCAAAGCCGGACTAACCTGCGTCACCCTAGGAAACCTCACCCTCATCACCCTTGCCGCAGTCGCAACAACAAATTTACTCGATCAATTGTCGCGCTACGCCACGTTAGTCTACTTGTCGGCTTGCATCTTTCTTCTAGCATCCCCCACGCTTATCTATTGGCAATACAAGCGGACCCGAGCCACTCGCATCAGAATAAAGAAACTTCACATTGTGCGGCGCAGGATACAGGCAGATAACACCGACGATGCCGACCGCAAAAACGCCCTGCCAGCACAGAAACGGTACAGAGATGACGTCCCCGACCTAATCTCGAAATTTAGAGAGGATGCAGGTCGAACACGGAAAGTTCATAATCGATTCCAGAGCATCATCATCGTAGGATCGGTCACCACTTCCGCGATCGCCACGGCATCAGTGTCCTTTGTTCAGGCGAGATGGTTTACCGTAGCAGCCAGCGCCGCAGTAGGCTTGGCTGCAGGCTTCACTGGGTACTTCAAGTATCATGAGCGCAGCTTCAACTCACAGCAGACGGCGGACGCCATCGAGCGGGAGTACGAAGCCGTTGAACTTCGAGTGGGAAAGTATGCTGGCACAAAAGACGAGGCGGAAGCTTATGCCATTTTTGCGGAAACGGTCGAGCGACTGCGAGATGAGCAAAACAAGCGCCAGCAGCAGCTTGACCAACCGGTGGAAGTAACAAGAGATGAATGAGAAGCCCTCGCGCCCGCGCTGGTTACGGACCGGTCAGAGCCGGTAGGCTCAGGATGCACGTTACGTACATGGGCGCATCCAAGTTTCGTATATCTTGGCTTTCAGCGGATGAGTCCGAGAGTTGCCGCTAGGAGTTCTATTCCGGTGGACTGTGGTGCGCGTCGGGTAATTTCGGCGACCAGCGCTCGGGCGGCTGGCGCATACTTAATCTCGGGTGGCGCGGTTCGATGTGCCTCTGTCAGGGTGCGGCCGGCTGCTTGCATGTTGCCGATCTCCACATACATGCGCGTGATGTCGAGAAAGTGGGCAGCTCGGTGTTCGGCTGGCAGGTGTAGCCACTTTCGATCCCGTGTCATTTTCTCGTGTTGGGCGATCGCCTGCCGGGTCTCGCCGAGGCTTGCTCGTGTCACGATCTGAGTAAGTTCGACGGCGGTGTGATTGAATCCATGCTGCTGATTTGTCTCACGGCCTTCGGCATGTCGGGCGAGGTCGGCAGCTTGCCGTAGTAGCTCGCGGACGGTGGCCGGGTCGTTGTTGCTGGCAGCGGCTAGCGCCGCTTGTAGCAGCAGGGCTCCGCGCACCGATGTCCGCTCGGCTAATTCGATGTCGTCGGGTGGCTGGGCGATGTGGTGTGCGGCGGCGAGTGCTGTCGCGAGCGCTAGCCTGTTCTGGTTCAGGGCGCGGAGTGCTTGGGCGAGGCTCAGCGCTGCGGTTGCGGCGAGTGTGTGGTCGTTTCCGGCTGCGATGATTGCTCGGTCTGCGGCGATCCACGCGAGGTGTGCTTCGTCGAGCTTCACCAGCACCGAGGATGCGAGTCTGTATGCCTGGACCAGCAGGTCAGCTCTGGCCTCTGGGTGCAGTGCGTGAAACTGCTGACTGGCGCTCAGGAGGTTTGGAAGAATGCGAAGCAGTTGCGGGTAGTCTCCGTGTCCGTACGTCATCCAGGCGTGTTCTATCTGCCGTTGCATCTCGCCTGATCTCGGTTGGTGCGGATCTTCTGAATGAGCGTTGAAGGTGGCGTGACAGGCTAGGGTCGCTTTCAGCTTCTCCAGGCCATCGATCGCGCTGGCGTCGACCGATGAGGGCCCCTGCTCGTCAAGCAGTTCCGCTGGGTCGATGTGGAGTACTTCGGCGATGTGCTGGATGACGGAGACCTTGTCGAGTTTCCGTATGCCGCGTTCGACTTTGTCGACCCAGCTTTTTGATTTTCCGATGCGGTCAGCGAAGACTTGCTGTGTCATTCTGCGTCGCATGCGCCATTGGGCCACCCGACGGCCGACCGGTATCGGCGTCGCCGCCTGCCCTTGCTTGGTCGTTGTCACGGCAGTGGTTGGCGATCCGTGTTACCGCTTCGCTGTTCGGCCTGCTCGTTCCGGTTGGCCGGTCGCGGGTTGACCCATGGGATTTCACTGGCAGGGTGTTCCCGTTCCTGCGCCGGGTGCACCACGTCGATTGCCAGGTGTGGACGCTGGAACCATTTCCCGAGCACGATTCCTCCGTAGAGATTGAGCGGTTGTTGTCGCCCTTGCTGGGAGCCGTGACGTACTTCGGTGAACCGTCGAATGTTGGTCCGGTTGACCGGGCTGGCTCGGAAATGTTCGAGTACCGCTCGTCTTACGGGTGGGTCCAGCGTACGAATCGTTGGTTGAGGTCTTCCGGGTCGGTGACCGCGTCGGGGTTGAGTTTGGTGATGTCTCGGGTGGCGAGGTGGAGCATGACGCCCATGAAGGTGGGGAGTCCGGTGGGATTGTCGCGGAATTGGTTGATGAGGTCGATTCGGGCTTGTCCGCAGGGCCAGGGGTGGGCGCAGGTGCGGCAGAGCCAGAGTGGGCGTAGTGGTGTGTGGGTTTTGGGGGGTTGGCGGTGGTGGACGGGTGATTGGTTCGGTGGTGTCGTCACGAGTTCAAGGGTGTCGGTGTGACTAGCCCCTTGTCAATATGCCAGTAGCGGTTTGCCAAGTGGCGGTGTGACTAGTTGGCGTTTGAATAGTGTGCGGGCATGGGTCGCCACCTGTACGGGCCGCAGGAGCTGCAAGAGCGGCTCCGGGTGTCCCGTCAGCGGGTACAGCAGCTCATCCGACGTCCGGATTTCCCGGAGCCGTATGACCGTCTGGCTATGGGTTCTGTGTGGCGCATCGCGGACGTGGAAGCGTGGATCAAGAAGTTCCGGCCGCATCTGGATGAGCCGGACGAGGATTAGCCCGTTCTGGTGTCCGTGAGTGCGCCGGTGGCGTGGTGGATGGTGTGGGCTGCCTCCTGCGGGTCGGTGGTGGCGGTGTCGATGGTCAGGTCCGCGTCGACGGGTGGTGTCTGGTCCCATGCCGTGAGGCGGTCGGCGGTGTCGCCGGTGGCGCGTTCGGCGATGCGGTGTGCGGCGATGTCGCGGGGGCACCACAGGTAGACGACCAGCCACCGTGCCGTTGGGGTGGCGTCGGTGACGGCGTGGACGCCGTCGGGTTGGCCCATGTGCAGGACGGGGATGCCGGTGGTGAGCGCCTGGTCCAGGCCGTGGCGGTCGATGACGTAGGTGGCCCCGTACCGCTGGTTGCGCCAGATGATGCCGCCGGCCACTTCTAGGGCGTCAAGGTGGTCGGGGGTGGTCATGCGGTAGCCGCTGGTCCGTCCCCTGCCTGTTTTGAGTCTGGCGAACAGCCGGTAGGTGGGGTCGATGGCGGTAAGCCGTTCGGTGACGGTGTCCTTGCCGGCCGCTGGTGGGCCGTAGAGGATGACGCCCCGGTTCATGCGGTTGCCGCCGGCGCGGCCAGGATGGCGGACAGTAGCTCTTTGGCCTGCTTCTGCAGGGGGACGCTGGACGCGCAGTTGTCGATGACGGTGTGGGGTGCGGTCGGGCGCATGTCGAAGTTGACGGTGTCGAGGTAGGCGGGCCAGTTGGCGAGTTTGGCGGCGTCGCGGGCCGCGCCCCGGTGGCGGATGTAGGTGTGCATGGTGTCGGCGTCGCAGTACACCCACACGAACAGGGTTTGGGCGTTCATGGCGGTGTGGCTGGCCTGGATGCGGTCGACCCACGCGGTGTCGGTGAACTCGCGGATGAACGGGGCGGTGACGATGGCGCTGTTGCCGCAGGCGACGTTCTCGTGGGCGACCGCGATGAGGGATTCGTACTCGCGTGGCCGGACCTTGGTGAAGTAGTCGTCTGACTCGCGGTCGTGGGGTGACAGGCCGAGGAGTTCCAACGCGGCTTCGACGACGGGGCGGGTGATGGTGTCCTTGTCGAGCATGGGCCAGCCGGTTTCCCTGGCGAGGATGCGCCCGAGTTCGGTCTTTCCGCTGCCGGCGTAGCCGCCGATCATCACGACCCGTGGGGTGCGCAGGCGGATGTCACCGCCGCGTGTCTGGTTGGGGGCGTTGACGATCCGCTTCGATCGGGACTTGCTGACGATGAGTCCTTCGTCGCCGAGGATCTTCATCGCTTCGGAGATCGTGAAGACGCTGACGTCCCAGCGTTCGGCGAGTTCGCGGGTGGACGGCAGGGTGTCGCCGTCGCGGAGGACGCCCGCTTCGATCTCGTTGCGCAGGTTCCGGGCCACCTGTTGGTGCAGGGAGTCTGGTCGGCTGAGTCGGGGCTGAGGGGATGTCATGGGGTCCTCTCGCATCGGGCGTCTGTCCGCGTCTGTCCAGGAAAGCCTACCAGTTGCCTAACAGATGGTATGCCCATCTCCGCAGGTCAGAGGCCAATTTTGATCTTCATCCTGCCCTAACAGTTGACCTGGCTCCATAACAGTTGTTAGCTTCATGTCGCTGGTCACGCCGACCGGCCAGGCCGAACAGGTCTGTCGAGGTCACCGCTGTGTCTTGTGGAGGAACGCGACATGCAGGCACCCCCTGTCCCGGACCCGACCGAGGTCGGTCCCACCGCCGCCGATCTGGTGGCAATCGAACGTGAGTGGCCGTTGATTGAGGCCGAGTTGGCGTTGCTGGACGCGGAGATCACCGCCCTGTACGCCGATGGCGGTCCGTCGCTGCTTGACCGCCGTCGGGTGCGGCGCGCTGAGCAGCGGGTGATGCGGGAAGCCGCCGCCCTGGGCGACGTCCAGGCCGTGACCGCGCTGCGGGTGCGGAAGGCGGTGGCCTGATGACGACGCCCGCGAGCATGTACCCCCGCCCGGTGGCGGAGCTGTTGCCCGCCGCCCGTGCGATCGCCGTCCGCCTCGGTGAGGTTCCGTCGCGGAACCTGCTGATGCGGGAACTGCGGGTGGGTTCGCCGAAGGCGACCGCCCTCCGGGAAGCCCTCCACCACGAACAGCAGGATCAGGACGCGACGCGGGTCGAGTCCGCCGGTGGGCACCGGGGGTTGCACCTGGTCCGCGACACCACCACCGACCAGCCTGCCGAGGTCGACGTACCGGCCCCGGTCGACCCGTCGACGGAGTCGTCGCCGGTGTCGGCGGACCCGGTGCCGGTCGCCCCGTCCGACGAGTCGTCGGCCGGGTCCGGGGCGGACCTGCCGTCGCCGGTCGCCGAGGACACCGCGCAGCCGTTGTCGCCGGTGGCGGTGGACGGACACCCGGACACGAAGATCACGACCAGCGTGCCCCGGCCGGTCCGGTCGCCGGTGCGGTCGTGGGTGCTGTTGTTGCTGGCCGCTCCCGCGTTCGTGGCGATCTGGTCGGGCTGGGTGGGGTTGGGTGAGCTGACCGGGTTCGGTGTGGTGCACCCGCTACCGGGCATCTGGGATTCCCTTGCGGTGAACACGGCGATCACGTTGCCGATCGGCGTTGAGGCGTATGCCGCGTACGCGTTGCGGGCGTGGCTCGCCCCGGACGGGGTTCCGCCACCGGCACGGCGGTTTGCGGCCTGGTCGGCGATCGGGTCGCTGGTGTTGGGTGCGGCCGGTCAGGTGGCGTATCACCTGATGGAGTCTGCCGGGATCACCGCCGCCCCGTGGTGGATCACGACCGTCGTTTCGTGTCTGCCGGTGGCTGTGCTCGGTATGGGCGCCGCTCTGGCTCACCTGCTGCACACCGATCGCCAGCAGCGGGAGCCGTGACTTTGCCCGGCGGCGCGGCCCATGGCCTAGGAACCGCGCCGCGCCGCCGGCCCCTCGACCCTCAGCATCCGCTTCGGGAAGGACTCTCATCGTGGCATCCACGTCGTCATCGGACGAGTTGCCGTCCACGGAAATCGTGTCGCGTATCCAGCACACCCCGGCCGGTGCGGCGGCGTGGGTGGAGCGTGACGGGCGCGGCCGGCTGTTCGTCCGCTGCCAGGGCTGCACCCTCTACCGGCAGGTCGACGGCATGGCTCCCGCCCTGGCCGCGCTGGTCACCCACCTACCGACCTGCCCCGCCGACGCCACCGACGTCGATCCGGTCTGACCGGCCCTCGACCGGGCGCGGCAACGGCCGAACCGGCCGCGCCCGGTCCCTTCCCCGACTTTCCCCCCTTGGTTCTGGACTTTCTGTTGGAGGCAACCCCCATGCCCACCCCTGACGACAGCTACGACTGGCAGGCAGCGGAAACCGACCTCACCAACGACACCAACGGCAGCAGCGCCGATGTGGTCGACCTGACCGCCCGCCGCCGCAAGACGGCCGATCCCGTGAAGTCGTTCGCGGTCGACATCGACGACGAGAGCGACGACCGCGACGACGACGCCCCGGTCCCAGTCAACCCACCCCCTACCCCCGCTGGTGGCCGGTCCCGGCTGGCCGGTGTGGTCGGTGCGGAGCGTCGGCCGATCATCCCCGCCTGGCTCCGCTCCCGGACCGAACTGGCCAACGCCGTCCGCTGGACGGCAGGCCACTACACGCACGTCAGCCTCTATCACCTGTCCCGGTCGCCGAAGTACTGCGCACGCCTGGCGTGGCGGGCCCCGTTCGGCGTGGCCCGGCTGCTCGGCCACACCGTCCGGTGGGTCACCGATGCCGAGGGCATCCCCGTGCGGCTGGCAGTGGTCCGGCAGGAAAACGCCGAACTGTACTTGAAGCTGTCGCGGCAGCGTGACGTACGGGTCCGGTGGCGCGGCCTGGTCCTGACCGCGCTGTTGCTGCTCGGCATCCCGACCGTGCTCACGTTGATGGCGCTGGCCGGGTCGTGGCAGCGGTGGGCGATCCTCGCCGGTGTCGTGGCCCTGTTCGGTGTGGCCGGTACGCCGAAGGACAAGCCGCTGCTGGACGTCGCCGCTGTCAGTCCGCGTGTACGGAAGCTGTCCGCCGACGTCGTCACCCGCGCGTTCCTGGCGGCCGGGTTGTGCAAGCCGGACGACCTGATCACCTTCCCCGCCCCGATCATGCGCGACGGACCCGGCTGGCGGGCCGTGATCGACCTGCCGTACTGGACGAACGCTGACAAGGCCATCAAGAAGCGTGACCAGCTGGCCGCCGGTCTCGACCTGGATGAGGTGCAGGTGTGGCCGGAGCGGGTACGCGGCACCGCCGGGTCGGCCCGCCGATTGGCGTTGTGGGTGGCCGATGAGGACCCGTACGCCAAGGGTTCCGGCGCGTGGCCGCTCATCGGCAAGGGGAGCGTGGACATCTTCGCGCCGTTTCCGTTCGGGCAGGACCAGCGCGGACGTCCGGTGCCGCTGCTGCTCATGTTCACCTCCCTGCTGGTCGGTGCCATCCCGAGGATGGGCAAGACGTTCGCCGCACGCCTGCCCGTCCTGGCCGCTGCTCTGGATCCGATCGTTGAGCTGCACATCTACGACGGCAAGGGCGGGCAGGACTGGCGACCGTTCGAACGGATCGCCCACCGCACCGGCTACGGCGTCCGCGACGAGACGGTTCAAGCGCTGGTCGACGACCTACGCGGCCTGGTCTCCGACATGAACCGCCGCTACGACACCATCGCCACCCTGCCCGCCGACCTGTGCCCCGAATCCAAGGTCACCCGACAGATCGCCGAGAAGCGGTCGTTGAAGCTGTGGCCGGTCCTGGTCGCGGTCGACGAGTTTCAGCGCTACTCCGCCCACCCCGTCCACGGCGACGAGATCGTGTCGCTGCTGACCGAGCTGTGCAAGGTCGGCCCATCGGTCGGCATCATGATCCTGCTCGCCACGCAGAAGCCCGACGGTAAGGCGGTGCCGACGGACCTGCGCGACAACATCGGCACCCGCTTCGCTCTGAAAACCATGACGTGGCAGTCCTCGGAAGCCGTGTTGGGTGCCGGGTCGTACACCGCCGGCTATGACTCGTCGCGGTTCCAACGCGGACACAAGGGCGTCGGCATCCTGCTCGGCGCGGACGACTCCGGCTCCGTCGACGAGGCCGTGACCGTACGAACGAACCTCGCCGAGATGGCCGACGTCGAGAAGGTCATCAGCCGTGCCCGGGAGCTGCGGGAGCGGGCCGGCACCCTGTCCGGCCACGCCATCGGCGACGCACCCGAGGCGGTGAAGCACGCCGGGGACACCCTGTTGGACGACATCCTCACCGTCGTACCGACCGCTGAGGCGAAGGTGTGGTCAGAGACCGTCGTCGCCCGACTCGCCGAACTGCGCCCCGACGTCTACGGCCGATGGGAACCGGCCCAACTCGCGACGGCACTCAAGCCGCACGGCATCACCGTCGGCCGGCAGGTGTGGGGCACCGACCCAGCCACCGGCAAGGGAGCCAACCGCAAAGGCATCCACCGCGACGACATCACCACCGCCGTAACCAAGCGTGACCAACGCCGCAAGGCCGGATAGCCGCTCGCGGGCCGCTAGGTCTATCGGCGCCACCCGCTAGACCTAGCGGCACCGCTAGCCCCCGAAACAAACCCCTGCCAGGACGCTAGCCGCCTAGCGCCCCTACCCCCGCACGCCCGAAACCGCCCGTGGAGGCACCCCGTGGACCCGTACGCCACCCTCGCTAGCCTGCTCTGCCCCCTCGCCACCCTGGTCACGTTCGGTTACCTGATCACCTGCGCTATCTGGCCGTTCGGACCCTGCCGACGCTGCCACGGCACCGGCAAACGCCGCGCCCCGTACGGCAAGGCGTTCCGGCTCTGCCACCGGTGCGACGGCACCGGACGCCGTATCCGCATCGGCCGGCACGTGTGGAACGAGATCCGCCGCGAATACCGCAACGGCAACCACCGATGAACCGCCGCCGGCACCCGCACGGCGCGCACACCGACTGGTGCGCACGCGACCACCGCTGCGGACACGACGGACACCGCTCCCCGTCGATGATCGTCGACCTGCGCGGCCACGCCCGCGCCGTCCTCACCCGCATCCGCACCGGCGACGGACACGACCAGGCCGAAATCCGTATCCGGGTCGCCCTGGCCGACGCCGACCCCGCCGCCCGCCGACAGCTGGCGGTCCTCCTCGCCGACCTGGACGACCTGATCACCCGCGCTGGCCGCGCCAGGCATCCCCGGCCGCGCCACCACCGGCCCGCCGCCTAACCCCCATCCACCCACACGAGAGAAGGAGGAACGCCGTATGAGTCGACAGTCCACCCACGACCACAACGCGGAACGGGCCGTCATCGGCGCGGCGCTGGTCGCCCCGCCGGTCACGGCCGACCTGATCGCTCTGCTCACCGCCGAGGACTTCCACCGGCCCGCGCACGGGATCATCTGGCAGGCGTTGACCGCCGTGCACGCCACCGGCCAGGCCACCGACCCGATCACCCTCACGGCGTATCTCGCCGAGTCTGGCGAGTTGGGCAAGGTCGGCGGTGCCCCGTACCTGCACACGTTGATCCGCGATGTCCCGGCAGCGGCGAACGCGGGGCACTACGCGCGGATCGTGGCCGACCATGCTGCCCGTCGCCGGGTCGTCGACCTGGGCGAGCGGCTGACCAGCCTCGCCGCATCCGGCGCGGACGTCGCCGACGTGGTGGCGACCGGTCGTGTGCTGCTCGACCAGGCCGACACCAGCGGTTGGGCACCGCTGATTCCGCTCGGCGATCGCCGCCACCTGCCCGCGTTCCCCGCCGAGATGTTGCCCGCCTGGGTCGCCGAGATGGTCTACGGGGTTGCCGAGTTCACACAGACTCCGGTCGACCTGCCCGGCTGCATCGCCCTGGCCGCGCTGTCGACGGCTGCCGGTGGCCGGGCCGAGGTGGAGGTACGGGGATCGTGGCGGGAGCCGGTCAACCTGTTCACGGTCGTGGTGTTGCCGCCGGGTTCGCGGAAGTCGGCGGTGTTCGCGGCGATGACCGGGCCGTTGTTGGCCGCTGAGAAGGTGTTGGTGGAGCGGACCCGGCCCGCGATCGTGGAAGCCGAACTCGCGGCACGGGTGGCGGGGAAGACGGCAGAGCGGACGGCGATCGCCGCTGCGAACGCGGATGCGTCCGGCCGTGACACCCTGCTTGCTGAGGCGACCGCCGCCGCGATGAACGCCGACACCATCACCGTCCCGGCGCTACCACAGTTGGTCGCCGACGACGTCACCAGTGAGGAAGCCGCATCCCTGCTAGCGGAGCAGGGCGGACGCCTGGCCGTGCTGTCGCCGGAAGGTGGCATCTTCGCCACCATCGCCGGCCGCTACTCCGGAACCCCCAACCTGGAAGTGTTCCTCAAGGGCCACGCCGGGGACATGCTGCGCGTCAACCGTCGTAGTCGCGCCCCGGAACACGTCGAGCATCCCGCGCTAACACTTGGCCTGGCCGTGCAACCCGACGTCCTACGCGACATCGCCGACATGCCCGGATTCCGCGGCAAGGGACTCTTGGCGCGCATCCTGTTCTCGCTGCCGGAGAACACCGTCGGACGACGCCGGATCGGAGCCGACCCGGTACCCGAACCGGTCGCCGCCACCTACGCGGCCAACCTCGCCACGCTCGTGATGTCCCTCGCCGAGTGGACCGACCCGGCCGTGTTGCCGCTCACCCCCGACGCCAACGACCGCGTGTTGGACATCGAACGGGCCGTAGAGCCGCGTTTGGCTCCCGGTGGCGCGTGGTCACACCTGATCGACTGGGGCAGCAAGTACACCGGCGCGGTCGTCCGCATCGCCGGACTGATCCACCTCGCCGAACACCTGCGCGACGGCTGGGGAAAACCCGTCCAGGCCGACACCATCGACCGGGCCGCCCTGCTCGGCGACTACTACGCCGCGCACGCCCTGGCCGCGTTCGACGACATGGGAGCCGACCGGACCAGCCGACACGCCCGCCACGTCCTCACCTGGATCGAACGCACCACCACGACCGCCTTCACGAAGCGGGAGCTGTTCCGCGCGGTCCGCAGCAGCCAACTGCCCACCGTCGCCGACCTCGACCCCGCCCTGTCCCTGCTCGAAACGCACGGCTACATCCGCCAGCTTGAGCAACCCCGCACGCGGGCCGGTGGCCGACCCCCATCGCCCTCGTACCTCGTTCACCCCGACCTACACCAGCAACCCGCCGCCACCATCCACGCCCTACCCGATGCCGTCCGTCGGACCGCCTGATGCCCCGGACAGAACTGACACAACTGACACAACCCCCCACTGACCGAGGTTCTGTCAGTTCTGTCAGTTCTGTCCAGGACAAAACACCCCCGCCGGACCGGCCAGCAGCCCTGCCGCGCCGCACCGGGCCGAACCCCTCGACACCCACCACCGGGGAGAAGCGTGAACCGCGCAGATCGCATGTGCCCCGCCGTCGAAGAAGCCGCTCACCGTCCCGGCCCCGCCTCGCCGCCGGGTGAGCGCCGTCCAGTCAGCCGCAGGGAGAGGAACACGTTGGAAGCCACCCCCGCTACCCGTCCCCGTGTCCTGCGCGTCGAAGAGGCCGCGCATGAACTCGGCATCGGCCGATCGCTGGTCTACGACCTGATCCGGTCCGGCCGGCTGCGATCGCTCAAAGTCGGCAGCCGCCGGCTGATCCCAACCGCCGCCATCGACGAAGTAATCGACCTACTGTCCCAGGAGGCAGCCTGATGGCCACCGGCAACCGAAGCGCTCGATCCAACGGCCCTCGCCGCAACCCCAACGGTGAAGGCTCGATCTACCAGCGGGCCAGCGACGGCCGGTGGGTCGGTCAGGCGTACGTCCTCACCACCGACGGCACCCGCAAGCGCAAAGCCGTCTACGGCGCGACCTGGCAGGAAACCCACGACAAGCTGATAGCGCTCAAGGCTCAGTCTCGCCAGGGCATCCCGATCCCGGACCGGGCGTGGAAGCTCGCCGATTACCTGCCGTACTGGCTCGCCGGCTACGTCGCGGACCTCAAGCCGACCACCGCCCGAGGCTACGAAAGCGCCATCCGGCTCCACCTCATCCCCGCGCTCGGCACCAAGCGTCTCGACGGGCTCCAGGTGCAACACGTGCGCACGTTCCTCGACGAGTTCCGGCGCAAGTGCCTGTGCTGCACAGCCGGAACCGACAAGAACCGGCCGGCGGATCGGCAGTGCTGCTCTGCCGGTCACTGCTGCGCGCACTACCCGAGCGCGCGTCAGATTCAGTTCGTGCACGCCGTGCTGCGCAACGCGCTCCAGCACGCGATGCGGGAAGAACTCGTCTCCCGCAACGTCGCCAAGCTGGTCCGCGTGCCGTCGCCGCGATACAAGGTCGGCAAGGGACTGTCGGTGGAACAGGCCCGGACGTTGATCGCCGCCGCAGAAGGACACCGGTTGTACGCGCTGTACGTCGTCGCCGCCACGATGGGACTCCGACGCGGGGAACTGCTCGGACTCCGCTGGTCGGATCTCGACCTCGACAACGGCACGGTCAGCATCGCGCAGACCGTCCAGCGGGCCGGCGGCAAACTGCATCTGCAGGACACCAAGACGGAGGATTCGGAAAGCGTGCTGCCGCTGCCGGACTGGACCTGGATGGTGCTACTCGACCACCAACAGGATCAGCAACGGGAGCGGGATCGGCTCGCCGAGGTCTGGGAGGATCACGACCTGGTCTTCCCGTCCGAGCGGGGAACCCCGATGGAGCCGCGCAACCTGAACCGGCACTTTGCTGCGCTGCGGGACAAGGCAGGGCTATCCGATGTCCGGCTGCACGACTTCCGACACACGGTCGTTTCGCTGCTGATGGAGTTGGGCGTACCGCCACACGTCGTCCAGGCCATCGCCCGGCACGCGGACGTGAAGATCACGTTGAAGATCTACGCGCATGCGAACCTCGACGTGATGCGCCAGGCGCTCGGCAAGCTCGACGGGCGGCTGTCGTGAACGCGGTTGCTGTCACCGCTGCTGTCAGCCGGCCAGCTGGCTGACCCTCGACGATGCTCCGTCGCTGGTCGGGATGGGTGGGCGCGGCAGGTTTCGAACCTGCGACCCCTCGCTTGTAAGGCGAGTGCTCTCCCACTGAGCTACGCGCCCGGGCATCACAAGAATCGCCGGCCCGGCGGCGGCCAGTTTACCCTGCCGATTCCGGCCCGGCGCGACGGAGTTCCCGGCGGTCGACGGCCGTACCGCCGGCAGGCGGGACCGTCCCGGCCTGCAGGGCCCGCCGGACGGTAGCGGGTCCCGCAGGTCGGACGCTGGTCAGTCGGCCAGCTCGGCCAGCGCCTTGCGCCACACGGCCTGGTCACGGGCCTGGCCCGGCCCGTTCATCTCGGCGAAGCGGACCACGCCGGTCTTGTCGATCACGAACGTGCCCCGGTTGGCGATCCCGGCGGCGTCGTTGAACACCCCGTACGCCTGGGCGACGGCGCCGTGCGGCCAGAAGTCGGCGAGCAGCGGGAACTGGAAACCTTCCTGCTCCGCCCAGATCTTGTGGGTGTAGACGGAGTCCACGCTCACGGTGAGCGTCTGCACCTCGTCGTTGACGTAGGCGTCGATGTTGTCCCGGACCTCCTGCAGCTCGCCCTGGCAGGTGCCGGTGAACGCGAGCGGGTAGAAGATCAGCAGGATCGCCTGCCGACCCCGGAAGTCGGCCAGCCGCACCTCCTGGTTGTTCTGGTTCTTGAGGGTGAACTCCGGTGCCGGCGTGCCGACCTCGACGGGCATGTACGCTCCTTCACTCACTTCTTGGCCTTGGCCCCACGGCGCAGGACCAGCCGGGCGGCGCTCCAGTCCTTGCCTGCGTTGACCATGGAAGTCTGTTGCAGTCCGGCGCTGGGCGCGGACTCGCTGATGTCACTCGGCTCGACGTGACCGTCACGCCCGGCCTTGGGCGTCAGCAGCCACACCACCCCGTTGTCGGCCAGCGGGCCGAGCGAGTCGACGAGCAACTCGAACAGGTCTCCGTCACCGTCGCGGTACCACAGCAGCACCGCGTCGACGACCTCGTCGGTGTCCTCGTCGACCAACTCGCCACAGCGGTCGGTCAGGGCGTCGCGGAGATCCTGGTCGACGTCGTCGTCGTAACCCATCTCCATGACCACCATGCCCGGCTCGATGCCGAACCGGTCCGCCAGGCTCCGTACGCCGTCGGCGGCCTGACCAGCGGTCGCGCTCACTGTTACTTGCCTCCTCGTCTTGAGCTGCCGGTATCCGTCGGACACCGATAGCGGGTAGTTCACACAGTTGTGCCGCCCGGCGCAAGTGGCGCACCGAGTTCACCGGAATTTACCGTGCCAGCAGCGCTCGGGCACCCTGGGTGATGGCATCTTCGCCGACCAGCACCTGGTTGGCGACCGGGCCGAGGGGGACGTATGTGTCCAATGCCGCGATCCGGGCAGCGGCTCCGACGTACCCGGCTTCGACCAGCGCTGCCAGCACCCCCTCACCGACCCCGCCGGAGCGGCGGGTCTCGTCGACCACCAGCACCCGACCGGTGGCCGTCGCCTCGCGGATGATGTCGGCCACCGGCAGCGGTGCGAGCCAGCGCAGGTCGACGACCCGGCAGCCGGCCCCTTCGGCGGCCAGCCGGGCTGCGACCCGCAACGACATCCGTACGCCGTTGCCGAAGGTGATCACCGTCAGGTCCTCGCCGCTGCCGATGGAGTAGCTGCGGGCCCGGCCGACCGGGATGTGCCGGGCACCCCACTCCCCTGGCGGGGTGTACGGCGCCAGCCACAGTCCGTCGTCTGGAACGTGCAGGTCACGAGTGTCGTAGAGGGCGACGGGCTCGAGGAAGACGCACACACTGCCGTCGACCGCCGCGCTGGCCAGACAGGAGCGCAGCAGCCCGGCGGCGTCGTCGGCCCGGGCCGGCACGGCCAGCACCAGGCCGGGTACGTCGCGTAGCACCGCCAGCGAATTGTCGTTGTGGAGATGCCCACTGAGGCTCTCCTGGTAGGCGAGACCGGGCACGCGCAGCACCATCGGGTTGCGGTAGCCGCCCCGGGATAGGAACTGCAGCGCGGCGGCCTCGCCGCGCAGCTGGTCCTCGGCGCTGTGCAGGTGGCTCAGGTACTGGATCTCCGGCACTGGCAGCTGGCCGGCCAGTCCGGCGCCGAGTCCGAGTCCGAGGACTGTGGTGCCGTCGCCGGTGGTGTCGAAGACGCGGTGGACGCCGAACCGGTCCTGCAGCCCGGCGGTGACGCCGTGCACGCCGCCCTTGGCGGCGACGTCGGCACCGAACACGGTCATCGCCGGGTACGCCAGCAGACCGTCGGCGAGCGCGGCGGTGATCGTCTGGGCCAGGGTCATCGGCCCGCGTTCCTCGGGCAGCCGGGTGCCGAGGGTGGTGGCGCGGGTGGTGGCAGCCGCTCCGGCCGCGCGGGCGCCGGTGTCGGCGACCACCCGGGCGACCCGGATCGGCCGGCGCGGGGCGATGGTGGCCACGACCTGTCCGGCGGTGTCGAGCTTGGCCTCCCCGATGACCTCCTCGGCGACCTTGCGCACCTGCCAGCCGACTTCGTCGTACCGGGAAATGATCTCGTCGGGGCTGGCCAGGCCGGCGGCGACCAGCAGCCGCGCGGTGCCGACCAGTGGGTCGCGGGCGACGTCGCGGTCGATCTCCTCGGCCGACCGGTACGCCGATTCGACGTCGGCGCCGCTGTGCCCCATCAGCCGGACGGTGGACAGGTGCAGCACCGCCGGCCGGCGGTGCTCGCGGACCCAGGCGGCGGCTTCGGCGGCGACGTCGTAGGTGGCCGCCAGGTCGCACCCGTCGGCGGCGAAGTACCGCAGCCCCGGTCGGCAGCGCAGTGTCTCGGCGACCCAGCCGTCCGGCGACCGTACGCTGCCGCCCAGGCCGTTGTCCTCGCAGACGAACAGCACCGGCGTGGACAGCCCGGCGTGGTCGGCCCAGCCGGCGGTGTTGAACGCCGCCGTAGCAGCGGCATGGTTGACTGCCGCGTCGCCGAAGCTGCAGACCACGATGGCGTCGTCCGGCCAGGGCAGCCGGGGTTCCAGGTACGGCCGGCCGACTGCGGCGGACCGGGCCAGCCCTGGTTGACGTTGCCGGACGGTCGGCAGCATCCGGCGCATCCGGTCGATGCCGAGTGCCGTCCCGACCGCCCGGGGCAGGTGCCCGCCGACGCTGCCGGAGGCGGGCACGATGTTGATCGCTGTGTTGCCGAACACCTTGCCCCGGCCACCGGTGGTCGGGTCGGACGCGGAGGCGACGGCGCCGCGCAGCACGTCCCGGGCGGCGTCGGTGACCGGGTCGGTGCCGGCTTCGCCAGCGTCGGTGCCGGCGCCGGTGTCGCCCGTGCCGGAGCGGTCGGCCGCGCCGGAGCGAAGGCCCGGTTCGACGCCGGGCTCGTGGCCGGCGGCGAGGCCGGCCTGGGCGAGCCGGGCGCAGTAGAAGCCACCGGACCGGTAGTGCAGGAGCGCCGGGTCGGTCACCCGGACGGCGGCGGCCAGCGCCGCGTTGCCCTCGTGACCGGACGAGCCGAGCGTGTAGAAACCTTCTCCGAAGCTGCGCAGCCAGCGTTTGGCCAGGTCGAGATGGCGGCTGGTGAGTTGGGCGTCGAACAGCGCCAGCGCGGACTGCCCGGTGAGCAGGGTTCCGTCGCGTACCGGTTGTTCGGGTGCCCGTCGGTCCGGCGCGGGGTCCATCGCGGCGACCGCGGTGCGGAACCGTTCGTCGAGGTCCTGCGGGGTGGTCACGTCGGACAGCATTACCGACGCCCGCCAGGCGCGGCCACCGGGCGGCGAGCGGGCCGCCACTGGGCCGGGTCGGGGCAGACTGCAGCGCCGCTGGTGGCCGGGGAGGTCATGGTCGCGATGCTACGCGGCAGCCCGGCAAACGGCAGCGCAGCCGCGCCGCCAGGCGCTGCTTGGACGGCAGCGCAGCCACGCCGCCAGGCGCGGGTCACTTGCGGGCGGCGGATAGCATAAGGTTCAGTACGTTCTGAACGTTCGTAACAGCCGTTGATCGTCACAGCCGTTGATCGCCAAACGCTTAGAGGCGCAGCGTCGACAACCCAAGTCAAGGAGGCGAGGACCGATGGCTGACCCGGCCATCCGTACCGAGCAGTTGATCAAGACGTACGGCCGCAACCGCGGCCTCACCGGCCTCGACCTTCAGGTCGAGACCGCCGAGGTGTACGGGTTCCTCGGCCCCAACGGGGCCGGCAAGTCCACCACCATCCGGCTGCTGCTGGACCTGATCCGCCCGACCAGCGGCACCGTCCGGGTGCTGGGGCTCGACCCGCGCGCCGACGGCATCCCGCTCCGCCGACGGATCGGCTACCTGGCCGGCGACTTCATCGTGGACGGCCGGCAGACCGGCCACGAACTCCTCACCTACCTGGGTAACCTGCGCGGCGGCGTGCCGAAGGCGCGGATCGCCGAGCTGGCCGACCGGCTCGACCTCGACCTCGGTCGGCGAATCAAAGGGCTGTCCAAGGGCAACCGGCAGAAGGTCGGCGTAGTGCAGGCCTTCATGCACTCCCCCGAGCTGCTCATCCTCGACGAACCGACCAGCGGCCTGGACCCCTTCCTGCAGCAGGAGTTCGTCGCGATGGTCCGCGAGGCGAAGGCCGCCGGGCAGACCGTCTTCATGTCCTCGCACGTGATGAGCGAGGTGCAGCAGACCGCCGACCGGGTCGGCATCATCCGCGACGGCCGGCTGGTCACCGTCGAACGGGTCGAGGACCTACGGGAACGGGCGGTACGCCGGATCGAGATCGTCTTCGACGGCCCGGTGCCGGCCGACGAGTTCGCGACGGTTCCCGGGCTCAGCGACGTCGTGGTGCGCGACAACCGGCTCAGTTGCCGGCTCGACGGGCGGGCCGATCCGCTGATCAAGGCGGCGAGCCGGTACACCGTCGTCAGCTTCCTGGCCGAGGAGCCCGACCTGGAGGACCTCTTCTTCACCTACTACGAGCGGACGGAGACCGACGGTGTTGCTGCGTAACCCGTTCACCAAGGCGCTGCGCGACAACCGCCGGTCCATGCTGGGCTGGGCGGTGTCGATCGCAGCCGTCGGCACCATGTACGCGGCGTTCTGGCCGACCATGCAGACACCGGAGATGGCGGATGCGCTGGCGGCGTATCCGGAAGGGATGCTGGAGGCGCTCAACTTCGAAGACGTCACCAGTCCCGCCGGCTATCTCGGCAGCGCCGTCTACGGACTGCTCATCCCCCTGCTCGTGGCGGTGTTCGGGATCGGCGCCGGGGCCCGGACGATCGCCGGTGACGAGGAGGCCGGTTCGCTGGACCTGCTGCTCGCCCACCCGGTCGGCCGGGCCCGGGCCGCGCTGCAGCGGTTCGCCGCGCTGGTGGTCGGGCTGGTGGTCACCGGGGCGCTGCTCTGGCTGGCCCTGGTGGCGATCCGTGGTCCGGCCGAGTTCACCGCAGTCGGGGTCGGTGCGCTGGCCGCGATGACCCTGCATCTGGTGCTGTTCGGCACCGCGTTCGCCGCCCTGGCGTACGGGGTGGGGGCCGCCACCGGCAGCCGGGCGACGGCGCTCGGCGTCGGCGCGGCGGTCGCCGTACTCGGCTACCTCGCCAACGCCGTCCTGCCCCAGGTCGACGCGTTGGCGTGGGCCCGCGACGTCTCCCCGTTCCACTGGTACCTCGACGGCGATCCGTTGGTGAACGGGGTGCAGGTCGGCGGCGTACTGCTGCTTGCCGGCTTCGCCGCGGTCTGCGTCGCCGCCGGCACCTGGCGCTTCACCCGTCGCGACATCGCCGTGTGAGGAATCCGGCCGGCCCGGCTGCCACACTGGCAGGCATGGACTCCGACGTGATCTCCATCCGGACCGGCTCCCGGCCCGTGGTGCGCGACATCACCGCCGAGGCGGGGCGGTTCGTGGCCGGACGCGGCGACGGGCTGCTGCACGTGTTCGTACCGCACGCCACCGCCGGCATCGCGATCATCGAGACCGGTGCCGGCTCCGACGACGATCTGCTCACCGCCCTGGACCAACTGCTGCCCACCGACGACCGCTGGCAGCACCGGCACGGCTCCCCCGGGCACGGCCGGGACCATGTGCTGCCGGCGTTCGTCGCCCCGTACGCCACCCTGCCCGTGCTCGACGGCCGGCTCGCCCTCGGCACCTGGCAGTCGGTCTGCCTGGTCGACCCGAACGGGGACAACGCCGACCGCAAGGTCCGGTTCTCCTTCCTCGCCGGTTGACGGCGGCCGACTCGCTGGTCGAGACGGCCGGCCGGGGAGGTCGGAACCGCAGCCGGAGCCGGCCGGAAGTTACCCTCTGGTACCTGTGTCCCAGATCGCCTCTATGGCGACCGCGCGTGACGCAACCGGCCTCCAGGGGGCAGGATGGTCAGTAGAGACCTATCCCACACACAACTGAGGGAACGCCTGTGGCCACGGAACGCAAGCGCCCGGTGATCAGCGACGGCCTGCCGAGCCAGCTTCCGGACATCGACCCTGAAGAAACCAGCGAATGGGTCGAGTCACTCGACGGAGTGATCGACGAACGCGGCGCCAAACGCGCCCGCTACGTCATGCTGCGCCTGCTCGAACGGGCTCGGGAGCGTCAGGTCGGGGTGCCGCCACTGACCACCACCGACTACATCAACACGATTCCGCCGGAACGCGAACCCTGGTTCCCCGGCGACGAGATGATCGAGCGGCGGATCCGCGCGTACATCCGGTGGAACGCCGCGGTGCTGGTGCACCGCGCGCAGCGGCCGGAGATCGGCGTCGGTGGCCACATCTCCACCTACGCCAGCGCGGCCTCCCTCTACGAAGTGGGAATGAACCACTTCTTCCGTGGCAAGCAGCACCCCGGCGGCGGTGACCACATCTTCTTCCAGGGGCACGCCTCCCCCGGCATGTACGCCCGCGCCTTCGTCGAGGGCCGGCTGTCGGAGCAGCGCCTCGACGGCTTCCGGCAGGAGTTGTCGCACGCCGGGCTCGGCGGCGGGCTGCCGTCGTACCCGCACCCGCGACTGATGCCGGACTTCTGGGAGTTCCCCACTGTCTCGATGGGCCTCGGCGCGATCAACGCGATCTACCAGGCCCGGTTCAACCGGTACCTGCAGCACCGGGGCATCAAGGACACCTCCGACCAGCATGTGTGGGCGTTCCTCGGCGACGGTGAGATGGACGAGCCGGAGTCGCTCGGCGCGATCGGGGTGGCCGCCCGCGAGGAGCTGGACAACCTCACCTTCGTGATCAACTGCAACCTGCAGCGGCTGGACGGCCCAGTGCGCGGCAACGGCAAGGTCATGCAGGAGCTGGAGGCGTTCTTCCGGGGCGCCGGCTGGAACGTGATCAAGGTCGTCTGGGGTCGGGAGTGGGATCCGCTGCTCGCCGCGGACACCGACGGCGCGCTGGTCAACCTGATGAACACCACGCCGGACGGCGACTACCAGACCTACAAGGCCGAGTCCGGCGCGTACGTGCGGGAGCACTTCTTCGGTCGCGACCCGCGTACCCGCAAGATGGTCGAAGGGCTGTCCGACGACGAGATCTGGAACCTCAAGCGCGGCGGGCACGACTACCGCAAGCTGTACGCGGCGTACAAGGCGGCCACCGAGCACACCGGCCAGCCGACGGTGATCCTGGCCAAGACGATCAAGGGCTGGACGCTCGGGGAGCACTTCGAGGGCCGCAACGCCACCCACCAGATGAAGAAGCTGACCCTGGACGACCTGAAGACCTTCCGGGACCGGCTCTACCTGGACGTGCCGGACGAGCAGTTGGAAGCCAACCCCTACCTCCCGCCGTACCTGCGCCCGGCCGACGACTCCCCGGAGATGACCTACCTGCAGGAGCGCCGCAAGGCCCTCGGCGGGTACGTGCCGACCCGGCGGACCACCGCCCGCCCGCTGGCGGTGCCGGGCAGTGAGCGGTTCGGTGACGTCAAGCGCGGCTCCGGCAAGCAGAAGGTCGCCACCACGATGGCCTTCGTCCGGCTGCTCAAGGACATCATGAAGGACCGCGAGTTCGGCAAGCGGTGGGTGCCGATCATCCCGGACGAGGCGCGGACGTTCGGCATGGACTCGCTGTTCCCGACGCAGAAGATCTACTCACCGCACGGGCAGAAGTACACCGCGGTGGACCGGGAGCTGTTCCTGTCGTACAAGGAGTCGACCGCCGGGCAGATTCTGCACGAGGGGATCAACGAGGCCGGCTCGGTGGCCTCGTTCACCGCCGCCGGCACGTCGTACGCCACCCACGACGAGCCGATGATCCCGCTGTACATCTTCTACTCGATGTTCGGCTTCCAGCGCACCGGCGACGCGTTCTGGGCGGCGGCCGACCAGATGGCCCGCGGCTTCGTCCTCGGGGCCACCGCCGGGCGGACCACGCTCAACGGCGAGGGCCTGCAGCACGAGGACGGCCATTCGCAGCTGCTCGCCGCGAGCAACCCGGCGGTGGTCGCCTACGACCCGGCGTTCGCGTTCGAGATCGCGCACATCGTGGAGAACGGCCTGCACCGGATGTACGGCGAGTCGCCGGAGAACATCTTCTACTACCTGACGGTGTACAACGAGCCAATCGTGCAGCCGGCCCAGCCGGACGGGCTCGACGTGGAGGGCCTGCTCAAGGGGCTCTACCGGTACGCGGCGGCACCGCAGGTGAGTCGGGCCGACGGCGGCGAAGCCCCCCGGGCGACGATCCTCGCCTCCGGCACCGGGATGCAGTGGGCGCTCAAGGCGCAGCAGTTGCTCGCCGAGGACTGGGGGGTGGCCGCCGACGTGTGGTCGGTGACCTCCTGGACCGAGCTGCGTCGGGACGCGGTGGCCTGCGAGGAGCACAACCTGCTCAACCTGGGCGGTGAGGTGCGGGTGCCGTACGTGCGCACGGCGCTGGCCGACGCGCCGCAGTCGGTGGTCGCGGTCAGCGACTGGATGCGGGCGGTGCCGGACCTGATCGCCCGGTGGATTCCGGGCGACTACACCTCGCTGGGCACCGACGGGTTCGGGCTGTCGGACACCCGGCACGCGTTGCGGCGGCACTTCCATGTCGACGCCGAGTCGGTGGCCGTGGCGACGTTGCGGCAGTTGGCGTTGCGCGGCGAGGTGCCGGCCGAGGTGCCGGCTGGCGCCGCCAAGAAGTACGCGATCGACGACGTCAACGCCGCTCCGGTCGGGGAGACCGGCGGCGACTCCTGATCCGTCGCGTCCGTGGCGGCACCGTCGGCGTCGGACTCCGCCGTAGCTGGGGTCGACGGTGGTCAGCAGACGTTGGTCCGGGTGGCTGCGGTCAGCAGACGTTGGTTCGGTCGTCGGCGTTGGCGGCGTGCCGGGCGGCGGCCAGGTCGGACAGGCGACCCAGGGAGGTCTCCAGATCGGCGCCGACCCGGTGCTTGCCGAGTCGCAGCAGGGTCGCGCTGACCTGGCCGGCCGGCCACCGCACGACAGTCAACCGCACGGCTGTGCCGTCCCCCTCCGGGGTGAGTTCGACCTGCACCTCGGTACGGGCCTCGGCCCGCAGGCCGGGGCCGGCGGCCCGCTCCTGCCAGGCGATCAGCTTGGGCGGCTGGAACTCGATGACCTCGGCGTCCGCAGCAGCGCCGTCCGCCGTGTGCACCCGCATCCGGCGGATGTCGCCGCCGATCACCTCGGCCTGGCGGACACCGGCGAGCCAGTCGGGCAGCAACGCGGCCTGCCCGACCACCTCCCAGACGGTGTCGATCGGGGCCTCCGCCCGTCCGCTGCGTTCGATGAGAATCATCTGCCCGCCTGTCTCTGCCTGCTCGTCCTGACAGGCGCAGCCTAAATCACATTCTCCACAAAAGGTGCAGACTTCGCTGTTCACCCCGGGTGCCACCGGACCTGGCCGTCGGGCGGGGATCGGCCGCCCGTAGGCTGGGACCGTGACGGTACGCGTACGCTTCGCCCCATCCCCCACCGGTATGTTCCACGTCGGCGGTGCCCGGTCAGCACTGCAGAACTGGATCTACGCCAAGCAGCACGGGGGCGTGTTCGTACTGCGGGTGGAGGACACCGACGCGGCCCGCAACCGCCCCGAGTGGATCGAGGGGATCCTCGGCGCGCTCGACTGGATCGGCATCCGTCGTGGTTCCTACGAGGGGCCGTACTTCCAGTCGGCCAACGCCGGCGAGCACCGCGCGGCGGCCGACCGGCTGCACCAGTCCGGGCGTGCCTACTACTGCGACTGCGCCCGCGCCGACGTGCAGGCCCGCACCGGCAGCGAGTACCGCGGGTACGACGGGTTCTGCCGCGACCGGGGTCTCGACGCCGGTGCCGGACGGGCCCTGCGGTTCCGCACTCCGGACACCGGCAGCACCACGGTCGTCGACCTGATCCGCGGCGAGCCGACGTTCGAGAACCAGTTGATCGAGGACTTCGTCATCGCCCGGGGCGACGGCTCGCCGGTCTTCCTGCTGGCCAACGTGGTCGACGACATCTCCCAGGGGATCACCCACGTGATCCGCGCCGAGGAGCACCTGCCGAACACCCCCAAGCAGCAGCTGCTCTGGGCAGCGCTCGGGGTCAAGCCACCGGTCTGGGCGCATGTACCGGTGGTCGTCAACGAGAAACGTCAGAAGCTGTCCAAGCGCCGCGACAAGGTGGCACTGGAGGCGTACCGCGACGAGGGCTACCTCGCCGACGCGATGCGCAACTATCTGATGCTGCTCGGCTGGGCGCCGAGCAACGACCGGGAGATCGTGCCCTGGTCGGTGATCGAGGAGGAGTTCCGGCTGGAGGCGGTGAACCCGTCACCGGCGTTCTTCGACGAGCGCAAACTACGCGCTTTCAACGGCGAGTACATCCGGGCGCTGCCGGTCGAGGACTTCATCGCCGCCTGCGAGCCCTGGCTGACTGGGACGCCGTCGACGCCGGCGCCGACCGGCAGCGGTATCGCGCCGCCGCCGTGGCGGGCGGCCGACTACGACCCGACGACGTTCGCGGCGGTCGCTCCGCTCGCCCAGACCAGGATCGCCGTGCTCAGCGAGATCGTCGCCAACGTCGACTTCCTCTTCCTCGACGTCCCGGTGATCGACGACGCCGCGTGGGCAAAGGCGATGAAGGACGGCTCAGCCGACTTGCTGGACGCGACGATCGCCGCGTTCGCGGCGCTGCCGGACTGGTCCGCCGAGCCATTGAAGGCGGCGCTGGAGCAGGTGGGCGCCGAGCGTGGCCTCAAGCTCGGTAAGGCCCAGGCACCGGTACGGGTCGCGGTGACCGGCCGGTCCGTCGGGCTGCCGCTGTTCGAGTCGCTGGAGGTCCTCGGGCCGGAGCGCACGTTGCGACGGCTGCGCGACGCCCGCGCCCGGCTCGGCTGACGCCGCGACGCTCCGCCGGATCGCCTGGACGCCGCGACGCTCCGGTCAGGTGGTGGTACGGCGGCGGACGAAGAACGCTCCGGCCGCCACCGCGACCAGCAGGACGACGACACCGACCAGCCACGGCCACCAGGGCGCCGACTCGGTGGAGCTGGTCGCCTGCGGCGTCGGTGCCGGGGGCGCCTCCGGTGTCGGTTCTGCCGTGGTGGGGCTGGGTGCTGCGGTCGGTGACGGATCAGCGGTCGGCTCGACACCGGCCGTCAAAGTGAAGGCGAGTGTGCCCTTGACCCAGTGCCCATCAGTGGACAACACATTGTAGTCCACTGTGTACTCTCCAGCGGGTCCGGGACGGAAGGGCACGCTCACCGCTTTGCCGTCCACTACGGGCGACCCGGTGGACGCCGCAGCGCCGTCCGGACCGGTCACGCTCAGTTCGGTCTGCTCCTGGCTGAGATTGGCCAGAAAGGTGAGTCGGACCGTCTCGGGGGCCTGCGCGAGCTCCGCGCCGTCAGCCGGATCGCTTCCGGTCAGCACGTTGTGCGCCTGGGCCGGCGATGCTCCGAACAGCACCGCGAGCAGCCCGACGACCACCGCGAGCAACATCCCTGGTACGCGTACCACCCTGTCCCCCACCTGTTGCGATCGCCGGATACGATCGGTCGCCAGACAACGTACCGGGCCGCCATCGGCCGACCTCCCTGGTTGGTCGGTCACCGGTCGTCGATGGTTCCCGAAAAATCCGTCCAGCGGGTGCAACCGTCCAGGGTCATGCGGAGTCTCTCACAGTGAGGGTCCGCAGCCCCGCCCGCCGCTGATTACGTCGGGCAGCCATCGGGTAGTGAGCACATCGACTAGGGACCTGACCTCCGCGGGGCGAGGGAGTTGACCATGGGACAGCGGGCAGCCAGCCGTCTCCTAGCGGCCGGTGCGCTGCTCCTGGCATTCGGCACGTCCATCTTGTCGGCGAACCGGGTGTACGCGGCACCACCTGCACCAACGACCGTCACCATTGAAGGTGACGACCTGCCGGAGCCGCTCGCCGTGCACGCCGATGCCGACGCCGAGTTGTTCGCGGCCGTGCTGAGCCAGGTCAGCTGGCTCACCGGACCGGGTCAGACCAGTTCTCCGGAGCCGGGCGACCTCGGCCCGAAGTACCTGGTCGTCGTCATGGTGGCGGACGAGCCACATCGCACCTACGAGCTGTATCCACTGGCCGAGGGTGGCCCGCGCGCGTTCCGACCGGCGGAGCAGCCCGGTGACGGCAAGACCACGGCCGGCTGGTTCTTCGGCCGGCTGACGATGTCCGAGACGCTGCGGGCGGCCGGCGCACCGCTGCCGGCCCGCCCGGACAGTATCAGCGGTGGCATCGGCGGCGGTGAACGGGTGATCCCGGAGGACGCGCTCAACCCGGGTGAGGACATCGACAAGATGCTCACCGACCTGCGACAGGTCATGATGCTCAACGCCGCCGTGGTGGTCGGCATCACTCTGGGTATCGCGGGGATCGCCCTGCTGGTGCGCCGCAGGACCAGGTGACCGGCCGGGCCGTGTCAGCACCAGCGGTGCGGCGGGCGTTCCCGACGTACCACCCGGGAGCTCGGCCGGACCCCGAGGTGACGGTGCGCGCCCGCCCATCCCCGTTGCCCCGCGCAGCAGGTCGACGGCGGCCGCAGGTCGGCCGGGCCGCCCCGGCCGGTTCCCTGCCCGGTCAACGTCCGACCAGGTGACGGTTGGTCCCGCTCCCCCGGATGGTCCCGCTCGACGCCGCCGCTGTGGCCAGCCCCCAGGTACGCCATCACGAACTCCTCACCTCGCACGAGCCGTCCCGAGACGACACCTTGCCAGGTACCGGGCCGGCCGCCGCCGGCCCCCCCGCCCGTGGTGACCAGAGGCGGGCGGCCAGCGCCACCACCGTCACCGCCACCAGGACGCCGCCGATCACGTCGACCGGCCAGTGGGCGAGCAGCACCAGCCGGGTCGCCGCGATGAAGATTGCGCCGACTCCGGCGAGCACCGCCACCAGCAACCGCCCGGTACGCCGTACCCCGGGCCAGACCAGCAGGACGACCGCGATCGCCGCAGCGGCGGCGTTGGTGGTGTGCCCGCTGGGGAAGCCGTTGGCGGCGATGGCCACGAAGCCGTCCACCGGGCGGGGCCGGTGCAGCAGCCACTGCCCCAGTTGCCAGCTGACCGGGGCCGCGACGGTCACCGTCGCGCAGAACCAGGCCCGGGGCCGGTCCCGGCGCAGGGCGAACAGGATGGTCGCGGCGACTCCGACGGCCAGGAACGGCAGCGTCGCCGCCAGATCGGTGACGGTCCGCAGGACCGCCACCAGCGTCGGCCGGTCGGCCGCGTACGCCCGCAGCCCGTCGGTCACCGGAGCGTCCAGTCGGGCGACCAACGCGGGGTCCACCACCAGACCGGTGGTCAGCGCCGCGAGGGTGAGCAGGGCCAGCAGCGGTACGACCAGCGGCGGACGGGCGATCATCAGCACATGTTGGCACGGTCGGCGCGGTCGTGCCCGCTGGGCGTGACACGCTGACGGGGTGGCGACCAAGCGCAACGATGCCGGGCTCACCGCGACCCTGCGTCGTATCGAGCGGTCGGCCGGGGCGCTGGCGACCGCGAGTGTGGCCCGGATGGACGAGACCCTGCCCTGGTTCCGTGAGCTGCCCGCCGACCAGCGCTCCTGGGTGATGGTGATCGCCCAGGCCGGCGTGCGCTCCCTGGTGGAGTGGCTGCGCGACGGCGGTGGCGCGAGCGGCAGCCCGCAGGAGGTCTCCGACGAGGTCTTCGCTGCGGCACCGCGGGCGCTGGCCCGGTCGATCAGCCTGCAGCACACGGTCGCCCTGATCAAGGTCACCATCGACGTGGTCGAGGCGCAGGTGCCGCACCTGGCCGCGACCGGCGAGGAGTCGCTGCTGCGCGAGGCGGTGCTGCGGTTCTCCCGGGAGATCGCCTTCGCCGCCGCCCGGGTGTACGCGCGGGCGGCGGAGTCGCGCGGCGCGTGGGACGCCCGGCTGCAGGCGCTGCTGGTCGACGCGCTGCTGCGCGGCGACTCGTCGGACGTACTAGCCAGCCGGGCGGCCGCGCTGGGCTGGACCGATGCCTCGCCGGTGTCGGTGGTGGTCGGGCGGTCACCGGGCGGCGAGGTCACCGCGGTCCTGCAGATCGTCTACCGGGCCGCCCGACGGATCGGGGTGGAGACGATCGGCGGGGTGCACAACGACCGGCTGGTGGTGGTGCTGGGCGGGGCAGCCGATCCGGCGGCGGCGACCGGCAAGCTGCTGGACGCGTTCGGCGCCGGCCCGGTGGTGGTCGGACCGATGGTGGCCAGCCTGGACGAGGCGACCGAGTCGGCCCGGGCGGCGCTGGCCGGATACCGGGCGGCACCGGCCTGGCCGGCGGCGCCCCGCCCGGTCGCGGCGACCGATCTGCTGCCGGAGCGGGCCCTCGCCGGTGATCCCGAGGCCCGCCGTCGGCTGCGCCGCGACGTGTACGGAACCCTGGTCCGTGCCGGCGGGGAGCTGCTGGAGACCTTGGACGCGTTCTTCGCCGCCGGGGCCGTGCTGGAGGCGACCGCGCGGGCACTGTTCGTCCATCCAAACACGGTGCGTTACCGACTGCGACGCATCGGTGAGGTTACCGGACTGTCGCCGTTCGCCGCCCGCGACGCGTACGCGCTGCAGATGGCTCTGGCGATCGGCCGGTTGGATCCCCCGCCGCTGCTGCGGACCTCGCCTGGCTGAACGCACTTCCGGGCAACATTTGCGGGCAAAAGACGTGCACATCCGACGATTTTTGTAGGAACCCTCCAACCACGGTAGTGCGGATTGGTATCTCAGCACACCCAAGTGACCCGTGGGTATCAGGAAGAGTCATAGCCGTGCTCGCCGTACTCTCCCCCGGCCAGGGGTCCCAGAAGCCCGGCTTCCTCACCCCGTGGCTCGACCTGCCCGGTGCCGAGGCCCGCCTGCGGTGGTGGTCCGCGCTCGCCGGGGTCGACCTGGTGCGTCTCGGCACCACCGCCGACGCCGACGAGATCAAGGACACCGCTCGCACCCAGCCGCTGCTGGTCGCCGCAGCCCTGCTCGCCGCCGAGCACCTGCCTGGCGGACCACCGGCCGGGCACCGCCGGGGCGGGCTCTACGACGTCGCCGTCGTCGCCGGTCACAGCGTCGGCGAACTCGCCGCCGCGGCGCTGGCCGGGGTTCTACCCGCCGAGTCGGCCATCACGCTGGCCGCGGTCCGGGGCCGGGAGATGGCCGCCGCGTGCGCGCTGGAACCCTCCGGGATGGCCGCCGTGCTCGGCGGCGACCGAGACGAGGTGCTGGCCGCGATCGACCGTCACGGGCTGCACCCGGCGAACCACAACGGAGCCGGTCAGATCGTGGTGGCCGGAGCCACCGGCCAACTGGAGAAGTTCGTCGCCGAGCCGCCGGCCCCGGCCCGGGTGGCGACGCTGCAGGTAGCCGGGGCGTTCCACACCCCGTACATGGCCCCGGCCGAGCAGGCGCTCGCGAGCGTCGCCGCCGGGATCATCCCGGCCGACCCCACCCGAATCCTGCTGTCCAACTTGGATGGAGCTGCCGTCGACCACGGCCGGGAGCTGCTGCAACGCCTCGTCCGGCAGGTGACCGCACCGGTGCGCTGGGACCTGTGCATGCACACCCTGGCAAACCTCGGTGTCACCGGAGTACTGGAACTGCCGCCGGCCGGCACCCTCGCCGGTCTGGTCAAGCGGGAGTTCAAGGACCGTGGTGTGCCGGAGATCGTCACCGTGAAGACCCCGGACGACCTGCCTGCGGCGCGGGCCCTGATCGCCCGGCACGGGATCGCCCCCAGCCACGAGCCCACCAGGCAGTTCCGGGTCGTCGTATCGGCCAGCGCCGGCACCTTCGAACCGGCTGCCGGGCTCGCCGAGGGCGACCCGCTGACCGCCGGTCAGATCATCGGACACGTCACCACCCGGCAGGGTCCGGTCGAGGTCGCCGCGCACGACGCCGGTGTGCTCACCGAATGGCTCGCCCACCACGACGACCCGGTCGCACCGGGCCAGCCGCTGGCCCGGATCAGCGGTTCCGCACTGTGAGCGCGCACCCCGACGGCGCGCCGGGAAAGGCAGCAACGATGACCGGATCGCAGATCGTGGCACTCGGGCACTACCAGCCGTCCCGGGTGGTCACCAACGACGAACTCGCCCAGCTGGTGGAGACCAACGACGCCTGGATCCGGGACCGTGTCGGTGTCGTCACCCGCCGGATCGCCGACTCGGAGACCGTCGCCGACATGGCCTCGGCGGCGGCCGAGAAGGCACTGGCCAACGCCGGCCTGACCGCAGCCGACATCGACCTGGTGGTGGTGGCGACCTGCACCGCCATCGACCGCAGCCCGAACGTCGCCTGCCGGGTCGCGGCCCGGCTCGGCATCGCCGCCCCCGGTGCGTACGACATCAACACCGCCTGCTCCGGCTTCAGCTACGCGCTCGGCACCGTCGACCACGCCGTACGGGCCGGTGCCGCGCGCAACGCCCTCGTCATCGGCGCGGAGAAGCTCTCCGACTTCACCAACTGGACCGACCGCTCCACGTGCATCATCTTCGGCGACGGCGCCGGCGCCGCGGTGGTCACCGCCACCGGCGGCAACGAGCCGGCCGGGATCGGACCGGTGGTCTGGGGCTCGGTCCCGGACAAGAGCGACGCGGTACGTATCGAGGGCTGGCGGCCGTACGTCGAGCAGGAGGGCCAGTCGGTGTTCCGGTGGGCGACCACCGCGCTCGCCCCGTTGGCCCTGCAGGCCTGCGAGCGCGCCGGGGTCGACCCGACGGACATCGCCGCCTTCGTCCCCCACCAGGCGAACGCCCGGATCATCGACGGCATCGCCAAGCGGCTCGGGATGCCCGACGCGATCGTCGCAAAGGACATCGTCGAGTCCGGCAACACCTCTGCGGCCAGCGTGCCGTTGGCGCTGTCGAAGCTGGTCGAGCGGCGGGAGATCCCGGCCGGCGCCCCGGTGCTGCTGTTCGGCTTCGGCGGCGGACTCACCTACGCCGGGCAGGTCGTCCGCTGCCCGTAAGCTCCTACCGCCCGCTCCGAGGTGGAGCGGGGCCGCCCGCCGACCCGGCAGGCATCATTGTTCCAACCGAGAGGAAAGTAGAAACCCATGACCCGTGACGAGATCACCGCCGGCCTCGCCGAGATCCTCGAAGAGGTCGCCGGGGTCAACCCGGACGACGTGGCCGGCGACAAGTCGTTCACCGATGACCTGGACGTCGACTCGCTCTCCATGGTCGAGGTCGTGGTGGCCGCCGAGGAGAAGTTCGGCGTGAAGATCCCGGACAACGAGGTGCAGAACCTCAAGACCGTCGGCGACGCGGTCGCCTACATCGAGACGCAGGCATGACGATGGTCGACGTCGTCGTCACCGGGCTCGGCGCGACGACCCCGCTCGGCGGGGACGTCGCGGCGACCTGGGATGCCATGCTCAACGGCAAGTCCGGAGTCGACAAGCTCACCCACGACTGGGCCGCGCAGCTGCCGGTCCGGATCGCCGCCGAGTTGGCGTCCGAACCCGCCGAACGGTTGGACCGGGTCAAGCTGCGCCGGCTGGACCGATCCGAGGCGATCGCGCTGATCGCCGCAGGTGAGGCGTGGACGGACGCTGGGCTGGGCGACGCCGGCGTCGACCGGGAACGGCTCGGCGTCAGCATCGGTTCCGGCATCGGCGGCGCACTCACCCTGCTCGCCCAGGACGACATCCTGGAAGCCTCCGGGCCGCGACGGGTGTCGCCGCACACCGTACCGATGTTGATGCCCAACGGCCCGGCCGCCTGGGTCGGGTTGGAGTTCGGCGCGCAGGCCGGCGTCCACTCGGTCGCCAGCGCCTGCGCGACCGGCGCGGAGGCGATCGCGCTCGGCCTGGACATGATCCGAGCCGGCCGGGCCGACGTGGTGATGGCCGGCGGCACCGAGGCCGTGGTGCACGGCCTGCCGATCGCCGGTTTCGCCGCCATGCGGGCCATGTCCACCTGCAACGACGACCCGGAACGGGCGTCGCGACCGTGGGACAAGGCCCGTGACGGGTTCGTCCTCGGCGAGGGGGCCGGCGTCGTGGTGCTGGAACGGGCCGAGCACGCGGCGGCCCGGGGTGCCCGGGTGTACGCCCGGCTCGCCGGGGCCGGGCTCACCTCCGACGGGTACGACATGGTGCAGCCGCATCCCGAAGGGCTCGGCGCGGCCCGGGCGATCCGGTTCGCCCTCGCCGACGCCGGGGTGTCCGGCGGTGACATCGCGCACGTCAACGCGCACGCCACCTCGACCCCGGCCGGCGACCTCGCCGAGCTGGTGGCGCTGCGCGAGGCGATCGGCGACCACCCGGTGCTGACCGCGACCAAGTCGATGTCCGGCCACCTGCTGGGCGCGGCCGGCGCGCTGGAGTCGATCGCCACCATCCTGGCGATCCGCGACAGCGTCGTCCCGCCGACGATCAACCTGGACAACCCGGACGACCAGCTCGACCTCGACGTGGCAGCGCACAAGGCCAGGCCGATGGAGGTACCCGCCGCGTTGAACAACTCGTTCGGCTTCGGCGGACACAACGTCGCGCTCATATTCACCCGGGTCTGAGAGCCGACCGGGTCACCACGACGGCGGACGGGCTCCGGCCCGGGCGGGCCGGAGCCCGTCCGCCGTCTCATCGAGGCGCGTGGTCAGCCGGTGCAGCTGGTGGCGGGCAGGCCGGCCACCGGCACCGGCAACCGGCCGGGTGCCGGTGCGGCACCCCGCAGCACGTCGGCCAGCGCGGACATCGACGCCGGGCTCGACGAGTAGGTGGCCAGCAGCGTCGCGGACCGGGCCTCGGCGAGCAGGTACGGGGTGTCCATGGCAACGGTCACCGCCGCGTCGACGTTCAGGTCGGACGGGCCGTCGCCGTAGCCGACCAGGTGCACGACTGTACCGCCCTGGCCGACCACCTCGACCCCGGCGTCGCGCAACTCCTCGATTAACAGCGTCCGGGTGCGCTCCCGGCCACCCGAGGCGGTGACGGTCACCGGCCCGTCGACCCCGGCGCAGTCTCCCCGCACCTGGGTGACGGCGGCGGCGGCCAACCGCCGGGCGGCGGCGTAGTGGTCTTCGGCGCCGAGCACCGTCATCGGCGGGGTGGTCTCCTCGGCGAGACGCTGTTTGAGGGTCAGCACCCGGGTGACCGCCTGCACGAGTCGCGCCCGGGGCAGTGACCCGTCGCGCAGCGCGGCGAGCAGACCCTCGTACGCGGCCGTCACGTCCGCCGGCATGAGGATCAGGTCGTTACCGGCGTTGATCGCCGCGACAGCCGCGTCGCCGGGCGACAGCGCGCGGGCCGGCGCCATGTTCATCCCGTCGGTGACCACCACCCCGTCGAAGCCGAGTTCGCCGCGGAGCAGATCGGTGAGGACCTTGCGGGAGAACGTCGCCGCCACCCCCGGGTCGACCGCGGCGACGTCCAGGTGTCCGGACATCACCAGGCCGGCGCCGGCGTCGATGCCGGCCACGAACGGCGGCAGGTCGGCGGTAGTGAGGGCGTCCCGGTCCTGGTCGAGGACGGGCAGGTCGCCGTGGGAGTCGACAGCCGTGTGGCCATGCCCCGGGAAGTGCTTGAGGGTGGCCGCGACGCCGGCCGTCTGCAGGCCACGGACGGCGGCGGCGACCTGTCCGGCCGCCGCGTCCGGGTCGGCGCCGTACGACCGGGAGCCGATCACCGTGCTGTTCACCCCGAGGACGTCGGCGACCGGCGCGAAGTCGACGTTGACGCCGAGCGCCGCGAGTTCGGTCCCGGCCGCCCGCCAGGCTGCCTCGGTCAGCTCCGGCTGCCCGGCCGCACCGGCCGCCATCGCGCTGGGCAGCAACGTCACCCCCTGGTTGATCCGGGTGACGATGCCGAACTCCTGGTCGGTGCCGATCAGCAGCGGCAGCTTGCCGACGCCGTCCGGCAGCTCGGCGGCGGGCAACCGCCCGGCGGCGTCCTGCAGCCCGGTGGTCAGCTCCCGCACCTGATTGGTGCTGTCGACGTTGGTGGTGGGTTGGTTGCTGCCGGTCGGATCGTCGGCCGAGAAGCCGACCAGGATCAGGCCGCCGATCCGGTAACGGTCGATCATCTCGGCCGGGGTGTCGACTCCGGCGAGCTGCTGGTTACCTGCCGCCGAACCCGGCGAGACCTGGGTCGCGGACGCCCCGTACGCATACGGCATCAGCACCTGACCGACCAGGTCCTCGTCACTGAGCGTCGTGGCCAGCCGGGCGGCCGGCGATGCCGTAGGGCTGGCTGTCGGTCCACCGGAAGGGCCTTCTGGACTGCTGGGAGTGCTGGTTTCAGGCCGGTCGCCGGGTCCGGCGCAGCCACTCGTGACACCGAGGACGGCCAGCAGAACGGAAGCGATGGTTACGCGGGGTGAGGGGAGCACACCGGCCATCCCATCAGGCTACGGTCGCGGCGGCAACCCGTGCCCGGCTGGCGGCAGGTTCCGTGCCCGGCTCACCCGGCCGGATCAGCCCACCCGGGTGAGCAGGGTCACCGGCGCTCCTTCACCGGCGTGCCGGTACGGCTCGAGTTCGGTGTCCCAGGCGGTGCCCATCGCCTTGTCGAGGGCGTGCGCGATCGCTTCGGGGGCCGGCGACGCCGCGATGATCGCCCGGATCCGGTCCTCACCCAGCTGGATGTCCCCGGCCGCCCCGATGGTGGCCCGAAACAGGCCGCGACCGGGTACGTGCATGAACCGCTCCCCGTCGGCACCGGGGCTGGGTTCCTCGGTGACCTCGAAACGGGTCATCGGCCACTGCCGTAGGGCAGCGGCCAGCTCGGCCCCGGTCCCCGCCCGGCCGGTCCAGCTGCACTCGGCACGCCGCCCGTTCGGATCGAGCGGCTGAGCGGTCCAGTGCAGGTTTACCGGCGCGACGAGGACGCGCGATATCGCCCATTCGACGTGAGGGCACACGGCGAGCGGGGTCGAGTGGACGTATACGACGCCACGCGTTGGCACGGTGACCTCCCGGAGAGCGAGGTGCGTCTTCCCCTACGACCTCGACCACCGGGCGGTGTGACCAATGATGACTGTTGTGACGGGTGGTGCGCCAGTGAATCGGCAAACTGGTCACGGAAATTGTCGCCGCCCGGCTCCCCGGGTCCGCCCCGCCGCGGGGAATGTCAGGCACGGGTGCCTCGTTGTCCCTGCTGGTCGGCCGGAAACTACGGCCGGGCGCGAGGTGGCCCAGCCGATCTGCGGCCGGCCATCCGGTAGGATGAGGGCGGCGTATGCCCGACACCCAGCGAACCGTTTGTGTGATCAGCCGTACCGCCAGCCCTGCCCGTACCGCCAGCCCTGTTCGTACCGCCAGCCCTGTTCGTACCGCCAGCCCTGTTCGTACCACCAGTCCTGTCCGTACCGTCAGTCCTGCAAGGGAGTCCCCCCGTGGCGAGCAACACCTCCAAGACCGCGCGCGCGTCAGTCCGCGCCGGCCAGGCCGGTCAGGGTGGTGCCCTGAGCGTCCTCGGCGAGTTCAAGTACTTGATCCCGCTCAACGGCGGCAAGCACGCCTATGTTCGCAACCTCACCAACGGGAAGACCGCTCACCTGCGTACCGACTCGGACGCGTTCGTGGAGGAGATCCGGTCGCTGGCCGGTGCCGGCCACGCCGCGAAGATCCGGTTGGAGATCAACGCGCTGGCGGCCGCCCACCCGGGTCACGGCTGGGAGCTGACCGAGAAGCGGCTCGTCGAGGCCGGGGTCTTCGAGGCCTGAGCATGATCTGACGGGTCGACGACGACCCGGACCTTGGACGGCCCCGCCGGGCGGCACGCCCGGCGGGGTCGTTTCCGTCGCTGGTGGTGGCGTGGCGGTGTCGCGGTCGCTGACAGTGGCTGCTGCTGCTCAGTTGAGCAGTTCCACCTGGCCGTTTCCGAGGTCGTAGACCCCGCCAGTGACGTCGATCCGCCCGTCCGCGAGCGCCGCGGCGAGCAACTCCACCTGCCGCAGCCGTTGCACGGTCCGCCGCACATGGGCCCGCACCGCGAGGGGCTGCACGTCCGGGTGCCCCACACCGACCTCGGTCACCGCCGGAGCGATCTGCTCCACCAGGTACCCGATGCTGCCGGCCGGGCGACTGCCGGTGCGTTGCGCGCTGATGGTCGACGCCACCGCTCCGCACCGCTCGTGTCCGAGCACGATGACCAACGGCACACCCAACGCACCGACGGCGAACTCGATCGACCCGACGATCGCCTGGTCCAGCACCTGGGCGCCGGACCGCCCGACGCAGATCGAACCGAAATTCTGGTCGAAGATCGCCTCCAGCGGCACCCGCGAGTCGATGCAGCCGAGCACGAACGCGATCGGATGCTGCTCGCCGAGCGCAGCGCTGGCCGCAGCCGCCGACACGTCGTGACCGTGCCGTGGTCGTCCGGTGACGAAACGCCGGTTGCCGGCCAGCAGCTCGGCCAGCGCCTCGGCCGGGCCGGGGTGATCGGGTGGTGGCGGGCCGGACGGACGCGGTGCCCGGGAATCCGGCATCGGGAACGACGGTGACGACATGAATGCAGCGTGGCGTGCTACTGGCCGGTCGGGAAGGCAGTTGCGAGTCTTCTCACCGTGCTGGTTCCAGATCCTGCCTACCGGGGTACGTCCGTACCGGGACCGCCAGCGACATGGGCGGAGGTGACGGCGGTGGGCAGGCCTCAGGAGTTCAGCGTCCGGCTGCCGGACGGAGTGGTGCTGCGCGGGCGGTCCAGTGGCCCACGCGATGCGGAACTGACCCTCGTCCTGTTGCACGGCTGGACGCTCGACCAGCACACCTGGCACCGTCAGGTCGGGGAGCTGACCGGGACGTCCGGACAGCGGGTCCGGGTGGTTACCTACGACGCCCGCGGTCACGGCCGGTCCACGGCCGCCGGGCTGGCCACGATGACTCTCGGGCAGCTGGGCGACGACCTCGCCGCGGTGCTGCGCCGGGTGGACGCCGCCGGCCCGGTGGTCCTGGCCGGGCATTCGATGGGTGGCATGGCGATCATGGAGTACGCGCACCGGCACCCGGTGGATTTCGCCGCCCGGGTCGCCGGACTGGCGTTCGTGGCCACCACGGCGGAGGGACACACCCACACCGCGTACGGGCTGGCACCCCCGGTCGCCCGGCTGGTCCGGCTCTGCGAGGTGGCCGGGGCCGGTGTGCTGGCCAGATGCGGCGCCCGGCGACCCCATCCGGGTCTGCTGCAGCCGCTGCGGCCGACCCTTCGGTGGCTGCTGTTCGGGGACACCTGCGATCCGCGGGACCTCGAACTGGCGACCACCGCCGTCGGTCGGACGACGCTACGGGCGATCGGCGGCTACCGCGCTTCGATCGGCGCTCAACGCCGGCTCCGCACGCTGGCGGCGCTCGACGAGGTTCCGGCGGCGGTACTGGTGGGAGATCGTGACCGGCTGACGCCGCCGATCTGCGCCGAATCGATCGTCGACGCGTTGCCCGGAACCGACCTGACCGTCTGCCCCGGGGCCGGACACATGCTGATGCTGGAACGACCGGACCGGGTGACGGCCGCCCTCGTCGAGGTGCTCGGCAGGGCGGCCGGGCGCGGCAACCGGATCCGCCTGGCCGGGGTCGCCCGGTGACCGGGAGCCGGCGCCGGGCTGGCGCGCGGACGGTAACGTCGTAAGGCTGCCGGGTCCGATCACGTGACGGGGTCACCACGCTCCGCCGTCGCCGCCCGGCGCCGTGACCGTCCGCCGGCGGACCGGCCGCCCTACCCCGGCCGACCCGCCCTCGCCCAGGAGCCGCAGCGTTGACCGACGCCACCACGTTGGACCAGGAGATCGCCGCCGAGCAGCGGCACGTCGACCGGGTGTACGCCCGGTTGGCACAGCTACGCCGGGACGCGGTACGCGCCGAGCGAGACGGCTACCGCCTCGCCCGGGTGGGCAACGTCGGTGCCCTGGTGGAGCGCGACGCGATGGTCTTCCACGCGGCCCGGCGGCGGCATCTGCTCGACGCCGAGCACGAAGGGCTGGTGTTCGGCCGGCTCGATCTGCGCGACGGCGCGGTGCTGCACGTGGGTCGGCTCGGGGTGCGCGGCGAGCGGGCCGAGCCGCTGCTGATCGACTGGCGTGCCCCGGCCGCCGCCGCGTTCTACCAGGCGACGCCGGCCCGACCACAGGGCGTGGTGCGGCGGCGCACCATCCAGTCCCGGGGCGAGCGGGTCACCGGCGTCTCCGACGACCTGCTCGACCCAGCGGCCGCGCCGGCCGGGATGCGGGTGGTCGGCGACGGCGCGCTGCTGGCCACCCTGGCCCGCGCCAAGGGACGTGGGATGCGCGACATCGTGGCCACCATCCAGCAGGAGCAGGACCAGGCCATCCGGTCGCCCGCCACCGGGGTGACGATCGTCTCGGGCGGCCCCGGCACCGGCAAGACCGCGGTCGCGCTGCACCGGGCGGCGTACCTGCTCTATTCGGACCGGAGCCGGTTCGCTGGCGGCGGCATCCTGGTCGTCGGCCCGACCGGGGTCTTCGTCGAGTACATCGCCGCGGTGCTGCCCGCCCTGGGTGAGGAGAGCGCCACCCTGAGGTCGCTGGGGTCGCTGCTGCCTGGGGTGTCGGCGACCCGGACGGATCCGGCGGCGGTCGCCGTGGTGAAGGGGTCGCTGCGGATGCGGCGGGTACTGGAACAGGCGGTACGTGACGCGGTACCGGACGGGCCGACCGAGCTACGGCTGCTCTACCGGGGGCAGTTGCTGCGGCTGCGCGGCCCGGAGCTGGACGGCATCCGGGCCCGTGCGCTGCCCCGGGGGGCGCGGCGCAACGAGGTCCGGCGGGCCGGTATCGACGGGTTGTTCGAGGCGTTGTGGGCGCAGGCCCGGCAGTTGGTGGCCCCGGCCCGGCTGCCCGGACAGGCCGAGTTCGAGGACGAGTTGTCGGACCGGGACGATTTCCGGGACTTCCTGCGGGCCTGGTGGCCCCGGTTGCTGCCGCGACACGTGCTGGGCTGGCTGGCCCGGCCGGACCGGCTGCGTCGGTACGCGCGGGGCGTGCTCGGCCCGGCCGAGATCACGGCGCTGGCCGACGCGTTCGGTGACCTGGCGGGCCACGGGCCGACGATCGCGGACGTGGCGCTGCTGGACGAGTTGGACGAACTGCTCGGCCGGCCGCCGCAGCCCCGCCGTCGGCACCGGGATCCGTTCCAGGTGACCGGCGGGGTCCGTGAGGTGACGACCTTCGCCGACCGGGACCGGGCGGCCCGGGCCGCCGCCCGGGATCGGCCGGCCGACTACCGGGAGTACGCCCACGTGGTGGTCGACGAGGCGCAGGACGTGTCGCCGATGCAGTGGCGGATGATCGGGCGCCGGGGCCGGCTCGCCTCCTGGACGGTGGTCGGGGATCCGGCGCAGACCGCGTGGACCGGGGATCCGGCCGAGCTCGCCCAGGCCCGGGACCGGGCGTTGGGCCGGCGGCCGCGGCGGGAGTTCGGGCTGACCACGAACTACCGCAACCCGGCGGAGATCTTCGAACTGGCCGCCGGGGTGATCCGCGAGGTCGCTCCGGATGCCCCGTTGCCGACGGCGGTCCGATCGACCGGGGTGGCACCGCGCCGGGACCGGGTATCTGCGACGGTGCTGCCGGCTGCCGTCCGTAACGCGACCGCCGAGATGCTGGCAGCCGTGGAGGGGACGGTCGGCGTCATCGCCGCGGTGGCCCGGCGGGACGAGGTCGCCGGCTGGCTCGCCGAGCTGGCGACCTCGCGGCTGCAGGTGGTGTCGAGCCTGCAGGCGAAGGGCATGGAGTACGACGCGGTGGTGCTGGTGGCCGGCGAGGATATCCGTGCCGAGTCCGAGGCCGGGGTGCGCACGCTCTACGTCGCGCTCTCCCGGGCGACACAGCGGCTGGTCACCATCGACCTCGACCCGGATTCGATTGCACATATTGCCATGTGAGCATTAGTCTGCTGACGAAACGCCGGGCGACGGAGGGTGGCAGGCGTGGGAGCCGGACACGATCACGGTGCCGGGAGCACCGGCCAGCGACACTACGGGCGTCTCTGGGCGGCCTTCGCCCTGCTGGCGGTCTTCATGGTCGTCGAGGCGGTCACCGCGCTGGCGACCAGCTCCCTGGCGCTGCTGTCCGACGCCGGGCACATGTTCACCGACGTACTCGGCATCGGCATGGCGCTCGCGGCGATCGCCGCGACCCGACGACCGACCGGGGAGCCGCAGCGCACCTTCGGCCTCTACCGCCTCGAGGTACTCGCCGCGCTGGCGAACGCCGTACTACTCGCCGGGGTCGCGCTCTACGTCCTGGTGGAAGCGGCCCGCCGGTTCGCCGATCCGGAGCCGGTCACGGTCGGCCCGATGCTGGTGGTGGCGGTCGCCGGGCTGCTCGCCAACATCGTCGCCTTCGCCCTGCTGCGCCAGGGGGCCCGGGAGAGCCTCAACGTACGCGGCGCCTACCTGGAGGTGCTCGGCGACCTGCTCGGCTCAGTGGGGGTGCTGGTGGCCGCCACGGTGATCGCCACCACCGGCTGGTGGTACGCCGACCCACTGGTCGCCGTCGGTGTCGGGGTGTTCATCCTGCCGCGTACCTGGCGACTTGCCCGGGCCGCGCTGCGCATCCTGGTGCAGGCGGCGCCGGAGCACGTGGAGGTCGACCGGGTCCGCAGCCGACTGGCCACTGTGCCGGGCGTCTGCGACGTGCACGACCTGCACGTCTGGACGCTCACCCCGGGCATGGAGGTGGCCTCGGCGCACCTGGCCGTGACCTCGTCGGTCGACGTCGGCACGGTGCTGCGGGACGCCCGGACGGCCCTGCACGACGAGTTCGGTATCGAGCACGCGACGCTGCAGATCGAGCCACTGGCCCCCGCCGACTCCTGTGGACCGACCGACTGGTGATTAGCAGATGCTTAAGTTTCGTGACCTTACCGCGACGTTGACAGCTACGATATACATATATTTCTGATTTTTCTGGACATAACACGGCTATCGATACCGGGACGGCAACCCGGGGAACCGGTAGTGTCGGCCCCGGTCTCCGCTCGGGCGGCGCCCCTCCGGCGCCCGCGGCGGCCGTCGCCTAATCGCCGTACGGCGAGCCGGGGAACCACGTACCTGGGGTGCATCCGCGTTACGCGGTAGGGATCTTCCGTCCCGAACCCGTCAGCTAACCCGGTCGGCGGCTGACGGAAGGAACGCACAGTGTCACGCACAGTCCACAGGAAAACCCGATTCGCGTTATTGGCTGCGTTGACCGCCGCCCTGATGGCCGTCACCGGCACCCCGATCGGCTCGCCGGCCGGAGCCGCCCTGCCCACGAACCGACCCGACCGGGTCGAAGACGAGGGCGGCACCGACAGCCTGCGCAAGCAGCTCGATGCGGCCTCGAAAGGCTGGATCGACGCCAAGGCGGCGCTCAACCATTCGAAGGGCCGGCAGAAGAAGCTGTCCGAGCAGCTCACCACGGTCGGTGCTGAGCTGGAGCAACGAAACAGGAGCGTCGGGCACATCGTCGACCGCGCGTACCGCAACGGCCGGCTCGGCCCGGTCTCCGCTCTGCTCAACAGCACCTCACCGGAGGGGTTCATCGACCGGGCGGCGGCGCTGAGCGCGGTGACCGCCAACGAGGAGAAGCAGCTCCGCGAGCTGTACCGCACCCGTGACCAGGTGACCAGGTCCAAGGCTGCGATCGAGCATGAGATCCGGGAGCAGCAGAAGCAGGTCACCATCATGGACCAGCGCCGAAACCAGGCGGAGCGGGCCCTGGCCGTCGCGGTCGCCGCCGAGGAGGAGGCTGAGGAGCGGGCGAGGCAGCAGGCGGCGGAGGAGGCCGAGCGGGCCGCCGCCAGCGGATCCTCCGGCTCAGGATCCTCCGGTTCGTCCGGCTCCGGCTCAGCCAGCGCGTCGGCGACCCCGGCCCCGCGCAACGCCAACGGCTCCTGGCCGGCCGAGTCGTGCAGCGTCGACGACCCCACCACCTCCGGCTGCATCACGCCTCGTACGCTGCATGCCCTGAACCAGGCGAAGGCTGCCGGCTTCACCCGTTACGTGTCCTGCTTCCGCAACGGCAGTTCCGGCGAGCACCCCAAGGGCCGGGCGTGTGACTTCGCCGCCCAGCCCAACGGCTTCGGTGGAGTCGCGACCGGTGGCGACAAGAGCTACGGCGACAACCTCGCGAACTACTACATCAACAACGCCGACCGACTCGGCGTGCTCTACGTGATCTGGTACAAGCGGATCTGGCTGCCCAGCAGCGGCTGGAAGACGTACAGCGGCGCAGGTGGCGACCCGTCCAGCGACCACACGAACCACGTGCACCTGTCGGTGTACTGACGTCGCACGTGCGGGGGCGGACGGCCACCGACGTGGCCGTCCGCCCCCGCACGACTACGAACCGACGGCCCCTCCGGCTCGTCGGTAATCCCCCGAGTCGCCGCAGCGCATTCCCGGAACACGATTCCTGTCGGCGCCGATAAACGGCGCGAGGGAGCCTCGGGCAGCACGGAAAGACCGATCGGCATATCGACCGACGGCCACCGGCAACCACGCGAGAGCGCTCTACCACCACGCAGTCACACCCGGCTCACGCAGGCCACATTGCGGCTCGCGAGAGCGAGAGAGCGCTCTCACAGCTAGATATATAGCAGCGGCAGCGCAGCTGTCAACCGACCACCCCGACGCCGTGCCGGATTCACGAAAGTTCATGTCGGGATATTGACAGAAGCCCGCATGTCTGATGACCTCCTGGCAATAACTCATTAATGGGCGTGAAATTTTTCGCGATCGTGGACCGCGCCCTACCCAACCCGGAGGCACCATGAACCTGTCGATCCGTGGCGCGCGAACAGGTCGTACGCCGCGCCGGATCCTGGCAGCCACCACCGTGACGGCGCTGGCCGCCGCCGGACTGATCTTCGGCGTACTGCGCACCGCCGACGCCGCCACCGTCGGCGCCGGCAGCTACACCACCACCCGCCCGGCCGGTGCCGCCGCCCCGACCGCCTGCGGCAACATCTCCGCCAACCCCCGGCAGTACGTGACCGGCAACGCGCCGACCGGTGCCGTACCCACCAACGACTGGTGGTCGTCGCTACTGTTCAAGCGCTACAACTGCGCGTACTCCGACCCGCTGCACGCCCACCCGATGTCGTTCCAGCCGACCTCCGGCGGTCTCGGGGTCTCCTACACCACCGAGGCGGCGATCTCCGGCACGTCGACCGGCGTCGGCGAGTACCACTACCCGTACACCCGGGAGTTCACCCTCGGCGTCGCCGGACTCAACGCCCCGGACGTCAAGGTCGACGGCTGGACCGACTGGACCGTCAGCCCGTACTGGTCCGACGGTGCCCGCACGCTGCGCGCCACCGTCGGCCACGGCCTGCCGTTCGTGTACGCCCAGGTCACCGGCGGTAACGCACAGCTGTCGTTCCCCGGCACCCCGACGGTCTGGCACCACAGCGGCACCCGCGTCGGATTCTCGATGCGCGGCCACGACTACGTCGCCTACGCTCCCAGCGGCGCGACCTGGACCGTCAACGGGACCACGATCAGCTCCACCCTCGCCGGCCGCGGCTACTTCTCGGTGGCGCTGCTGCCCACCGGAGCCGGCATCAGCGCCGCGCGACGTACCGCCCTGATGGACAGCTACAGCCAGTACGCCCACGCCCACGTCACCGGCACCCGGGTCAGCTGGAGCTACGACCAGGCCAGCAGCACGGTCGACGCCACCTACAGCTTCACCACCACGGCCCGGGAGGGCTCCGCCACCGGCACGGTCGTCTCCCTCTACCCGCACCAGTGGAAGCACCTCGATGGCGGCAGCCCGATCGCCGAGACCTACGTGTCGGCCCGCGGCCCGATGCGCAACCTGGTCGGCGCGACGTCGTTCCGGACCGCGATGCGCTTCCACGGCGTACTGCCGGAGGTGCCCGCGGTGGCCACCAGCGCCGGTGCCGACCTCGCCACACTCACCGCCCACCTGGACCAGGCCGCGTCCGGCGATCCGCTCGCCGGCTTCGACAACGACACCTACTGGACCGGCAAGGCGCTCGGCCGGGCCGCCCGGCTGGCCGAGATCGCCGACCAGCTCGGCCGGACCGCTCAACGCGACCACCTGCTCGCCGCGATCCGCAACCGGCTGACCGACTGGTTCACCGCCAGCCCGGGCAAGGCCGAACGGGTGTTCTTCTACGACCAGGCGTGGGGCACCCTGGTTGGCTACCCCGCCTCGTACGGCTCCGACACCGATCTCAACGACCACCACTTCCACTACGGCTACTACATCGCCGCAGCCGCGACGCTGGCCAAGTTCGACCCCACCTGGGCATCGGCCAACCAGTACGGCGGCATGGTCAACCTGCTGATCCGCGACGCGAACAGCTGGGACCGCAACGACCCGATGTTCCCGTTCCTGCGTGACTTCGACGTCTACGCCGGCCATGACTGGGCCGCCGGGCACGGAGCGTTCTTCGCCGGCAACAACCAGGAGTCGTCCTCGGAGGGGATGAACTTCGCCAACGCCCTGATCCAGTGGGGCCTGGCCACCGGCAACACCGCGATCCGCGACGCCGGACTGTACATCTACACCACCCAGTCGGCGGCCATCCAGGAGTACTGGCTCGACTCCTCCGACACCAACTTCCCGGCCACCTTCGGACACCGGTCGGTCGGCATGGTCTGGGGTGACGGCGGGGCGTACGCCACCTGGTTCAGCGCCGAACCGGAGATGATCCAGGGCATCAACATGCTGCCGATCACCGGTGGCTCGCTCTACCTCGGCTACCGGCCAAACTACATCGCCACCAACTGGAACGCGCTGGTCACCAACAACGGCGGCCCGCCGACGGTCTGGCAGGACGTCCTCTGGTCGTTCCAGGCGCTCGGCGACGCCAACGCCGCCCTGACCAACCTGCGGGCGAACCCCAACTACCCGGTCGAGGAGGGCGAGAGCCGGGCGCACACGTTCCACTGGGTGCGCAACCTGGCAGCGTTGGGCCGGGTCGACACCGGCGTCACCGCGAACACTCCGTTGTACGCGGTGTTCAACCGCAACGGCGCCCGCACCTACGTGGCGAGCAACATCACCGGGTCACCGGTCACGGTCACCTTCTCCGACGGCACCCGGATGACCGTGCCGGCCGGCCGGACCGCTACCACCGGGGCGCATACCTGGAGCGGCGGCAACGCCGCCGGCGCCCCGACCACCCCGAACCCGTCGCCGAGCCTGTCCCCCACGCCGCCGGCCTCGCCCACGCCGGGCCCGACCACCCCGCCGGTCACCTCGGACCTGTTCCACCTGCGGTCCGCCGGGGTGCTGAGCAACACCGCCGGGGCGAACGCGACGACGGTCACGGTGCCGTCGGCCGGCGGTGCGAACTACGACGGTACGCCGCACAACCCGGTCACCTTCCGGGCCTGCGGGTTGACCGGTGCGTACCGGTCGGCGGCCACCGCGTTCGACCTTCAGGTGGACGCGGGTACCTCGGTCGGTGCGGGCATCCAGGCCCGGGTGTCGTACGACTTCACCGGCTCGGGCACCTACAGCCGTACGGAGACCTACCACTACTTCGCCACCGACCCGGTGCCCGGCACCGAGTCCTACCGGCAGAGCGCCGGACTGCGGTCCGCCTCGGGTGAATTCCGGGCGATGAGCAACGGGTGCGTGCGGCTGGAGCTGTGGAACGCGATCGGTAACGCACCGACCACGGTTCGGGTCGACGCGGCGAGCGCCGACGCCGGTCGGTCGACCCTGCGGGTGCCGTTCCGGATCGGCTGATCCGACCGCTTCAGGATCGACTGTCGGAGGAGGAGGAACCCTTTCCCGACGCGCAGCGCCGGGAAAGGGTCCTCACCGTCGACGATGCCGGACGTGCCGGGGCGACGGATTCACTTCCCGGATATCCACCACATCTTGCACAATACCCCAGAATGACCAACAACTAACAGATCTGGGGCAAAACGCCGTCAGTCGCCCTGTCGATACCGCAGTCGCTGGCGCTGTTGCTGAGGCGCTCGCGGTCGCGGTCGCCGAGCAGATTCCAGAGCGCGAACGCCGCCTCGACGCTGGTCGGCCGGTTCTCCGGACGCTTACTCATGCAGGCCCGGCAGAGATCGGCTACGGGACGTGGCAATCCGGCGACCGTCAGCACCGGAGTGGGCGCCAGGGCCCCGGTCCGCACGCCGGTCACCGGCGACCCCGGGCGGACCCCCGGGTACGGCAACCGCCCGGTCAGCATGTGGTAGAGCAAGACGCCGAGGGAGTAGACGTCGTCGCCCGGTCGGCCGGAGCCGGCCACCGTTCCCGACGGCTGGCCGGCCGTCGGCGGACCCGCCAACCGGGCCAACCCGAAATCAATGATCATGGCACCGGACCGGGTCAACATCACGTTGCCGGCGGTGAGATCCCGGTGCACCACGCCTCGCCGGTGGGCCACCGCCAGCACGTCTGCGGCGGTGGCCGCCGTGCGCACGGCGGTAGGCCAGGGCAACGGACCGCCGGTCAGCCGGTCCGCCAGCGACTCGCCGCAGATCAGCTCCATGACGACGTACGACGACGTGCCGCCCCCGGGTAGCGGCAGTTCACCGACGTCGTAGACGCGGGGCACGCTCGGATGCCGTAACCGCTGGGTGATCGACGCCTCCCGGCGGATGTCGTCCCTGGCCCGCCGGTCGCCAGCGGCGGCTGGCGCCAACAACTTGATCGCGAAGGGTCGGGCCGAGTCGACGTCGATCGCCTGGTAGACGACCGACACCCCACCACGACCGATCGGACGAAGAAGGACATAGCGCCGGAGAATGGTGGTACCCACCAGCAACCATGTCACGATGGACCATCTTCCGGCAGGACAGCGCTACCGACAAGATCTACCGCCGGGTGTTAACACGGCCCTAATCAGCCGTTCGAGGTGCGGCCGGCCGCCACCGACCAGCCGCGAGGTTCAGGAGAGCGGCACCTCGCGCTCGACGCCGTCGCCGACGTACGGCTCGGGAGCGCCGAACAGGCCGAGCAGCCCGGTGACCCACAACTGACGGTGCACGAACCGGCTCGGCTCGGTCACCACCAGCTTGATGCCGCTCACCTCGGCTGCCTGGAAACCGGCAACCATCGCGCTGATGCCCACCGAATCGATGAACGTCACCAGCCGCATGTTCAGCTGAATTCGGGTCGGACGGCCGTTGGTCAGCACCGCCTGCACCGCTTCGCGCACCTCGTGCGCGGTATCCACGTCGATCTCACCCTGTGGTGAAATCTCGACCACTGCGCCAGGCAGCGTCGATGTGACAACCGACAGGCTCACGCGAGCACCTCCACTCGCCCATTCGGGCGTCTCGTCAGTACGCGGGCCGCGACCGAGAGTATTCCGGTGCGGGCGTCACCGCCAGCTTTCGCCGGGCCGGATCCGCATCCGACGGGCACAATAATCGCTAACAATCAGACATCCCGCATCATAGCCCCCTGCGCGCTGAGCTACGGCACGGACACCCGGGGCACGATTCGTTGAGGCGCGGGCGCCAGAGGTGCTGACCACGAACCTACCGGTGCCCACCGGCCTCCGGCTCTGCGCCGGCTGTCGTCCCAACAGTAGCGGCCCGGTACGACAGAAGACAGCCGCAACGGCACGACGACGAGGGGGTTTGCAGCCGACCAGGGCTGGGCACGTGGAGGCAACCGCAGCGCGCCACAGCCTGCCGGGCGCTTCCGGCAGCCGTGGCGCTGGAGGAGGTAGCAGCATGTTCGCGACCAACCTGATGGAGCGCCGCCACAAGCCGCAACGCGTCACCGACCAGGCCTGGGCCCAACTGGTCTCGGCAGTCGACTCCGCCGGTGACGCCGCTCGTCTGGCCCGCCGCCACACCTCGAACCTCGCCACTGACACCGGAGCGCGGATGGGCCCGGCCAGCGCAGAGGCGCGGCACCGGGCGCGGGCGGCCGTCGACGCGCTCGCTGGCCGTCGTCGGGCAATGCCGTGGGCGTGGCTCGCCGGTGCGGCGGCTGCCGGAGTGGCCCTCGGCTGGCTGGCCGGGGCGATGACCCGGTCGGTGCTCCGGCCCGGCGAGCCGTCCGACGAGGCCCGGATCGAGTTCGTCGACGTGGACGAGCCGACCGGCAGTACCCCGCGACGGTGATCCGGCACCGACCGCAGCACGACCGCCGGGGCGGCGTCGACCGACATCGACGCCGCCCCTGGTCAAGAACCCGCCACCCGGCTCAGTCCGCTGCGCAGCTCACGCCCGCCGGCACTCGGTTACCCGCTGTCCAGTCGGCCAGAAAACCCAGTGTGGTGCTGCCCCCGGGACCGAGGTCACCGTTCCACGAGACGTTGCGGACCGTGACATCGTCACCGGCCTGCGTATGCTGCCCGCCCCAGAGCTGGGTGATCCGCTGACCGTCGGGGAAAGTCCAGGTCACCGTCCAGCCGGTGATCCCGGCGCTGCCGGTGTTGGTCACCCGGACCTCACCCTGGAAGCCGCCCTGCCAGGAGCCGGTTACCTGGTAGACCGCCGTGCATCCGCCCGGCGGCGGGGTGGTCGGCCCGGGCGTGGGGCTGCCACTCGGACTCACCGACGGACTCGGCCCCGTGGTGGGACTCACCGACGGGCTCGGACTCACCGACGGGCTCGGACTTACCGACGGGCTGCCGGACGGGGTCGGGCCGACGGTGGGTGACGGCGGGGCACCGAGCCGGTCCGCCATCAGGATGCCGCGGCCGTTGGTGCCGAGGTACACCCGGCCGTACACCCGGGGATCGCCGGTGATCGCGTCGCCCATGTTGCCGTACTGATGCTGGTCGTCGTTGATCCGCACCCAGCTGGCACCGGCGTCGTCGGAGCGGAACACCCCGGTGACCCCGTCGATCGTGCCGACCAGGAAGACGGCGTGGTAGCCGGCTCCGGGTGCGGCCTTGCCGAACCCGACGTTGCGACCGGCGGTGACGCCGGGCACCTGGCTGAACGTGGCACCGGAGTCGGTGGAACGGAACAGGCCGGAGTCGCCGGCCAGCCAGATGTGACCTTCGTGGCCGGCGACCGTGGCGAACCGACCTGGCTCGGCCGGCAGACCGGTGGCCGCCGAGACGACGAAGCTGCGGCCCCTGTCGGTGCTCACGTAGAACTGCCCGTCGGCGTAGGCGTAGAACGTGTCGCCGTCGACCCGGTCGGCCTCCACCCGCGCCCCGGCCGGCACCCCGGTGGACGGGCTGAACCCGCCGCCGAAGGTGCTCGCGTGGTGCACGCCGACCCCGCCCGGGCTCCACACCACCGCGCCACCGTCGGCCGCGACGGCGACCGTACCGCCGGAGGTGACGCCGGCGGGCTCGCTGCCGGCGTACCAGTTGGCCCCGGAGCTGTACGAGTAGGCGATGTGGCTGACTCCGGAGTCGCCGTTGCCGACCCGGACCATCTGCTGCGGATTCAGCTCGGCGTAGTCGATGCTGGTGTTGCCGGAGAGGTTGGGCTGGTCGTGCATCATCGCCGGCGCCGTGTCCGGGTCGGTGTGCCGGAACCCACCGATGTCGCCGAGCCCGGAGATCAGGAACGCGTCGCCGGTCGGCGGGCTGACCAGGTCGAGCACCGCGGTCTCCTCCAGGCCCTCGACCATGGTACGGATGGCGACCGTGCCGCCGTCGTCCAGTGCGGTGAGGTTGGTGGAGCCGTAGATGGTGGCACCGGTGCCGTACATGAACCGGTCCGGATCGTGCGGGTCGATCGCCAGCGCCTCGGTCATCCAGCCGAGCTTCGGGGTGACCTCCGGCAGCGGCGGGTTGGCCCCCCAGGACAGCCACGGCGAGTCGCTGATGTCCATGGTGTAGTGGTTGGTCCGGTTCGGATATGTCATCTCCCAGAACGACGTCCAGGTCGCGCCACCGTCGGTGCTGCGGTAAATGAACGTGTCCGGCCACCACGAGCTGTACCCGGTCACCATCACCGTGCCCGGGTTGCTTCGGTCCACGCTCAGCCCGGAGTAGCCGTACCAGTTGTTCGTGGTGTCGTCCGACGGCGTCGGGCTGATCCGGGTCCACTCGCCGGTCGCGGTGGCGTACTTCCAGACGTCGCCGTGGTCGCCAGCGTACGGCCCGCCGTTGTCGCTGGTGGCGATGTAGAGGGTGCCGGTGGCGTGGTCGATCTCGCCCCGGTGGGCGATGAAGCCGGTCGGCTGGCCGGCGAGCTGCTGCCAGGTCACCCCGGCGTCGGTGCTGCGGTAAACGGTGTTCTGCAGGTCAGCCACCCCGACATAGATGTGCGGGGTACGACTGCCGGCGCTGCCCGTGGCCTCGTCGAAGGTCACCCAGACCACTCCGGGCTGGTGGTCGAGGTACCCGTTCGGGTCGGCGGGATCCTCGGCCCAGTTGCCGGGGTTCGGGAAGCTGGTCACCTCGGCCCAGCTCTGGCCGTAGTCAGTGCTGCGCCACAGGCCGTTGCCGTTCTCGGCGCCGAAGTAGACGACCCGGTTGTCGTTCGGGTCGACCGCCAGCCGCTCCCCCATGCCCCGGCCAGGCATGTTGCCGCCGACCTTGAACGGCAACTCGGTCGCCTGCCAGGTGTCGCCCTTGTCGGTGGAGCGCAGGATCGCGCCGTTGTTCGGATCCCAGTCGTTGGTGTACATGCCGACCGCCGCGTACAGCCGGTTGGTCTGCACCGGGTCAGTGGCCAGGCTGAGGACACCGTTCCAGCCCCAGCGGTCCCAGCCCACCCAGTCCAGTAGTGGGATCCACGCCTGGTCGGCCTGGTTCCAGCGGTAGGCACCGCCGATGTCGGTCCGGGCGTAGACGAGATCGCGTTCGGTCTCGTTGAAGACGATGCCCGGCACGAAGCCGCCGCCATCGATCCGGACGTTGCGCCAGGAGTACGGATCAGCGGCGACGGCGCGGGCCGGCGCGGCGGCTCCACCGACCATCACCTGAATGGCGACGGCCGTGACGCCGGCGAGCACCGCCGCTGCGAGCGTGCCGGCAAGGGTTCTGCGCATGTAACGGGCTTCCTCTCTGCACAGGCAGACGAATCCTGCGTCGGGTTTGCCGGGGGTGGCCCAGGCCCCCACCTTCCGGCTTGCCGACTCCCGCGACCGGCCGATGTTCAGACGTTCACACACTCCAGGACGGGGTGTCAATAGTTTGGCTACCAAACAAATGAATTCACACCATCGGCCCGTCCGGCGGTGCGCGGCGGCGGTACGAGCGCACCGGACGGAGGCGTCGACAGTAGGCTGGTCGGGTGGGGCAACGGGACCAGCAGGACTGGGCGCGGCAGCGCCAGCGGGCAATCGCAGCCCACGCGGCCGACCAGCAGCGTCGTCGGGCCAGCGAGGCCCAGCAGGCCGCGGACCTGCTCGCGGATTTCGTCGCGACCGCCCGGCGTCACGGAATCGCCGCGCAGCATTTGTCCGCCCGGCCACACCACGGCCGGGGCCGGTACCGGACCGGGCTGCACGGCTGGTATCTGAAGTCGGACCGCACCCTGGCCGTCGGTACGGACGGCAACCTCTACCTGTTGACCGTTCCAGCCAGCCTGCGGTCGAGGTTGGCCGGCGCACGCGTATCCCCCACGGAGCCACGGCTGGTGATCGGTGCCGGCGGTCGCGACGGCGAGTCCATCCCGCTCGCCACCCTGCTCGACCGGCGGCTCGCCGCAGGCCCCGGGCAGTCCGGCTGACCGGAGTCGCGCCCTGTCCTCGATTGGACACGACCAGGCACTAGTTACTCTCCGCTGTCAAACATAAGCTTCAAGTCACATGCCGTTCTGCTCGGGCCCGGCGGACGGCTCCAGTTCCATCCCTTTTCGGCATTTCGCGTCCACGCCGCGCAATGCCAATCTGCGAGGAGTCCCACCATGTCCGAGTCATTCAATGCGGAACGCGACGCCGGCATCACCGAACAGCCGCCGGTGTCCAAGATTGAACGGGAGCAGGCCAGCATTGCGCTGGTCCCCGCAACCACGTCCGGAATGCCGCCGACCGCCCAGAGCTTCTTCGCGGTCGTCAACGCGAACGGCACCCTGGCCCGCGGCTTCGGCGCGGTCTCCGCGACCCGTCTCGCCACCGGCACGTACCAGGTGGTCTTCAGCCACAACCTGACCGGGTCGGCCTACGTCGGCAGCATTGGCCTGTCCGGCAGCGTCGGCGCGTCGGCGCCGGGTGAGATCACCGTCGTGGGTCGGGCCGGCATCCCCAACGGGGTGTTCATCCAGACCTTCACCAGCGCCGGAGTACTGGCCGACCGCGGCTTCCACCTGGCGATCCTCTCCTGACCGGCCGATTCTGTCGATCAGCCCAGAACCGTCGTACGACCGGAACGGCTGCGGGCCCGGACTCGTTCGAGTCCGGGCCCGCCAGCCGCTGTAGAGATCGTTGCGCTAGAGCACTGGTCAGTTCACGGTGATCCGGACCGAGTCGAAGGCCGGGGTCTGGTTGGCCCGCTCCGACATCGGCAGCCGGTGCGAACCGTCACCGGCCCAGACCGAGCACTGTGCGGTACCGGACTGCGGCATGCCCGAGACCTGGATGGTGACCTGGTCCGGCTCGCGACCGCCACCGCCGTCCTCGGTTGCCACGAAGAACTCCGGCGCCGGAGCCGGGTCGGGCGCGACCTCGGTCGACTCCAGCATCCGACACGCGGTGTGGAAGTGACCGCGGGTCAGGCCCTGCTCGTTGAGCAACGAGCTCTCGACGTAGTAGCCGCCCTGAGCCGCCGGCAGGAAGCGGTCCCGGACCAGGTTACGGGTGCTGACCCGGATGGTGAACGGCTCCTCCACGCCGACCTCGTCCGGGAACTCGGTGATCAGCAGCGACGGGTTGTTGGCGGCCGCGCCGACCTCACCGAACTGGGTGTCGACGCAGCGGTTGCCGACCTGGAAGCCGTCATGGTCGTCCAGGTTGCTGTCGTCACAGCTGTTGGCCAGGATCTCCAGCCCGTTTCCGCCGTCGTTGCCACCGCCGTCGTTGCCGTTGTCCCCGCCGTCGTTCCCGCCGCCGTCGTTGTTGCCGGGGCGGTTGACGAGCTCGCAGGTGGCCAGCTCGTCGAGCCCACGTGGACGCGGCGCGACCCGGCCGATGGCGATCGCGATCCGGTCCAGGGTGGCGACCCGCTTACTGGCCAGCGGGCCGAGGATGGCGTTGTTGATGAAGTTCGGCCCGCCCTGACCAACACTGTTGGCGAGCCGGTTGTTGGCCTCTTCGATCTGCTTCTCCAGCAGGCCGAGGTTGCGCTCCACCTCGGTACGCGCCGCAGCGGGGACCTCCGGCAGTTTGTCCGCTACGGACGGGCACTCGATGGTCGGAGCCGCGACGAGGGCCGTGCCGCTTTCGCACTCCTCGAGCGTGGTCTGTCCGTCACCCCAGTGGTGCCGCACCTCGCGACCGTTCTCCCTGGTCACGGTGGTGGTCACGCCGCCTTCAGCCGTGGAACCAGGGCTCGGCGCGACACACTCCGTGGCGGTACGCAGCTGGTCGTTGGCGGAGGAGACCTGGGTGACCGCGACGATGCCCGCGAACACCGTGACCGTGCCCAGGACAGCGATGATGCGTTTGTTGCGGCCACTGACAGTGCGCTGGTTTCGGCCACGCGGGGTCGAACTGCGCCGTTGTGCCGACCTGTACATGGGGGGTTACCTACTCCTTCTCGTCGAGGGCGGCGCGGTTGACAGGCGTCGTCCGGTGGGGCAGCCGTGTTCTGCTAGCTGGTCAAACGGGTGCCTTCAAACGCCCACTTCCATTGCCGGAACGAGTTCGCACCACGTTTACGAGAAGCCACGCTAAAAGTGGGTTCTCCGGGCTGTCAAGCAGCCCGATCCCGTATCCGGGGAGTCTCACGGTTAGTGGAAAATTGGCGGGCGTCCCTCAACCCGCCGACATCATACTTTCGGTCAATGGGCCGGGTTCAACATCGGCTCAGAAATCTTGTTTCGGCAGCTCAGAGCCGCATGACGGGCACCGGCCGTATTCACCTCGTTCGACCGGCAAGGCGGTTCACGTACCGCAAGCGACCGCCCGGGAACTCAGTGGAATCGCGCCGGGTCGAGCCGATACCGCAGTGAGATAATCCACCCGCAGGACGATCGCAGGGGTGCGCCGCACCGGCGGACCGGTGCGGCGCACGGAAGGGGTAGGGGATCAGGCTGGTGCGGGTCAGGCAGGCAGGCCGCCCACCTGAGTGTTGATCCAGGAGCGGATCGACGGCAGGTCGCCGTAGATCGACGGGCCGGTGGCGCAGGTAGAGTTGTTGTTACCGGCTCGGCTGGTGGCACCGATCAGGTACCACCGCCCGGAGACCTTTCGGACCTGCGGACCACCTGAGTCTCCGTAGCAGGCACCGGCGTTTCCGTTGGTGTTGTTGGTACAGATCTCATACCTGGCGTTGATGCCGAGACACCGGCTGTCCGCCACGATCGAAGTGTCCAACTCGTGGGCGACGGTCGGGGCCGAGCCGCACCCCCGGGGAGCGCAGGTCTGGCCCCAGCCGATGATTCGGGTGGCGGTGCCGACCGCACCCGAGGTGGTCGGGATCGGGGCCGGGGCGTAGCTCACCGAGCTGACCAACTGCATCAGCTTGACGTCGATCCTCGGGTGGTTGACCGCGCGGATCACCCGGACCACCGTGCCGCCGCTGGTCCGGTTGACGCTGCCCACCCGTACCGAGGTCGGGGTCGGGCAGTGCCGGGCGGTGACCACCCAGTTCGACTTGATCAGCGAACCGGTGCAGCCGGAGGTGTAGACCATGAACGGGTAGTTCTCGGTGGCCGGACGGCCGTTCACCACCAGGGTGCCGATCTCGTCCGCATTGCTGGACGGCGGCGCGGCCTGTGCCGCGGTGGCCGGCATCGCGAGGCTGGCGGCGGCGAACCCAGTGGCCAGCAGCATCCGGGACAGGAGCGGGAGTGCCTTCATCGTGCGGTGTCCTCATCGTCAGGGGGTACGCGCCGACCCGATGGGCGGCGCGGCGATAGCACAGGTTGTTCGGCCTGTCGGACAGGCGCTGCTGGGTACCCGATGCGAACACTATCGACGAACGACGATACTTCAATGCTTCTGGGGATACCGGTCCGGCCCTATTACCGGGTGATGGGATGCCGGACGCCACCTGTCACAGGATGAGGTCGCCTGGGATAGGCCCCCCGGCGCACCGGCGGCCCGTGCGACCGTGCGGATGCCTACCGGTGCTGCCGCGCGGAGGTGACCATGCCGGAGGACCGACGTCCCACACCCACACCAGAGGAGAACCCCCTACCCAACGCCGTGAGCTGCGGATCGCCCTGGCCATGCGCGGCGGTGTCAGCCTGGCCGTCTGGATCGGTGGGGCGGTCGCGGAGCTGGACGTGCTGCGCCCGACCACACCCGGCCCGGAGGGCACCGCGACCCTGCGGCGGGGAAAGTCCCCGGAACGCCCCGCCCAGCAGCAGCGGGCCGAGATCTACGCCAACATGCTCCGGCTCGCCCGCTACGACGAGGTCAAGATCGACGTACTCGCCGGTGCCAGTGCCGGCGGTCTCAACGCCGTCGTCTACGGCGTGGCTCAGTGCGTCGGCTCGACCGTCGACGCGGTCCGCAACCTCTGGCTCGACGACGCCGACCTGTGGCAGATGATGCGCAGCCCCGCCCGGTCGGTCGGGTGCCGTCGCTGCTGGCCGGCGACAAGTATCTCTACCACCGCATCTGCCGGGCGTTCTACCGGCTGCGTGACCGGGGTCACGCCGCACTCGCCGCCGACGACATGACCGTCGACCTGTCCGCCACCCTGCTGGCCCAGGAGCAGAACCAGGAACGCGGCCTGGCCGAAGGGCAGGCCCAGTTCCACTTCACCCGCCGCGACGCTCCGCTCGACACCGGGACCACCGACTTTCCCGGACCAGCCGACCGGCCGGACGCCACCGACCATCCGTGCGACGATCCACCACACCCGGTCAAGTACCGGCTGGACAGACGCCCTCGCCCGCCCGCGCCACCTCGTCGTTCCCCCGGGGCGTTCGAGCCCGCGTCGATCCACGCCGTCGCCGGTCACCACAACAAGTTGGAGTACGGCGCCCGCACGGACCGGACCTCGGTGCCGGAGATGTCGATGGTCTTCTCCGGACTGCGGCCGAGGGGGACCAGCCTGCACATCGGGTCCGAACCGTACTACGTGGTCGACGGAGGGATCTTCGACAACATCCCGATCCAGCGGGCGCTGCTGGCGATCTGCCGGACCGCGGCCGTCTCCCCCACCGACCGACGGTTGGTCTACCTGGATCCCGATCCGTCGCCGTCCGCTCGTAGCTCCCCGACTCAGCCGGACAGCAAGGGTGCCCTGCACTGGCTCCGGGTGCTGCTGCGGGCGATCGCCTTGAAACAACGCACCGAGACCGAGGAGGGCGAGCTCGGGCACGTGCGCAGCACCAACGACATCGGCCTCGCCGCCCAGATCCGGCAGCACCTGATCACCCAGCAGATCACGCTCACCAGAGCACGTCGCCGGCCACTGGGCAGCTGGCGACCGCCGGCCTGTGAATGCCGAACTTGCCGCCGGGCAATGATCAGCGACCGAGTCGTCAAACGTGACGGCGACCCGCCACCACCGCTGCCGGGTCACTATCGTGACTATCGGCACTCCGTCGACGCCCAGAAGATCGCCGAGATTCTCACGAAGCCGGCGGAATACTCCATCGGCCGACCGGCACTGTCCGGGCCGTATCAGGTTCTCGGCGAGTACGAGGCGCTGAACATCCAGGCACAGCTCGACGACATCTACCACCAGGGAACGGGAAACGACGAGGAGGAGTTCCAGGACATCGAAGCGGCCAACAGCGCCACCACCATGCTGATCTCCTGGGTCCGCGCGCTCGAGGAGAAGAATCGCAACTCCGATTACCGCGACGACCGCGCAGCGGGCAGCGAGGCCGCCGAACGTCTACGGGAGGTCAAGCACAAGCTCTACCGGCTGCTCGAGCTGGCCGACCACATCCGCGACCTGGCCGGCGCCGAACTACCTCGGGACTTCCAGGGAGCGGGCGGCGCGCTGGAGAACCCGGACCTGCTGGCCGCCACCCGACGGGCCCGCGCCCCGCAGCATGGGCTGCCAGGTCTCCCCGACAAACTCCGCCGAGCGATAGCCGACGGGCAATGCAACGATCAACGATTCAACCGCATGCTGTTCGAACAGTACCCGGCGAAGTACATGGCCAGGGAAGTCGACATGTCAAGCCCCGGGACGACCGCGCTGCACGAAATCTGGACGCTGGCCGAGGACCTGAAAAGGGAGTTGCTGGAGATTGGCCAACCGATCGCCAGGCGGAAACTGCGCAGCGACGACGACCTGTGTCCGAAGGACCGACGAGCCTGGTGCGACTCGGCATTCAAGGACGTCCACGAGTCGTCACTGCGCAAATTGAGCATCAAGAATCTGCACACCATCTTCGCAGTGGCCGGCGGCGTGCCGGGAGTGCGACCCGTCGTCACGTCCCCGTCCGGCGTGCCGTCTTCGTCTGCGCCACGCGGCTGGTGACCCCCGCGCCGAGGTCACCGTGCACGGCGTTCCCGAAGCGCACTTCCCGGCGATCGGGATCGGACTGCTCGCCGTCGCGCTGAGCGCGGTCCTGCTCTGGGGCTGGACGAAACCGTGGCCGGCCCTCGCCGCGATCATCGGCACCGGCATAGTGGTCGAAACCACCGCGCACCTGCTGTGTCCCGGCCGGATCACCAGCGGTCAGTTGACCGTGCTGCTCATCTTCTGGGCGTCCTGCATGGCGGTGGTCACCGTCTTCCTACCTGTTACCGAGCAGTCCCCCGACCGGGTCTGACGCCGCCCGGTCACCGTCCGCCCGGCGCTCACCGGTCAGGGTCCGCCGAACGAACTCCAGCAGCAGTGCCCATTTGAACGCCTGCTGCGCGTTGTCCGCGGCTGCGGAATGCCCACCCTCGACGTTCTCGTGGTAGGTGACGTCGTGGCCGTACTCGCGCAGCCGGGCGACCATCTTGCGGGCATGACCGGGATGGACCCGGTCGTCGCGGGTCGAGGTGAGAAAGAGCGACGGCGGGTACGCCGTACCCCGTCGGATGTTCTGGTACGGCGAGTACTCCCGCAGAAACGCCCAGTCCGCCGGATCGTCGGGGTCACCGTACTCGGCCATCCAGGAGGCTCCAGCCAGCAGCTTGTGATACCGGTGCATGTCCAGCAGCGGCACCTGCCCGACGACCGCGCCGAACAGCTCCGGGCAGCGGGTCAACATCACGCCCATCAGCAGCCCGCCGTTGCTGCCGCCGTAGGCGCCGAGCCGGTCCGGGCTGGACAGTCCACGGGCGACCAGGTCGGTGGCGACGGCGGCGAAGTCCTCGTACGCGCGGAGCCGGTTCTCCCGCAGCGCGGCGGTGTGCCAGCGCGGTCCGTACTCACCGCCGCCCCGGATGTTGGCGACCACGAAGCTGCCGCCCCGGGCCAGCCAGCCGGCACCGACGACGCCGCTGTAGGTCGGGGTCCAGGCGATCTCGAAACCCCCGTACCCGGTCATCAGGGTGAGCCCGGCCGCCGGTCCGGGCGGGCTGGTCTCGCCCGGTGTGACCAGGAAGTACGGCACCTCGGTGCCGTCGGCGGAGACGGCGAAGAACTGCCGGACGGTCATCTGTTCGGCGTCGAAGAAGGCCGGACCGGTCTTGACCGGCCGCGTCGGGCCGTCGACGGTGCCGTGCAGCAGCGTCGGTGGCCGGATGAACCCGGCGGTGTGCAGCAGGAACTCGTCACCCCGGTCCGGCTCGGTGTCGGCCACGTCGGTGTGGTCGAATCCGCCGGCTTCGGGCAGCGTGCGCCGCCGCCAGCCGTCGTCGCCGGGGGTCAGTACGGTGATCTCGCTACGGACGTCGGTCAGGGTGACCAGCAGCAGATGGTTGCGGGTCCAGGCGTGGTAGCTGTAGGCGGAGCGCTCGGTCGGCTCGAAGATCGTGGTCAGCTCCCGTTTGCCGGCCAGAAACTCGTCGACCGGGGTGACCAGCACCGCGCCGGCCGGGTAGGTGACGTCACCGGCCAGCCAGTCGCTGCGCAGCTCGATCAGCAGCCACTGCCGGTGCAGGTCGATCTCGGCGTCCGAGGGCACGTCGACCAGGCCCCAACCGCCGTCGGGCCGCAGCAGGTAGGTCCGGTTACGAAAGAACTCGGTACGCCGTACCGCCAGATCGCGCTCGTAGCCGGCGGTCGGGTCGTGCACCACGGAGACGGTGACGTCGTCGACCTCGCCGGCGAACGCCAGCGGGGCGTCGGCCAGTGCGGTGCCGCGCTGCCAGCGCCGGATGGTCCGCGGATAGCCGGAGTTGGTGACGGTGCCGGGCCCGAAGTCGGTGCCCACGTAGATGTGGTCGCGGTCGATCCAGCAGACGGTGCTCTTCGCCTCCGCGACGATGAAACCATCGGGTACGAAGTCGCGGGTGGTCAGGTCGAACTCGCGGACCACCGCGGCGTCCGATCCGCCCTGGGACAGCACCACCAGGCACCGGTCGTACCCGGGCCGCAGCACGTGGGCACCCTTCCAGACCCAGCTCTCCCCTTCGACCCGGGCGAGTTCGTCGAGGTCGAGCAGGATCTCCCAGCTCGGCTGCGGCCGACGGAACTCGTCGAGGGTGGCCCGCCGCCACATTCCCCGGGGATGTCCGGCGTCCTGCCAGAAGTTGTAGAGGTGGTCACCGCGCCAGGTCGGGTCGGGGATCTTGTCGGCGGAGTCGAGCACCTGCTTGATCTGGTCCCGCAGCTGGGTGAACCCCGGCTCGGCGGTCCAGCCGGCGGTGGTCTCCGCGTTGCGGTCGCGGACCCAGTCCAGGGCAGCGTCACCGAGCACCTCCTCCAACCAGAGGTACGGATCGCCGCCGTGCGACACCCGGCCGTCCATCACCATCCGTCTGTCCTCCCCCGCCCCCGGCCCGCTCTGCGGGGGTACGCACCAGGATAGGCAAACTCGTCGTACCGCACCGCCCAGCAGAGGGTGCCGTCCCAAGGCCGGCCGCGAACGTCGCCGCCGGAAGCTGGACACTGGACGCTACCGTGACGGTCGGACAAGATTGACGCACGTCCAACGTGCAGACGTGCGACCGGTGATCCGTCCGGGCCGGGTGGCGCGGACGGATGGGGCGGGAGTGGACCGGCGACGATCGGGGCTGACAGATGAGCAGCATGCAGGAGGCGCAGCGGGCACACGCCCAGCAGGTGCACGCCCAGCACCGGGCCCAGGCCTTCGCGTACCGTCAGCATCAGCAGATGGTCTGGGAGGCGGAGAACGCCCGGCAGGCCGCCGAGCAGGCCGCCGCCGAGGACGAACGCCAACGCAAGCGTCTCTACACCGAGGCCCGTGCGGCGAAGGTCGCGGCGGCCAACGCGAACCTGCGGTCGCGGGTGGCCGAGCTGGAGGAGCTGCTCGCCGACACCCTGGCCGTCGACGATCACATCGACCTCGAACGGCTCAAGCGCAGCAGCACCCCACCACCGTTCGACCCCGGTGACCTCGCCGTACCGCTGGCCGCACCGCAGTGGTCCGATTTCGCCCCGCCGGAGCCGGCCGGTCTGGGCCGGATGTTCGGCGGCGAGGTCCGCCACCAGCAGCAGGTCGCCGAGGCGCGACAGGTGTTCGAGCAGGCCACCGCGAAACACGAGGCGGCGGAGGCGCAGCGGCGCCGCCGGCTGGCCGCAGCCGAGGAGAAGTACCGTCAGCAGTGCGAGAAGCTGGCCGCCAAGATCACCGCGCACAACGCGGCGATCGACCGGTTCTCCGCCGTCTTCGCCGCCGCCGACCCGAAGGCCGTCGTCGAGTACTTCGGGCTGGTGCTCGGAAATTCCGTCTACCCGGACGACTTTCCGCAGCGTTACCGGCTGGCCTACCTGCCCGAGTCCCGTCAGTTGGTGGTCGAGTACCACCTGCCGGCGGTGGAGGTCGTCCCCCGGATCCGGGAATACCGTTACCAGCCGGCCGACGACGAGGTGACGGCGGTCGGCCGGTCGGCGACCGAAATCGCCGATCGGTACGCCGACCTCATCACCCAGATCACCCTGCGTACGGTGCACGAGTTGTACGAGGCGGACCGCACCAGGCTGCTGGAGACCGTCTGTCTCAACGGCATCGTCGAACGGATCGATCCGGCCACCGGCCGACCGGCCCGGCCCTGCCTGGTCAGTCTGCGTACCACCCGGGACGAGTTCGTGGCGATCAACCTGGCCAACGTCGACCCGGCTGCCTGCCTGCGCCGGCTCGGCGCACGGATCTCCGCCCATCCGGTGGATCTGGCACCGGTGGCCGCCGTGGTCGAGTTCGACCAGGTCGACAAGCGGTTCGCCGACGAGATCGACGTCCTCGCCGACCTGGACCAGCGACCGGACCTGCTGACCATGCCGGCCGACCAGTTCGAGCAGCTGATCGCCGACCTGTTCACCAAGCTCGGGCTGCAGATGCGCCAGGTGCGCACGACAGCCGACGGCACGGTGGAGTGTATGGCGCACGATCCCCGCCCGTTGTTCGGCGGCACGGTCGTCGTGCTGGCTCGGCGCGGCGGCGGCACCGTGGACGTGTCGGCGGTCCGCGACCTGTTCGGCGTCGTCCAGGCGGAGAACGCCTCGAACGGCATCCTGGTGACCACCGCCGCGTACACTTCGGCGGCCTTCGACTTCGCTTCCGGCAAGCCGTTGGAGCTGATCGACGGCTCGGCGCTGCTGCACATGCTCGCCGAGGACGGTGGGGTCAAGGCCCGCATCGACCGCCGGGCCTGAGCCGGCGACCGTCAGGGGGTCAGCGGGGAAAGTACCGGTCCAGGAAGTCGTTGTGGAACACCCCGGCCGGGTCGTAGCGGACCAGCAGGTCGGCGAAGTCGTCCCACCGCGAATACCTGCCGGCGAGTTCGTCCCGGCCGATGCCGAACAGCTTGCCCCAGTGCGGTCGGGGGGCGTACGGCGCCAGCGTCTGCTCGACCGCGGCGATCACCGGCGTCACCGCCGTCGCATCCGCGACCCAGGTGAAGTGGATCGCGACGCTGTCCCGCGCGTGGTTCATGCTCAGCCACAGTTCGTCGGCGGCGACGGTACGGACCTCGCAGACCTGCAGCACGGGCGCGACCCGGTCGCGGATCCGGGCCACCGCGTCGAGGGCGTCGACCACGTCGCCGACCGCTACCAGGTATTCCGACTGTAGTTCGGCACCGCTGCTCGGGGTGAAGTCGAGCCGGAAGTGCGGCAACCTGGTGTGCCACGGACCGGCCACCCCCAGCTGGCTGGTGCAGTTCTCCACCGGCATCCCGGGCACCGGGTGGCGGGGGCCGTCGGCGGCGGCGAGCCCCAACCTGTCGGCGTCGACCGGCGGATGGTCGTGGTCGGTGCGCCGTTTCACCCACACCTGGTCGATACCGGTCCCGGTCCAGTCGGTGAACATGCTGACGCTGTAGCCGCTGGCCTGGAGCTGCTCCCATCCGGCGGTGAGCCCGTCGCGGGACAGCCCGTGGTAAACGTACTGGGCCACGTCGAAGGTCGGCTCGATCGCCAGGGTGACGCTGGTGACCACGCCCAGCCCGCCGAGACCGACCACCGCGCCAGCGAAATCGGGATGGGACTGGTCCAGCCGGACCAGGTCTCCGTTGGCGGTCACCAGCTCCACCGCACGTACGGCGGTCGCGAGGTTGCCGTTGCCCCGCCCGGAGCCGTGGGTGGCGGTCGCGCAGGCACCGGCGACCGAGATGTGCGGCAGCGAGGCCAGGTTGTGCAGCGCGTAGCCGTGGGCGTGCAGGTACTCGGCAAGCTCGCCGTAGCGGACGCCGCCGCCGGCGGTGACCGTCGACGTCTCGGAGTCGACCGTCACCTCGGCAGGCAGGCCGGCGAGCGAGACGAGATCTCCGTCAGTGTCGGCGACCCGGTTGAACGAGTGCCCGGTGCCGAGCGCCCGCAGCCGGGTCGATCTGCCCACGACCTGTCGCAGTTCGTCGACGGTGGTCGGGCGGTGGATGTGACGCGCGGCAAAGGTGACGTTACGCGCCCAGTTGGTGACCGATACGGTCATCAGCCGTTCTCCTCTCGCCGACCCGCCTCACCGTACCCTGGTCCAGCGGAGCTACGGTCGCGCCGGAGGAGGTCCCATGCGGGTGGCGGTGTTCAGTACCAAGCCGTACGACAAGCGGTTCCTAGCCGCCGCGAACGCCGAGACCGGTCACGACCTGGTGTTCCTGGAGCCGAGGTTGTCGGCGGAGACCGCACCGTTGGCCGATGGCTGCGACGCGGTCTGCGCGTTCGTCAACGACGACCTCAGCGCCCCGGTGCTGGAGACGCTGGCCGGCGGCGGGGTCCGGCTGGTCGCGCTGCGCTCGGCCGGGTTCAACCATGTCGATCTGGCCACCGCGCGCCGGCTCGGGCTGACCGTCACCCGGGTGCCGGGCTATTCGCCGTACGCGGTCGCGGAGCACTGTGCCGGGCTGATCCTGGCACTCAACCGCAAGATCCACCGGGCCTACAACCGGGTCCGGGAGCACAACTTCGCCCTCAACGGGCTGCTCGGCTTCGACCTGCACGGCCGGACCGTCGGCGTCGTCGGCACCGGCAAGATCGGCGTCCGGTTCATTCGAATCATGGCCGGGTTCGGCTGCCGGGTACTCGCCGCCGACCCGTACCCGTCGGACGAGGCCGTCGCCGCTGGCGCCAGTTACGTCGCGCTGCCGACGCTGCTCGCCGAGTCGGACATCGTCACCCTGCACTGTCCACTCACCCCCGACACCCATCACCTGATCGACGAGGAACGGATCGCGCAGATGCGCGACGGCGTGATGCTGATCAACACCAGCCGGGGCGCGCTGGTCGACACCGCCGCCGTGATCCGTGGCCTGAAGAGCGGCAAGATCGGCCATCTGGGCCTTGACGTGTACGAGGAGGAGGCCGATCTGTTCTTCGAGGACCTGTCCGACCAGATGCTGCGTGACGACCTGTTCTCCCGGCTGGTCACCTTCCCCAACGTGCTGATCACCGGCCATCAGGCGTTCTTCACCGAGGAGGCGCTGCACAACATCGCCACCACCACCATCGGCAGCCTGACCGCGTACGAGCGGAAGGGCACACCGGCAGACATCCAGCCCGACGCTCTGGTCCGCTGAGCCCGGAGCAGCGGCCCGTACTGCAGTGATCACCATGCGCGGTTGCGCCACCGCCCGGGCCAGTTGATAGCTTGCCTCGTTGTCCGTCCGATGTGCGCCCTCAGGTGCAGGGCCCGAGCGATCCGCCGTCGGCATGCACGGGGGGGGTGACTTTCGGGTGTCCGATGACGTTACGGGGCAGGCAGCTCGGGGGCACACTCGCGGCAGCGGTTACGTCGGCGACCGGGCGCACGCCTTGCGGACGTTGTTCCCGGCCGCTGCCGCCAACCGGACGGTACGGCCGCCGATGACCGGGCAAGGGCAGTCGGCACGGCTGGTCACAGCGTCGGCGGTACCAGCGCCGGAGCCGACGGCGGCAGGGACGCGATTCGGCGGGCGGCGCCGGCGTCTGCCGGCGCTGTCGCGTCGAACTACCGGGCCCGGCAGCGCCGGAACACCCAGTCGCGCAGCAGGAGAAAGCGCAGCACGGTGGCGGCGAGGTTCGCCAGCACCAGCACCGTCAGTTCGACGGCCCGGCCGGCGGCGGGGGCGACGCTGTCGAGCGCGGCCAGCGACCCGCTGGTCAGCGCCAGGCCGACGACGAACACCGCCAGCCCTTGCAGGTGGTGCCGCGCGATCCGGCCACGCCCGCTGACACCGAAGGTGAACCTGCGGTTCGCGGCCGTGTTGCCGACCGCGGTGACCAGCAGGGCCAGCAGGTTCGCGGACTGTGCGCTCAGGCCGGACCGCAGCGCCGCGAAGATCACGACGTACGCCAGGGTGCTCGCCACTCCGACTCCGGCGAACCGGATCAGCTGCCCGGTGAGCCGGTTGGCCAGCAGTAACGCGACCGCCGCGCCCGCGCCGACCACGGCTACCGCGACCCGCAGCCAGGACTGCCAGTCGGCGCTGCGGCTGAGCAATGTCCACGACCAGGCGGCGGTGGCCGCCACCGTCACGGCGAGCAGGACCCGTGCCGGGAGGTGACGCCGACGGTGCCACAACGTCACCGCGCCCATGCCGACCAGCGCACCGACCGCCGGGGCGAGCGCCACCGTGTAGTACGCGTGGTAGATGCCGACCATCAGGCTGAACACCAGGCCGGTGGTGAGCAGCCATCCGCCACAAAGAAGGAATCCGCGCGCACCCGGTCGGTGCGGGCGGCCCGTCCGCGCAGGGCGAGCCCGGCGATCAGCAGCATCAGCGCCGCCGGCAGCAGCCAGGCGATCTGGCCGCCGTTGTCGGCGTCGAACAGCCGGGCCAGACCGGTCTGGCCCCAGCCGCCGCCCGGCCCGCCGCCGACGGATCCGACCTGCTCGCCGGTGAGCCGGCCGATGCCGTTGTAGCCAAGGGTCAGCTCGAGGACGTTGTCCGACTGTGAGCCGCCGATGTACGGGCGGTACTGGGCTGGGACGAGTTCGACGATGGCGATCCATCAGCCGGCCGACCCGACGATGGCGACGCCGCCGACCAGCAGCTGCCAGATCCGCCGACGCACCGGGGTCGGCGCCGCGATCAGGTACACCAGGGCGAAGGCCGGGACGACGAGCAGCGCCTGCAGCATCTTGGTGAGGAAGGCGAACCCGATCGCGGTGCCGGCCAGCAGCAGCCACCGGGTGGCGGCCGTCTCCACCGCCCGGACGGTGGCGTAGGCGGCGGCGACCAACCACGAGCTGAGCCCGAACATGCGTACCGACAGGGCCATCAGCCACAGCGACGCCGGCGGCTTGTCGACGGTGATCGCTTTTGCGGCGTCGGAGGATCCGAAAAAGAACGCCGTCCAGCTCTGCGAACCGGCCTGAGCGCCGCCGAATAGTAGGCGTTGGCCCAGCCGGAGGCGTCCAGCCCGGCCAGGTAGAGCACGGCGGTGGCCAGCAGCAGTACGCCCAGGGCCGGCCAGGCCCGGCGCCGGTCGCTACCCAGTCCGGTCGGGCCGGAGCAGACAGTGTCAAAGTCATGGCTGCAGGTTCGGCCAGCCAGCTCGCCGGAGCGTGTACGGCGGCTGTGCGCCGGCTGTGAAGCCGCGGAGGCGGACTCCGGTTCCGGTCACCCGCTGACCACCCGGTCGTCGCCTGCGACGGGCGGACGGTTCCCCGTTCCCGCCGGTTCACACCGGTTATCTTCCCGCGTCCGCGGAGACTCTGCACCTTGACGGATGCTCAGCCCGACCCGACCCGGCCCGGCAGCGCAGCCGGCCGACCAGGCGGCAGGAGCAGGAGCGCACCGAGAGTCAGGAGTGACGCCATGGGGTACCTCACCACGCAGGACGGCACCCAGCTCTACTACAAGGACTGGGGTTCGGGCCCCGCCGTCGTGTTCTCGCACGGCTGGCCGCTGAACGCCGACGCATGGGACGGCCAGCTGCTCTTCCTCGCCCAGCAGGGTTTCCGGGTCATCGCGCACGACCGGCGTGGGCACGGTCGGTCCAGCCAGTCGCCCGAGGGCAACGACATGAACGGCTACGCCGACGACCTCGCTGCGGTGATCGAGGCGCTCGGCCTGACCGACGCGACGCTGATCGGGCACTCCACCGGTGGCGGTGAGGTCGCCCGGTACATCGGCCGGTACGGCACCGGTCGAGTGGCGAAGGTGGTGCTCATCTCTGCCGTACCGCCGATCATGGCGCAGACACCGGACAACCCGGACGGGCTGCCACTGGCCGTGTTCGACGAGATGCGGGCCGGCCTGGCCCACGACCGGGCGCAGTTCTACCAGGACCTGGCGATCAAGTTCTACGGTGTGAACCGGCCAGGTGCCGAGGTTTCCGACGGGATCCTGCACCAGTTCTGGTCGTGGAGCATGCAGGCCGGGCTGTGGAACGCGTACCAGAGTGTGGCTGCGTTCTCGGAGACCGACTTCCGCGACGACCTCGCCGCCTTCGACGTCCCCACACTGGTGATGCAGGGCGACGACGACCAGATCGTGCCGATCAAGAACGCTTCGATGAAGACCGCCCAACTGGTGTCCGGCGCTCAGGAGGTCTACTACCCGGGCGCCCCGCACGGCATCACCGCGACCCACCAGGACCAGGTCAACCAGGATCTGCTCACGTTCCTGAAGAGCTGAGCCGGTGCCGGCCGCGTTCGTCGGCCTGCGGGTGACTTCGTTGCAGTAGCCGAGCGGTCCCGTTCCCGCAGGACCGCTCGGTCCCCCGAATTCGTCTCACACCGCCCGCCGCAGCGGACCGGGCCGAACGCGACGAGTTCGTGACGCGGATGTGTGGCCCAAGATTTCGCGGACGGTGGGTGGCAGATTCACCAGAAGAACCGACCTGACATCGGTGCGGACGGCGGACTGGCCGGACTCCCCGCCGCCCAATTCGCCGGCCACCTGGCACGCTCTACGTGCGGAGCTTGTCGCGTTGGGTCTGCCGGCCGGCGGTATCGTCCTGGTGCACAACTCGTTGCGGGCGATGGGATACCTGTGCGGTGGGCCGATTGCCGTGGTGCAGGCGCTGCACGACGTCCTGACGCCCGACGGAACGCTGGTGGTGCCGAGCCAGACGCCGCAGAACCGGGACCCGGCGCGGTGGGTACGGCAGGTGCCGGCGGACTGGTGGCCGACGATCCGCGAGCACCTGCCGGCCTTCGATCCGGCGGTTCATGACTGCCGGGCCATGGGCATAGTCGCCGAGACCGTACGGACGTGGCCAGGTACGTTCCGTAGTCAGCGTCCCTAGACGTCGTTCGCGGCGGTCGGTTCCCGGGCGGCGGAGCTGATGGCCTGGGACGTGGAAGGCCGGGTCCGACCCGACGGCCGATGCAACGATTATCACCCATGGGCGCCAGTCAGCTACCCAGCGCTTGACCATCGCATTTCACGGTGAAGTAGGAAAATTCGCCTTGGTGCCACTGGCCCGTCACCGCGCACACCGACCGGATAAGATTCCTTCGCCGGGGCGGTAGCTCAGCCGGTCAGAGCAGGGGACTCATAATCCCTCGGTCGCGGGTTCGAGCCCCGCCCGCCCCACCACGTGCAGCGTCCGCGAACCAGATCCAATTCTCAGGGGTTGCCGGATGTCGTCGTGGTGTCATCCGCGTCCACGGGGAGCTGCGCGCCCGGCGACAGCACCACGGCGACGAACAGGACGACCGCCGGGAACCGGAGAGAGGCACGGAGGCGCTCGGGCCGCCGATCCTTGTTCTCGGGGCTATCGGTGACTCGTCGGGGCGGCTGGATCTGGCACCGGTGTGACGGCCACCGAGAGTTGAGCAGGGCTAGCTTGTCTGCGTCGGCGCTGCCGGGTTGAGGGCGATAGACGACCAGAACCATGCCGTCCGTGCCACTCTCAATGAAGCGCGGGGCGTCGCTGTTGGTGCCGACCGCCCCGCGGAACGACGCGACGAGGGCGGTGGCGGCTGCCTCCCAATCCAAGGAGCGGCCTTCGGTGCAGACCGGCACCTCCGGGAACGAGAACGCGGTGATCCTCCCGGCGAGGGAGGGCACTCTGCGAGTGCTGCGCGCCGCCCGGGACGCCGGCGTCCGGCGAGTCGCGCTGACCTCCGCGTTCCACGCGATCGACTGGGGTCACCCGCACCGCGACCAGGCGTTCACCGAGAATGACCGGATCCTGCTGGACGGGCCGGCGTCGATGCGTACGCCAAAAGCAAGACCCTCGCCGAGCGTGACGCGTGGGATTTCGCGGCCGCCGAGGAATCCGGCATGGAACTGGTGACCCTGTGTCCGGTCGCCGTGGTCGGCCCGGTGATGGGCACGGCGTCAACCACATCGTGCAGCGCAGCTGGACGGACGCATGCCGGGTTACCCGAACCTGTACATCCGTTCGTCGACGTGCGCGACGTCGCAGCCGCCCACGTGCCGGCCATGGCCACGCCCGCTGCCGCCGGCCAGCGGTTTCTGCTCTCCGGCGGCCCGGCGATCGCGGTGCAGCAGGTCGGTGCCCTACTGAAGGCCAACCTCGGCGACGCGGCCAGGCGGGTGTCCACCCGAACCAACCCCAATCCCGTCGTGCGGGTGGCGGCCCTGTTCAGCAAGGAGTTCCGGCCCATCGTCGCGGACCTCGGCTACGCCAGGAAGCTTCCAACGACAAGGCCCGCCGCGTGCTGGGGTTCCAGCCGCGCCAGACCGACGAGGCGATTCTCGCCGCCGCCACTACGATGCTCGACACGGGCCTGGTCAAGAAGTGATGGGGTGCCGAGGTGATCCGCCTGCGGGTCACCGCCAGCTTTCCCGTCTCCGCTGCAGACCGTCGAGGATCAGGTCGAGTCCGACATCGAACTCGGCCGCATAAGAGTAGCCGGGTGCCAGCGCCCGGTGGACGATCATCTCGGCGAGATGCGGCAACTCGTCGCGGGGCAGTTGCTCCAGGATCGCGCCCGCCACCTCCGTGACCTCGGCGGACGAGGTGAACGGCAGGCTGAGTTCCTGCAGGGTGAACCCGTAGACGTAGCTGTCCAGCATGGAGAGCGCGTGCGCCGCGCCGGCGACGGAGAATCCACCTGAACGCAGGCAGCCCAGCACCGCGTCGTGGTGGCGCAGGGTAGCCGGGCCGGGGTTGGTCCGGGAGTCCATCAGACCGATCGCCCACGGGTGTCGGATCAGCGCCGCCCGCATCGACGCCGCCCGGTCCCGCATCGCGGCACGCCAGTCGGCTCCGTCCGCCGGTAGATCGATCTCATCGAAAATGAAATCGACCATTCCGTCGAGGATCAGGTCCTTGTTGCGGAAGTGGTGGTAGAGCGACATCGCCTCGACGCCGAGCCGCTGCGCGAGCCGGCGCATGCTCGGCACCCCCGAACCGGCCTCGTCGGCCAGCGCGACCGCTTCGCGCAACACCAACTCCTTGGTGAGCGCGGCACGCCGGTTCGGGGGCAAATCGGCTGGCTCCGTGACCACATGATCCTCCTGCTGTCACCTCTCGGACTACTTGACAACCTTACACCGCAAGGCTGTACCTTACAGCGTAAGCCGAACGCGGATTCGGGGAATCGATAGACGGGAGCGGGACCATGGGACCAGTCGGCACCGACGGAGTCGGCCAGCCAGGTGCCGGCCGGCGGATCTGCATCGTGGGGGCGTCCGGGAAACTCGGGCGGTACATGGTGCAGCATGCGCTGGAGCGCGGATACGAGGTCGTCGCCGTGTGCCGGGAAAAGAGCGTGCCCAAGCTGGCCGAGTTCGACGGGCGGATTACCGTGGTCCCCGGTCCAACCAACTCCCGTACGGTCATCGCCCAAGCGGTGCGCGGTTGCGACGCCGTGCTCACGGTGCTGGTGCCGTGGGGTGTGCAGAACTACGCCTCGGGGACCGCACAGGCGGTGCTCGATTACGCCGAGTCAGGTGCCCGGCTGATCTTCTCCTGCGGTTGGCACATCACCCGCGACGGTCGGGACGTCTACCCCCGAGGGTTCAAGCTTTACACGGCGGTCTTCGGCTTGCTGGCGAAGCTGCTGCGGGTGGTGGACGTCAACGACCAGGTGCAGGCCTGCCGACGGGTCTTCGCCAGCAGCACCGACTGGACCGTCGTGCGCGGCAGCGACCTTGAAGAAGGCGACAGCCAGGGCCTGCCGGTGTGGAGCCGACACGTGGGTGATCCGGTGCTGGCCAGCAACCTGACCCGACGAGTCGACTACGCCCGATTCATGGTGGAGGCAGTGGACGACGACACCCTCATCCGGGAGGCCCCGGCTATCGTCGGTCGGCTGACCCCGTCCGCCCTCGCCCACGCCGGTCGACCGCAGTGACCGGCGCGGCCCAGCCTGCACCGACCACCGCGAACGACGCCCAGTGGCGCAATGGTGATCCGTCGTCGCGCGACCACCGCATCGCCCGCCGCAGCGCCTCCCCCACCGGCACCCCGGAACGGAGAATCCCGTGCAACGCGACCATCAGGTCGGCGGTAGCGGCGGCGTCGACCGGCCACAGTGACACCACTACCGCCCGCGCACCGGCGTACAGGAAGGCCCGGGCCGACCCGAGGCTGCCTTCGTAGCTGCTGCGCCCCCAGCCGGTCCGGCACGCGCTGAGCAGCACCACCTGGCAACTGGTCAGATCCAGCCCGGTGATGTCGTCGGCGCGCAGGTACCCGTCGTCGTCGCCGCTCGGGCTCAGGCAGAGCGCGCCGGGCGTGACGCCGGTGTCGGCACCGTACACCCCGTGGGTAGCGAAGTGGACGACCTCGCATCCGGCCAGCGACGACAGCCGTGGCACCGGTAACCCCGGCGCGATCGGCGTGTCCGGCGGGCTCGGGTTACCGACCGCCAGGATCCGGCGGGCCGGTGCCGCAGGTGTCGGCGAGCTCGACCATGGCGGCAGCCGTCAGCGCCGCCGGCATCCGGACCCCGTCCAGCGGATCCGCCAGGGCCGGCAGGTTCTCCGGAGCCGGAAGCTCGAGACTCGCCGGACCGCCGCTGACTGGCCCGCGGGACCGCAGTCGGCGCAGCAGACTGCGCCCACGCGCCCGCTCGACCGCTTCGAGAGCGCCGGCGACGTCGCCGGCGGCGAGCCGGCACGTCTGCAGCGCACGGTACGCCTGTGCCTGGCTCTCCAGCAGGTCGACATGCTGCCGGTCGTCCACGACGTCACGCCGCACGGCTTCCAGATCGGCGACTGCGTCGAGCAGAAGAGTCTCCGCGTCCGCCAGGTCGCCCGCGATCATGGTCAGCCGGGCGAGGTTGAACCGGGCGGTTCCCCGGGCGTCGAGATCCCCCGGGTCGACCAACCGCACCGACCGCCGGGCCCCGGCCCGGGCCGGGCCAGCCGGCCCGCTCGACCGTCCAGGGCGGCCAGACTGATGGCGGCCAGCGCGGCTAGATGCGGGGTACCGCGGTTGAGCAACTCCTGGTAGACCTGCCGGCCCGCCGCCACGGCCCGCTCATCCTCGCCGATCTCGACCAGCGCCAAGGCCCAGGCCATCTTGGCCTGAAGATACTGTTCGCGTCGCCCGTGGCGCTCGCATAGCTCCATCGCCTGCTCGGCCAGAACCGCTGTCACCGCAGGCTCACCGACCGCCCGGTGGACCAAGGCCGAGGTGATCAGCATGCCGAGACGGACCTGGTCGGCCAGCCGGAGGTCCTCGATCCGGGCGACGAGTTTGTCCGCCTCGGCCAGATCCCGTAACGCGGCCGGGTACTGGGCGAGCCCGCCGAGCGCGACGGCGCGATCGGTCAACGCACTGGCGGTAAAGGCGGGCACGTCCGTCTCTCGGCTGCAGGCCACCGCCCGGCCCACCGCGCCCAGCGTCTCGACCGGTCGCCCCTGGCGCAGCAGAGCCTGAGCGAGCACGCCGTAGGCGAAACTCGCATGTTCCGCAGCCCTGAACGACTCCGCCGCTGCGACCGCCCCCGGACCGCCGCTTCGGCGTCGGCAAACCGGTCCAGCCAGTTCAGGGCATCCGAGCACAGCCACTGAGCCTGCATCCCGTCAACGCGGGCCAGCGGTGTCGACCACCGCGGCCAGGGCGGCAGCAGCGTGAGTGCGCGCAGGCTCGCGTCGAGCTGCGCCGACCGGTCCTCCAGCGCCGCCGCCTGCCGGGCGACCTGGCTCCACAGTGAGCCGGCGAGGATCGGGGCGACCTGCTCCCATACCTGTGCCGCGGACCGGAAGGCGGCGTAGGCCTCAGCCGGTCGCCCGGCCGCGTCCAACGCCTCGGCCCGCCGTCGGACGGCCATCGCCCGCAGCATGTCCCACAGGCCGGGCGTGGGTGACCGGTCACGGTGCCGCATACCGCTGTCTGACGGACCACGAACCGGGGCCATCCGGCGTGCGGCCACCGCTACGCCCGCCAACGGTCACGCGGTCCGTCAGGTAGCGGCATCACGAGTCCACCCAGTGGAAGGAGTACGGCGTTGAGCGACGTCAGCACGCGGATAGCCGCAGTGCTCGCGGCCCGACAGATGGCAGCCGACGGTGCGACTCGTTCTGCGGCTCGGTGACGCGTCGGTCGAATGTCAGCTCCGCCCGGACGGCCGGTATCCCACGGTCGCCGGTGCGGACCGGCCGCCGCGCATCCACCAGGCGACCGCCGATCAGGTGTTCGCGACGGAGCTGACCCGGCTCACGGCCGACGCGCAGTCACGGATCTCCGAGCTCACCGCCGAGCTCACCGTCGGCGCCATCGCGGAACTGATCCGGCAAGGAGGCGACACCGGGCGGCAGGCGGTCCTGCGTCTGCGGCTCGCCGAACAGGAGTTGCGGTTGGGCCGGTTCGGCGCCGCAGTCGACGCGATCGACGACGCCGCGTCCGACGCCATCGACATCGCGGGGCAGGGCGCTCAGCTTGCCGAGTTCCGGCGGCAGCGCGACCGGCTCGTCGAGACCCTGGACCGGGTGGCCGGGCAACTGGCGGAACCCGTCGCCGAGTCCCTCCACGAAGCGGCCGAACTGCTGCGTCGACGCGGTTGCGTCGGTACGCCGGCAGTGCCGGCGTACCGACTCGCCGGCCGGTGTCCAGGGCCGGACGGGGCTGCGACGGCGGTCTCAGGATCCCTGTCCTACCTGGTCAGCGGCGTGGCAATCGGGCTAGCGTCCGGATTGCCCGGCGGGGACGCCCGCGGGTATCCATCGTCACCGACGGTCGTTGCGACCACCCATCGGTCCGGCGACGCGAGCCCGGACGGCGCCCCGGTGATCGCGCGGTGACTCCCGTACGCGAGTGGGAGGACAGATGCATTCATCGTTTCCTGAATCCGAAGACCCGGCGCCGGCAGCCCGGCATTCCGCACATCCACTCAGCCGGCATTCCGCACATCCGCCCACCCGGCGCTCCGTGCACCGGTCCGCGCGGCCGGACCGCGGTCGGCGTCGGGTTCGGGGGGTGCTCGCCGCGGCGACGGCCGCACTGCTGGCGGTCGCCGGGCTCACGTTGATCCCGGACGCGAGCGCCGCCGAGAACCCGTTCGAGCGGGGTCCGGCACCGAGCGCGTCCAGCGTCGCCGCCGCCCGGGGCCCGTTCGCGACGTCCCAGGTGACGGTGTCGTCGCGCGATGCCAGCGGATTCGGCGGCGGCACGATCTATTTCCCGACCAGCGGCGGCGAAGGCACCTTCGGTGGGGTGGCGGTCGCCCCCGGCTTCACCGCGTCCCGGTCGAGCATGGCCTGGTTGGGGCCCCGGCTGGCATCACAGGGATTCGTTGTATTCAATATCGACACCGTTACCCGCTCCGACCAGCCGGCGAGCCGCGGCCGGCAACTTCTCGCCGCGCTGGACTTCCTGGTGGAGCGCAGCCCGGTCCGGGACCGGGTGGACCCGGACCGGCTCGCGGTGATGGGTCACTCGATGGGCGGTGGCGGCGCGCTCGAGGCGGCCGAGACGCGCCCGACATTGCGGGCAGCGATTCCGCTCACCCCGTGGAATTTCAGCAAGAACTGGTCGCAGGTGCAGGTCCCGACGATGGTGATCGGCGCCGAGCGAGACACGATCGCCTCGGTACGATTTCATTCCGAACCATTCTTCGACAGCCTTCCATCCGATCTGGACAAGGCATATCTGGAGCTCAACAACGCCAGCCATTTCGCACCGAACATTCCGAACACCACCATCTCGTCGTTCAGCGTGGCCTGGCTGAAGCGCTTCGTCGACGACGACACCCGCTACGAGCAATTTCTCTGCCCGCCGCCCCGACCTGGTAAAGAGATCTCCGAATATCAGGACTCCTGCGCCCGCGCGTCCTGATCATGCGGTGAGCCCGGCCGACGTTTCCGCCGACCGGGCTCACCGCGCCCCGCTAAACAGGGCCCGCAGCGCCTGTTCGGTCAGGTCGAGGTCCGGCTGCCGGCCGGCGAGCAACTCTGCGTAGATGGCGGACTCGACGATCCGGATGTAGAGGTACGCCAGCGCCTCCGGTGCGGCGTGGTCGGCCAGATCAGGGCCGAGCACGTCGACGAAGATGTCCGCCTGGGCACGGATGAACCGCCGGTGCACCCGGCCCGGCTCGGCGAACAGCACCCGGGCCGCCGTCTCGGGTTCGTCAGCGAGGAACTGCCGGAACGGCGCGGACCGACGCACCGTGGCGGCGTAGCGCATGGTCACCTCGATCACGCCGTCCACCCCGCTGCGGCGACGTGCGCCACGCGCTTCGGCCAGTTGACGACTGCCGAGCCACCACAGAACCTCACCGAGCAGCCGGTCCCGGCTGCCGGTGACCCGGTAGAGCGTCGCCCGGCTGACCGCCAACGCGTCGGCGAGCCCGCCCATGTCGATGGTGCCGTGGCTGAGAAAGTACCGGCCGCCACCGCGTACCACCGTCTCCTCGCTCACCACCCGACGGGGTACCGGGTTCCGGGCGACCGGTATCTGCGCGGTCTTGCCGTTGCCATGTCGCATGCTGCTGGCCGGGCGGACCCGGTAGGCCATTGACCCCATACTTTGGGCACGTTCCGTGATCGCCAACGGTTCAAGGCATCGCCATGATCGACCCGGCCAGCGGATACTTCGCCGACAGTTGGTGACTCCCCGCGATCTACCCGGCTCGGCGGACGGGTAGAACCGCACCGGTCAGGATGGCGGCCCGGTGGATCAAGCAACCGGGAAGAAGCAGCCGACCGATCGGCAATGTAAAGATCCATGCACTTCATGCAAATCGGGAGGCAGGCTTGCCATGAGCAACGATACGGTAGTTCTCCTATTTCCCATCGCCGTGGCGATCATCATGCTCGGACTCGGACTCACCCTGACAATGGAGGACTTCCGCCGAGTCCTGCGATACCCGCGGGCCATGGTGGTCTGCCTGGTCAGCCAGATGCTGGTGCTGCCGGCGCTCTGCCTCGGTCTGGTCTTCGTGCTCGGACTACGCCCCGAACTGGCGGTCGGCATGATGCTGCTCGCCGCCTCACCGGGCGGCAGTACGGCGAGCTTGTACAGTCACCTCTTCAAAGGTGACCTGGCGCTGAACATCTCGCTCACCGCGGTCAACTCGGTGCTGGCGCTGTTCACCCTGCCGGTGATCGTCAACCTGTCCGTGGCCGGGTTCATGGGGTCGGACAGCTCGATCGGGCTCCAGTTCGACAAGGTGATTCAGGTGTTCGCCCTCGTGCTGATCCCGATCTCCATCGGCATGGCGGTCCGGCGGCGGTTCACCAGCCTCGCGATCCGGTTGGAGCGCGCGGTCAAGGTGCTGTCCGTCCTCGTGCTGCTGATGATGATCGCCAGCGTGATCGCCGGTCTCGGCGAAGAGGTGTTCGACGTCCTTGGCGAGATCATCCTCGCCGTCGTGCTGTTCAACCTGCTCAGCATGACGATCGGCTACTTCGGCCCCCGGCTGTTCCGGGTCGGCGAACGCGAGTCGATCGCCTCCGCCTTCGAGATCGGCCTGCACAACGCCAGCCTGTCGATCACCATCGCGATGACCCCGACGCTGCTCGGCAACACGGAGATGGCGATGCCCTCGGTCACGTACGGCTTCGTCATGTTCTTCACCGCCGCTGTCTTCGGCTTCATCGTCGCCCGGCGGGTCCCGGCGGCAGGTGCGACCGCCGAGCGGGCGGTGCCGTCCAGCCGGGTCTGACCCCCGCTGACCGGGATGTGACCGCAGGGGCCCGAAGGTCGGCGCCGGCACCGTAGCGACAGCCCGGTGCCGGCGCCGACCTCTGGTTAGAACCGACGACGACGCAGCACCGCGCCCGCGACCAGCCAGCCGCTGGCAAGTGCACCCTGGATGGACGGGCTGTCGCGATGGTCGCCAGCGACGAAGATGCCGCTGCCGACCTGAGCCGGCGCGCGCAGCGTGCCACCGGCGGCACAGCCGCCGGCAACGCGTCGACGACCGGCACCGTCCGCAGGTGACACCAACCGGTGGTCGAGGTCTGGTACAGCCGCTCCAGTTCGGCCCGGACGACCTCCTCCGGTGGCGTCTCCCGGCCGACGACGGAGGTGGCGATCAGGTGCTGACCGGGCGGTGCGTAGTCCGGTGCCGCCTGGCTGACCACGACGGTGTTCGCGACCGGCCCACGGCGGTGCCCGTCGAGCAGCAGGATCGGCTCGGCCACCGGCGGCCGCTCAGCGGCGTGATAGTAGGTGGTCAGCTGGCGCATCCGTACCGGCCCGACCGACGGGATCAGCCGGGCGGCCGCTGGTGGATCGGTCGCCACGATGATCCACCGGCAACGCAGATCGGTGTGCCGGGTGCGCACCAGGCCAGGCTCGATCGCCGTCACGTCGGTCGCCAGACGGAGCCGGTCGGGTGGCAACGGAGCGGCGACGGCACGGGGCAGGTTGGCCGTTCCGGCGGCCGGCCACCCGATCCGGCCCCGAGCGAAGGATCGCAGAATCATCGCGACGACGTGACTCGACGTTTCCAGGTCGGGGTCGGCGAGCACTCCGGACAGCAATGGTCGCAGCAGTTCGTCGATGATCCGGGCGGAGAGCCCGGCTCGCCGCAACTCGTCCACAGCGCTGGTCTCCGCCCGGCTGAGCAGCCGGTCGGGACTGGTCAGGGCGTACCTCGTCAGCAGCCGACCGAGTCGGAGTCGGTCGGGCAGGGTACCGACGCCAGCACGCAGCGTCGCCGGCGCGGCGAACGGCATCCGCAACGGATGCGCCAGCCGTACCGTGTCGTCGGCCCGCCGGACCAGCACAACCGGAGTGAAGAAGCGCAGGTCGAGACGGTCCAGGTCGACCACATCAGCCAGCCGCGGATAGGCGGTGTTGAGCACCTGGAAGCCACGGTCGAGCCGGAAGCCGTCAACGACGTCGGTAGCGACCCGGCCGCCGATCCGATCGGCCCGGTCGATGAGCAGGTGATCGACGCCGGCTGCGGATAGTCGGCGGGCTGCCGCAAGCCCTGAGAGCCTGGAACCGACGATGACGACCTCCGCCGTGACGGCCATCCGTGGAAGCTCCCCCGTTTGGACTCGAACCAAAAACCTGCCGGTTAACAGCCGGCTGCTCTGCCAATTGAGCTACGGGGGACCGCTGCGTAGCCGGCAGCGGATCTCTCCGGCCGCCTGGCGACGGGACAAGAGTACAGGACGCCACCGCCGGATGGGCGACCGGGTCCACCGTCCCGGACCGGCCGGGTGCACAGCGTGGCCCGCCCGGTCAAGCTCCGATCAGGAGACTACTGAAACGGACAAAAGACCGAGTTGTCTGCGCTGACGCGTAAGAAGGGAGCAGGATGGGTAGACAGCACCAGACAGATGACGAAGGCACGACCGGGTCGCTCATCGGCCAGCCGGCACCGGACCGGACCGACGGCCGACGGGCACACCGGGTCAGGTTACGAAAGGAGCCGCCATGCGCGGAAAACTTTGGTTCATCGGCGGGGTGGCCGTGGGTTTCGTCCTGGGCGCCCGCGCCGGCCGGGAGAAGTACGACGAGCTGGTACTCAACGCACGCAAGGTGATGGACCACCCGACGGTGCAGGAGGCCGCCGGGGTGGCGCAAGCTCAGGCCAACCGGATCTACGCGGAAGGCCGGGAGCGGCTCAGCCACACCCGACTGGGCGAACGTCTCAACGGCCACGACCACCTGACCGCCTCCGACGACAGTCTCGCCAACGCCGGACTGGGCACCGGCGCCTCGGCGGGATCCACCGGTGCGGCGGCATCCGGGACCAAGCCGGGCAAGGGCACCGGGTCCAGCGCCAGCTGACGCCGGCACTCACCGTCGAGATCACGGCGTACGCGTGGGCCGGTCACCCCCGTTGACGGGGGCGACCGGCCCACGGTCGTCCCGGTGCGGTCGCCGCCGTCGGTCCTACGGCGGCCAGGTCAGTCCCGGCTGCTGGAGAACGCCGCGTCGAACGCCGCCGTCGGGGCGTCGAACGCCTGCTGACGGACGAACCGCAACGCCTCGGGGGCGCCGACCAGCCGGTCCATTCCGGCGTCCTCCCACTCGACCGAGATCGGTCCGTCGTAGCCGATCGCGTTGAGTGCCCGGAAACAGTCCTCCCACGGCACGTCGCCGTGCCCGGTGGAGACGAAATCCCAGCCCCGCCGCAGATCTGCCCAGGGCAGGTGGGAGGCGAGCCGGCCGCGCCGACCGTCGCCGGTACGGACCTTCGCGTCCTTGCAGTCGACGTGATAGATCCGGTCGGCGAATTCGAGGATGAAGTTGACCGGGTCCAGTTCCTGCCAGACGAAGTGCGACGGATCCCAGTTGAGGCCGAACGCCGGCCGGTTGCCGATCGCCTCCAGGGTGCGCCGGGTCGTCCAGTAGTCGTAGGCGATCTCGCTCGGGTGCACCTCGTGGGCGAACCTGACCCCGACCTCGTCGAACACGTCGAGGATCGGGTTGAACCGGTCGGCGAAGTCCTGGTAGCCGCGTTCGATCATCTCCGGTGGCACCGGCGGGAACATGGCCAGGGTGTGCCAGATCGACGAGCCGGTGAAGCCGATGACGGTGGAGACGCCGAGCTTCGCGGCGGCCCGGGCGGTGTTTTTGATCTCCTCGGCGGCCCGCTGCCGGACGCCCTCGGGTTCCCCGTCACCCCAGATCCGGGCGGGCAGGATCCCCTGGTGCCGCTCGTCGATCGGGTGGTCGCAGACCGCCTGGCCGACCAGGTGGTTGGAGATCGCGTACACCTTAAGGTTGTACTTGGCCAAGGTCTGCAGCTTGCGCTCGACGTAGTCGTCCTCGGCCAGCGCCCGGTCGACCTCGAAGTGGTCGCCCCAGCAGGCGATCTCCAGGCCGTCGTAGCCCCACTCCGAGGTCAGCCGACACACTTCCTCGAACGGCAGGTCGGCCCACTGGCCGGTGAAGAGCGTGATGGGTCGCGCCATGGTCCTTCTCCCGTTGTCGTCACTGGGATTCCATCCCGCGCCGCAGGTGCGGCGCCTGGTTGGACCGGTGCGAGGTGACGGCCCGATAAGCTACCGGCGTGGAACTGCCCGGCCGTGGTACACCGACCGGTGGTGCGGGCAGCGGACACCGGCCGGCTGGTCACGACAGCATCCGGCACGGTCACCGTGTCGGCGCGGCGCTTCCCGACCGGGCGGGTTGCGCCTCCCGCCCGGACACCGGCCCGGGTACGGGCCTGCCCGCACCACTCTAGGCCGGTTGCCGGCCACCGCGATAGAGGCAGCCGCGATAGAGGCAGCGGGGGTACGACGCCGGCGGGGTACGAGCCCGGCGAGGTCAGTAACCCCATTCAGCGAGCGGCTTCTCCAGCACCCGGTCCACCGCGGCCAACTGCTCCGGGCTCAGTTCCCGGTGGTACGCCGCCCCGCGACCGCTGTGGAACTCGTACCGGCGGAAGCCACGGTCGAACGCGGGCGACCAGTCGAGGCCGAGAAAGTCCAGCATCCGGGCTACTTCGTCGCGCGGGGCGACCAGCAGGTCCTCGTACCGTACGTCCAGCCACTGGCCGGCCGGGTGGCTGGCGCGGGCCTCGGCGAACGCGGCCATCAGCATCTTCCAGCCGAGCGCGGCCAGCACCGGAAATGACCGGTCGGCTTCCTCCCACTCGGCCCGCAGGTCGGCCGGCAGCGGGCCGAGGAACCAGTTGTCCGGCCCACGCCAGCCGTCCCACCAGCCCATCTGCAGCCACGAGTTGGCCACCGCCCGTCCGTCGCGGACCACGTTGACCACCCGCAGATCCGGGTACGCGGCGTGCAGCCAACCGGTGCGGGGCCAGCCGGTGACGTGTTGCAGCAGCACCTGGCAGCCCTGCCGCTCGACCCGGCGGTCGAAGAAGGCGCGCAGCCGCTGGCCCACGTACGGCGTGAGGTCGTCGGCGCGCAGGTCCCGGCACGGCCTGGAGTAGCCGGCCATCACCTGCCGGTCGATCAGCCGGTACGCCTCGGACGGCGCCACCCGCAGCCGGCCGCGTTCCAGCAGGCGACGGCTGTGCCCGAGCGAGGTCATGCCGGCCGGCCGGGGCGTCGAGCGGCGGTAGAGCCGGCCATTGCGGCGACCGGCCAGGTTGAGCCGGGGCAGCTTGTCGTCCAGGCCGGACACGAAACCGACGGCCGGGTGCCGGGCCAGGATCTCCTGGACGAGGGTCGATCCGCACCGTCCGGTGCCCACGACGACGGACAGCATCGGGTCAGCCTTCCTTGCTCGGTGTCGTGGCGGTGACCGGCCCGCCCTGGGCCCTGGCCGGGGGCACGGCCGGGGCCGGGGGTGCTGTGGGTCGCCGTACCGGGTAGCCGAAGCGGCGCAGCAGCGGCAGCGTCACCGCAGTGACCACCGCGAACGACCGGCCGGGCAGCGCCCGGACCCATTCGGCGTCGTCGCTGACCGGGACCGCTCCGGTACGGTGCCGTGCCGGATTGCCCGCCACCGAATGGGTGGGGGCCAGAGTGACCCGGCCTTCGGCGTCCACCGGCAGCCCGGCCGGATCCAGCCCGGCGAACAGCGCGATCCGGCGCAGCTCACCGGCTGGGTCGACGACCACGTCCTCGTAGCGGACCCGCAGGTAGCGGTCGGGTCCGGCGGCTTCGAAGAATCGCGCGGTGGCGGCGTTCCACACCCGCCACAGCAGAGCCGCCTTCCACACCGGTGGGCGGCTCATCAGCTTGCGGTCCGCCGCGCCGTCCAGTCCGCGTCGGCGGCGCCAGGAGAAGGCGGTGCCGCGCGGGTCCCGGACCAGGTGCAGCACCCGCAGGTCGATGCCGGGCAGGTCACGCAGCAACGCACCGTACGGTGGCAGCTTCGACGAGTCGACCACCACCACCGGCCCGTCGCCGCTGCGGCTCACCTGGCGGGCGACCGCCGGATAGACCGCCGCGATCGCGGCGTCGTCGGCGTGGTGCGGCACGGCCCGCCGTCCGGCACCGGCTCGGCGCAGCATGGCTGGCAGGTCCCGCATCCGCAGCCTGGTCCGCAGTCGTCGGGCGATGCCGGCGGCATCCGGGCCGGCAGCCGAGGCCGGACCGGCAGCGGCCGCCAGCTCGGCGGTGACCGCCTGCCAGACCGGGCAGGCGTCGAACGGCGCGCCGCAGCCGCAGGGACGGTTGTCGAGCATCCCGCGCTGCCAGAGGTAGCGCAGCTCGCCGGCGGCGAAACAGCCGTCCAGCTGTCCCAGGACGGTGGTGATCAGGGTGCTGCCGCTGCGACCGCTGCCGGCCAGGTAGAGCACCCGGACCGGAGGGCTCGACGGGCCGGGCGTACCGGCGGCGGAGGGCGTGCCGGCGGCGGAGGGTGCGCCGGTCATCGTCGGGTTCCGGCCGGGGCGGTCAACGCCGCAGCCAAATAGGCGTCGCGGAGCCGGTTCAGGTGCAGTTCGGGCGTGAAGTCACGGTCGATTTTGTCCCGGGCGGCCCGGCCCATCGCGTACGCCCGGTCGGGGTCGGCGACCAACCTGCCCAACGCGTCGCCGAGCGCCACCGGGTCGTCGGCCGGGACGGTCTCCCCGTCGACGCCGGGACTGATCAGCTCCGGCAACCCGCCGAGGTCGGTGCTAACCACCGGCACGCCGCAGGCGAACGCCTCGAGCACCGCCATCGGCTGATTCTCGTGCCAACGAGACGGCACCGCGACCGCCGCCGAAGACCTGATCAGCTCATGCAGCCGAGACTTGTCCAGCCGGCCGTGGAACCGCACCCGACCGGGTGCCACCCGGTCGGCGAGGGCACGGACCGCGGGCAGGGCGGGGCCGTCGCCGGCCACGTGGACGGGCACCTGCCGGGGCAGCCGGGCGACCGCCTCGACCAGCGTGTCCACTCCCTTCTCGGCGGAGATCCGGCCGGCGAAGACCACTCCCCCGCCCGGCGAGTCCTTGACCGCCACGGCAGCCGTGTCCACGAAGTGGTTGATCACCTGTAGCCGGTCCGGGTAGACGCCGGCCCGGCGCATCACGTCGGCGAGGAACCGGCTGGGACTGACGAACACCCCCACCGGACCGTAGGCCCGTGACTGCCTGTGTATCCATGACTCCACAGCGAGTAGCGTACTGGCGGATGCCGATCCGTCCTTGCACCTGCGCCGCGCGGCGTGTAGCGGGCCTCCATCGACGCACTTCGTACAGACTTTGCCCTGGTCCAGCAGCTGGTAGCTGGGGCAGGCGAGCTTGTAGTCGTGCATGGTGAGCACGCACGGCACCCCGGCGTCGCGGGCGGCGGCAAGCACCGAGGGGGAGAGCTGGTGGTAGATGTTGTGCAGGTGGATCACGTCCGGCCCGAAATCGTCGATCACCCGGGCCAGGCCGCGGCGGCTCGCCGGCGACCAGATCATCCGGCCGGCGGCGGCCAGCCGGGGGCGCAGCCCGCGCGGCGCCGGTTCCAGCTCGACGTGCGGCGGGAAGTGCCGGGCGTACGGCAACGGCCGGTCGTTGTCCGGGTGGGTCATCCCGAAGTACGCCACCTCGTCGCCAGCGGCGCGCTGCAGATCGGCGAGGTCGATCAGATACCCCTCGGCGCCACCCCGACGGTACAGAAACTTGTTCACATGGAGGACACGCATCAGTCCGGCCCGCTCGCTCGATACCGGGGTGTGGCCACCCGGTTATGGTGGCGCAGGGCTCCCGCCCTGGCTGCTGCCTCACGCTATGCACCCACGCCGGGTTAGTCCAGTACCGAATCGCCAACTAGCTGATCGGATGATCTTGTGTGGCTGACCAGCCTGCGTTCTGGCGTTTCGCCCCGATCCGTGGGTAGCCTGACCGCGGCCCGACCTCGCCCCAGCCTGGCCATCGCGGCTGGTGACGTGCCCGAGGAGGACCGGTGAACGACGACGAGCCTTCCACCCTGGCCTGGACCGCGCGGCGAATCGCCCGGCACGCCCGTTGGATCCGCACTGAAGGGCTCCGCCGCCTCGTCGAGGAGGACCGGCTCAACCCGGTCGACCGGGCCACCACCGCCTGGACCAAGCTGCGCTGGCGACACCGGCACGGCGTATCCCGTGGTCAGGCCACTCCGGTCTACCTGGTCGGCCTGCAACGGTCCGGCACCAACATGCTGGTCCGCGGGCTGGAGAACGCCGGCGAGTTCGAAGTCCGCAACGAAAGCGACCGGCGGGTCTTCCATCGTTTTCAACTCCGCGACGACGCGGTGCTGACCGCCGTGGTGAACCGGAGCCGGCACGCGTACGTCCTGGTCAAACCGCTGTGCGAGAGCCACCGAGTGGACGAGTTGCTCGCCCTGCCCGGGATGGCACCGGGTCGGGCGGTCTGGGCGTGGCGCGACGTCGACGACCGGGCCCGCTCCGAAGTGGCCAAGTTCGGCGACGCCAACCTGCGGGCACTCGCCGCCATCGCCGACGGCACCATCGGCCGCCGCTGGCAGGGACAGCGCCTCGACGCGGACACCTACGAGCTGATCCACGGCTTCGACTACCGGCGGATGGACCGGCACACCGCCGCCGCCCTGTTCTGGTACGTCCGGAACACCCTCTACTTCCGCCTCGGCCTGGACCGCCGCGACGACGTGCTGCTCAGCTCGTACGACGCGTTGATCGCCGACCCGGCCGGGCAGGTCCGCCGGCTCTGCGACTTCCTCGGGATCGCCTACCGCCCCGAACTGTCCGCGCACATCGCCCCTCGCACACCCCACCGCCAGCCGCTGCCGATCGACCCGGCGGTCCGTACGCTCTGCGACGAACTCACCGCCCGACTGACTGCCAGCTGCCGCCCGCAGTCCCCCACCATCCCACCTCAGCAAGCCGACACCGACCGGCGTACCCCGGTGAGCGTGGAAAGGACCGACCATGGCTGAAGCCCCCGCGCAGGCCGCCGCCGAAGTGGCGCAGTCGCCGACGGCGCCCATCTTCCTGGTGGGCTGCCAACGCTCCGGCACCACCTTCCTGCGGCTGGTGCTCGACTCGCACTCCCGGATCTCCTGCGGTCCGGAGACCCGGTTCCTGCCGGACCTGCGACGCATCGTCGGCTCCGACTGGGAGCGGCTGGCCCGTTTCGGCTTCACCCGGGAGGACTGGCTGCGCCGCATCGCCGACTTCTTCGGCGGCGTGCACGCCGACTACGCCGCCGGTCGGGGCAAGGCCCGGTGGGCCGACAAGACCCCGCTGTACGCGATCTCGCTCGACTTCGTCACCGAGGTCTTCCCGGACGCGCAGATCGTGCACGTGATCCGGGACGGCCGCGACGTGGTGGTCTCACACCGCAAGCGGTTCGGATACTGGTCGGCGGTGAAGTGCGTCGTCAAGTGGCCGCGCTACATTCGTACCGCCCGCGCGGTGGGTGCCACCCTGCCGGCTGACCGCTACCACGAGCTGCGCTACGAGGACGCGGTACGTGAGCCGGAGAAGTCGATGCGCGCGCTGTTCGAGTTCCTCGGCGAACCGTGGGAGGAAGGCGTGCTCGACTACGTCGACAAACCGCATGACGTGGCCGGAAAGTACACCAGTGAGGCGGACCGACGCCGCGCCTCCGCCGGCACCGACTCGGCCATCTACCGGTCCCGCGTCGGCAGCTACCGCCGGGAGCTGGATCCGTTCCTGCGGCTGCTCGTCGCGGTCTTCTCCGGGCGGATGCTGCGCGAGCTGGGTTACCGATGAACGCTGTCACCCGGCCGAACACCGTGGCCCGGCGCTGGGTGGCGGCGGCGCTCGGCGGGCTGTTGCTCCTCGCCGGCTGCACCAGCGGCGACACCGACACCACCCCGCCACCGGTGCCACCGACCGGCGCGCCGCTGCCGAGCCTGCCGCCGTACCCCGAGGACACCCACCCGTTCGGCGCGCACTGGGACTGGAACCGGTACGACGAGTTCCTCCCGTACCTGCGCAAACTGTCCGGGTCCGCCACCTACCATGAGATCAGCTGGTGCAGCATCGAGCCGACCCAGGGGCAACAGGACTGGTCGGCCCTGGACCAGATCGCCCAACGCAGCCGGGAACTCGGCATCGTGCTGAACATCAAGATCCGGACCGAGATGTGCTGGACCACCGGTGGCACCCCGGAACATGTCCGCGGCCAGGCCAACAAGACCGAGTCGACGATGCCGCTGGACATGGCCGCCTATCGGCAGTTCGTCGGTGACGTGGTGCGCCGCTACACGCCCTACGGCGTCCGTCAGTACGCGATCGAGAACGAGGTCAACGCCCCGCAGTACTGGCGCGGCACCCCCGAGGAGTACGTCGAGCTGGTCACCGTCGCCGCTGAGGCGGTGCATGCCGCGAACCCGGAGGCGGTGGTCGTCGACTCCGGCATCAGCAGTGTCGCGTACGGCTTCGGAGTGGTCGACCGGCTGGTCCAAGCCGGCCGCGACGACGAGGCGATCGCCGCCTACAACGCGTACTTTCAGCGGCGGATCGGCACCCGGGGCCGCAAGATCCCCGAGGTGGACACGATCGAGACGCTCCGGACCGCGCTCGACAACGAGACCAACGTACGCAACGTCGCCTTCCTGGCCGCCACCGAGCAACTGATTGACGACGGCGTGGTGCAGCTGCGTCAGGTGCACTACTACGAACACTTCGACGGCGTACCGGCGCTGCTGGACTACCTGGCGGCACAGACCCCGGCCGACGTGCCGATCGAAGCGTGGGAGGTCGGGCAGTTCTGGCGCGACGGTGACGGTGACGACGTCAGCCGGGCCGAGGAGGTCGTCAAGGTCTCCACCATGCTGCTGGCCGGCGGTATCCGGCAGGTGATGTGGCTGCCGCTGGGCTACAACCCGAACAACCGGGCCGGCAGCGAGGTTCGCTACGGCCTGCTCGACCCCGATGGTACGGAACGTGAGGCCGGCCGGATGTTCGAGAGCCTGGCGGTGGCGGCCCGTGGTGCGACCGTCACTCCGGTCCGCCGGGACGGGCTGATCGGCGTCGCGTTCCAGCAGGGCGGGGAGAGCACCCTGGTCGTCTGGTCCGGTGAGGTCGACGACGCGGTACGGGTGTCCGCGGTGCCGAGCCTGCACGCCGGGCCGGCCGGTGCCGCACCGACCAAGACAGCGGCCGAGGTGACCGTCACCGACCGGCCGGTGCTGTTGCGCGCCACCGGCACCCCGGAGTCGATCCTCGCCGACGTCGACTGATCAGCCGTACCCCCGGCGGCGGTGGAGGATGGTCAGGATCTCGCGGCGGACCTGCTGTGGTTCGTGCACCAGTCGTCGGTGTGCGAACCGCACCACCTGGATGCCGACGGTGGCCAGCAGCGCGTCCCGTCGCAGATCGACCTCACGCTGGGCAGGGCTGCCGTGCGAGGCGGCTCCATCGAGCTCGAAGTCGATCCGTTCCCGCTCGGCGTACACATCCAGGTAGATGGTGCGGCCGCCGAGCCGGACCGGATATTGCCGCTGGAAGTCGGGCCTCCCGGCACCGACGAATACGTGCTCGTGGCCCCAGATCTCCAGCTGGCTGCGGCAGCCGGCGGCGAGCTTCGCCAGCAACGTCCGCAATGCGGCCCGGTCGGTGAGTCGCGGCAGCTCATTGAGAGTTGCGCTGATCCGGACCGCGTTAGTCCGTCTGTCGTTGACAGCCCGGATCAGCGGAGCCGGCCGGTCGGCGGCCGGCAGCAGCGGCCAGGACTCGACAAGACTCCGTTCCAGCCGCGTCACCGGCGCCTCGTCGCGTACCACCACCTGCGGCGGACCGACGGTGAACGCCGGTCGATGGTGCACGGTCAGGCCGGCCTGGCTGCGAATTCCCACGCCGATCGGCACCGTCAGGTGCAGTACCTCGGCAGTGGGTTGCTGGCGCAGCCCCCAGAGATCGAGTGCGGTGGTGTGGCTGAACGCGACCCGACCGTCGGCGTGGGCCAGCACCGCACGTCGTCGTGGCTGCGGGCCGAGCAGCTGGATCGGCGACATGCCGCTCCGGGCCTCGCCGATCAATCCGGCCGCCACGTAGACGCCCGGCAGAACGCGCCGCAGTCGACCCGCGCGTACCGCGTCGTCCAGCACCCAGCGCGGCACCCTCTGAAGGGCCTGGCGACGGGTCACCACACCGCCGCTGCGCCGGCACAGTTCCTCGATCACCTCGTTCATGCTCGGCTACGCTGCCGCGACCTCAGCCACCAGACGACCCAGGTAGGGCCGCACTGTGGACAACTACTCGACTGTGGATCGGGTGGCGGGTTCCTCGGCGACGCGCTACCGGACCATGATCACTTGATGCTCTGCTGGGCGCCCGTCGGCGTGTCGGCCGAATCTCCGTCATCTGATCATGAGGGCAGCCACTGATCATGAGGCGGCGGGCTGCTGCTCCGGATCGGGCCGGCGGTCGTAGGCGGCCAGAGTCGCCTTGTTCGTGCTGGCATCCTGGAATACCAGCTCCCACGGGCCGGTGTTGACGTCCATCTCCTTACCGAACCCGATCCACTTTCCGGTCAGCCGACGCCCGGTAGGCTCGGCCAGCAGTTGGATCGCGCCATGGTACCGGGCGCCGCGGTAGTAGCCCTGCGGCGCGGTCTGCTCGATCCAGGTCCCGGTGACCACATTGCCGTCGACGGTCAGGTCCATGGTGAGCGGCGCGTCGGAGGAACCAGGCAGACTGCGCACGGTGAGCCGGTCACCGTGTTGCAGCAGCACGACATAGTGCCGACCGGTGAACGTGGCACCACGACCGGAGCTGTGGTACTCGTACCGGGACAGCCACACTCCGGAGTAGTTGCCGGTCGGCGCGGTCAATGGGGCAGGGCCACCGCGCGGCACCGGGGTGGATGCCTGCCCGGTCGCCGACATCTGAGCACCCCGAGCTTCGTCACCGCCCTCGCCACCCCGGCCGCCGGCTCCATCCTCGCCGGCGTCGGCGCTGCGGGCATGCGGGACCGCCACAGTGAAGCCGAGCGAGCTGATCGGCAGGCCGGTGACCGATTCCAGGGCACGCGCGTACGCCGGACGGGGCGAGGTGATCGCCCCAGCCTCCCAGCGTTGCACGAGGCGCTTGTTCGCATCGTTGGGCATTCCGGCGCGATCCCCTGCCTGCCGCAGCGCGCGGGCGAAGTCGTCCTGACTCATCAGCAGGCCCATCCGCACAGCCCGCAACGTCGCGTTCGGAGTGGTCGTCATGCGAGTGATCGTAGCCCTTGTGTCGCCGGAATGTCGCCCTGCAGGTCGCCGGAACGTCGTCATGGAAGCCGTCGCGCGGGCGACAATTCGGCGACATCCTTGTTTTCGTGGCAGCCGGCGCGACCGCCGGCGCGAGCAGGCAGGAGACATGCGATGGCAGAGGTTCAGATCCTGGTGATCGGGCCACGGCAGCTACCCGCCAGCGGGACGGTCGAGGTGTGGGCCGACGCAGGCAGCGGCGCAACTGGACAGCGAATCAAGGTACCGGTGACCGACCTGCAGACAGCCGAACTGGACAGTGGATCAGGCAGTTCGGCTGTCTACGTACTCCGCCCCTGTGGCTGATGCGACAGGGCACGAGGGCTCGCCAGCGAGTGAGCGGGTCAGCCGGGCGGCTGGAGGAGGAAAACCGGGTGGCGGTCCGCTTCGGCGAGGAACGCGGACGGACCGTCGCCGGGGGTGGCGTCGAAGGCCTGCCGGACGAACGGGATGAACCCGAACGCGCGGCGGTAGCGATGCAGGACGTCCAGTTTGGTCTCGCCGTCGACCTCGACGAGGCCGACGGTGCGGAACCGGTGTCCGCGACCGAGTTCGGCGCGGCCGTTGGCGCGGATGTTGCGCACCCACTGCGTGACACCGAACGGTGAGACGAGCCAGGCGAGGTCGGCGTGCCGCAGCGTGACGACCGGCACGGTACGCGGCAGGCCGCTGCGCCGGCCCCGGGTACGCAGCAGGGTCAGCGGCCCCATCGGCACGCCCCAGCTGAGCAACCGGTACGGGATCCGGCTGACCCGCTCCACTCCGGCGGGCAGGGCAGCGGTGTTCACGACGGGGCCACCGTGGCAGCGGCTTCCCGCTCGGCGAGGCGGTGGGCGGCCTGGCCGAGCATCCCGCCGTTGAGGCGGATGGACCGGGTGCGGGGCAGCAGCCGGGTCATGATCCGCATCGACCGGCCAGGGATGTGGGTGGGCCGACCGCGCAGGAACGCGGCCACGCTCTCGCGTACGGCGGCCTGGACCGGCTGGGGCCGGATCGGCATCGCGGCACGGTCGATGCCGTAGGCGTCGATGATCGGGGTGTCGACGTTGCCCGGCAGTAGCACGGTGACGTCGACACCGCCGGCGGCGAGCTCGTAGTGCAGGGCCTCACCGAGGTTGAGCACGTAGGCCTTGGCCGCGCTCTCGTGGGCCATGTTCGGCAGCCCGTGCACCGCGCCCAGTGCCGACACGAGGATGATGCCGCCCCGGCCACGGGCGACGAACCGCCGCCCGAAGGCGTGGGCCAGATCCAGGTGCGTGGTGGCGTTGATCGTGAACCGGCGGTGCAGGTCGGCGAGGTCCTGGTCGAGCAGCGGGCCGGGGCGACCGGTGCCGGCGTTGGAGACCAGCAGACCCACATCGAGATCCGCGGTCGCGTCAACGAGCTCGGCGGCGGCCTCGGTCCTGCCGAAGTCGACGGTGACCACCCGGCAGCTGATGCCGTGAGCACAGGTCAGCGCGGTGGCGAGGGTTTCGAGCCGGTCGGTGGATCGGGCCGCCAGGACAAGGTGCAGACCGGCTGCGGCGAGGTGCTCGGCGAACGCCTCACCGATGCCGGACGAGGCACCGGTGATCACCGCCCACGGACCGTAGGATCTGATTTCAACCATGATTTAGACTGTAATCTGGATTCTGGTCCAGAGCAAGCCGGATAGGCTGTATCGACGTGAAGACCCCTCCGGCTGACCTCGCGCGACGCCTGCTCGACGTCAGCGAGCAGGTGCTCCACGGCGACCCCGCGCCCCGCCTGGAAGACATTGCCGGCATGGTCGGGGCGTCGCGGGCGACGTTGTACTACTACTTCGCCGGCCGCGACGATCTGCTCGCGTTCCTGCTGACCGCGCACGCCCAGGACGGAGCCCAGGCTGTGCAGGCGTCGATAGACCCCACTGACCCGCCCGAGCAACGGCTACGGGCGATGGTGGCGGCTCTCGCCGGCTACCTGTCGCAGCACCCCGGGATCTGCGCCGGGCTGCTGAGCGCACTCGGTGCCACCGGCCGGATGACCGACGTCATGGCCGCCAACGACAGATGGATCGCCGGACCACTCCGGGAACTCCTCACCGAGGCCGGCACCGTCGGTGCGGTCACCGTCGACGACACCGCCGACGCCGCCAACGCCGTCCTCGGCGCGTTGCTGCTCGCCGTTCTCGGCCGGTCCGTCGCCGGGGCTGACCCCACCGACGCCCGGTTCCGCGAGCAACTCACCGACCAGGTACTGCACGGCGTACTCACCCGTGCACCAGCCGACGGATCCTGAACCTGGCCTTGCCGCCGGATTATGATCACTTGATGCTCTGCTGGGGGCCGGTCGGCGTGTCGGCCGAATTTTCATCATGTGATCATGAGGAGGTGGGCTCCCACGGGCCGGTGTTGACCTCCATCTCCTTACCGAACCCGATCCACTTTCCGGTCAGCCGACGCCCGGTAGGCTCGGCCAGCAGTTGGATCGCGCCATGGTACCGGGCGCCGCGGTAGTAGCCCTGCGGCGCGGTCTGCTCGATCCAGGTCCCGGTGACCACATTGCCGTCGACGGTCAGGTCCATGGTGAGCGGCGCGTCGGAGGAACCAGGCAGACTGCGCACGGTAAGCCGGTCACCGTGCTGCAGCAGCACGACATAGTGCCGACCGGTGAACGCGGCACCACGACCCGAGCTGTGGTACTCGTACCGGGACAGCCGAACCCCGGAGTAGTTGCCGGTCGGCGCGGTACGCGTGGGCAGAGCCACCGCGCGGCACCGGCGAGATCGTGCTCGAAGTCCACATCTCGCCCTGCGCTGCACAAGCATATGAAGTAGCGGTATGCATCCGCTGTACTCTCCGGCATGTGAAACTTTCAGGAGATACTTGGCGGTGAACCATGACAGAAACTGGTGAAACAGCCGAAACCGTCGCTGCTCACCTCCGTGAGGAGATCCGGACCGGCGAACTCGCCGAGGGCGACAAGGTACCCACCACCAGCGCCGTGATGAACAGGTTCGGCGTCGGCAGAGGAGCAGCGCAGCAGGCGCTGAACGTGCTGCGGGCGGAAGGACTTGTCACCTCGCGACGCGGTGCCCCCGGCATCGTCAAGGGCTGGTTCGCCCGGCTCGAACGGGTCATGCCAGATCGCCTGGGCCACTCGAAACAGCCGGGACGGACCATCCAGCAGCATGACGCAGGCGATCGTCCGATACGCACCGACGTCGAGGTCGATGAGCTTCCGGCACCCGACTTCGTAGCCGTAGCCTTCGGCATCGACGAGGGCGATCCGGTGGTGCGCCGCAAGCGAGTGCACTGGGTGGAAGGTCGACGCGTCCAGATATCGGCGTCCTACTTCCCCGTCGAGCTCGCACGAGGCACGGCGATCGTCTACAAGAACTCCGGACCCGGCGGGGTGTACGGCCGGCTTGAAGATCAAGGGTGGAAGCCGACAAGGTTCGAAGAGCGGGTCGTCGCCCGGCCACCGCATCCGGACGAGATCGATGGCCTGGATATCGCACGCAACAAGGCGACGGTGTTGCAGATCACCCGGTACGCGAGGTCCGGTGACAGATGTGTCGAGGTCAACCGGATGGTGCTGGACGCAGGCGTCTACGAGCTGGTGAATCACTTCGATCTGAAAGCGGACACAATCTAACATCCGCAACACTCGACCTGCATATGCATGTCCGGTATCTTAAGTCTCGTCCGACAGGAGTCCCCTCAGTCAGTGACGTCGTTACTGAAATTCCTGGTATGGGGCCGAGACGCAGGGAGACACGCGATGGCAGGAGTTCAGATCTTGGTGGTCGGTCCACGGCAGCTACCCACCACCGGGACGGTCGAGGTGTGGGCCGACGCCGGCAGCGGCGGGTCCGGGCAACGGATCAACGTACCGGTCACCGATCTGCAGGTGGCCGAGATGGACAACGGCGCTGGTACGTACGCGATCTATCTTCTCCGCTCCCGTCACTGAGCTGACGGACGCGGGACGTGTCCTGTCAACTCCGGGGCGACCAGGTGTGCGGCCAGCCGAGCAGGTCGGCGAGGTCGGCGTTGTGCGGGGCGAAATAGCCGCCGAGCTGGGCGCGCAGCGCGTCGGTCAGCTCCCCCGGCCCCCGGTCGGTCCGCCGGGTGTGCTGGGCGAACCCCGCCGGCGTGAACGGATCCAGGTCGAGGAAGCGCAGCACCCGGTCGTAGACACCGGCCGGGTCGACGTACATGTCCTCGCTGCGCAGCACCAGCAGCCGGTCCGCCGGCAGGACGGCGTACCAGCGTTGCAACTGCTCGGCGTAACGGCCCCGGGCCAGGTACGAGTGGTTGCGCAGCGCCGTGTGCGCGGCCGGGCTGTCCGGTCCGTCGCGCAGCGCGTCGGCCAGCCGCCGTTCCTCGGCGGCGACGGCGTCGGCGAACGACAACGGTTCGGCGCCGTACGAGCGGGTGTGCAGGTAGTGCGAGTAGGCCCGTTCGACCGGGTCGCGCAGCAGGGCGATGCAGCGGGCCTGCGGCAGGTCGGCGGCGACCCGTTCCGGCACCCTCGGATGGAACAGGTAGTACGGGCTGGCTTCGAAGCTGCGCACACCGGCCGGGCGGGCCGGGAAGTGTGCCCGGTACCAGCGTTCGCCGCGCCCGTGGTGGATGCTGAAGTACTGCAGTTCCTTGCCGGTGGCCGGGCGCACCTGCGGATGCGCGGCGAGGTAGTGGTGCAGCGACGTGGTGCCACAGCGTTGCCCGCCGATGATCAGGAAGTCCGGCAGGGTGCCGAGCTGGCCGGGCACCATCGTGCGCGCCCAGGCCCGGGCACCGCGTACCGTGCGGCGCAGCCGGTCGGTGGTCCCCCGGTTTCCGGTCATCGTGCCGCCTCCTCCAGGTTCGCCGCCGGGGCATCGGGCCGGTCCTGGCCGGCCACGCCACCGCCACCGCCGGCCACGCCACCGCCACCGCCACGCCGGCCACCCCGGCGCAAGGTACGCAGCACCATGACGTCCTCCTGGCTCAGGCCCAGCGCCAGCACGACGCCCACGTAGACGGTCACCGCCACCGGCAGCCCGACCAGCAACTGCTCCGGCCAGCCGGGCAGCAGCAGCCGGACGATCAGCCCGGCGGCCAGCGCGGCCAGCCCGGCACCGAGGCCTTTGACCATGCCGAGGGTCACCGGCACCGCGTGGATCAGGGCCCGTACCTGCAGCACCCGGGCGACGTTGACCACCGCCAGCGAGATCGCCCAGGAGATCGCCGCCCCGATGATCCCGTACGCCGGGATCAGCCACAGGTTCAGCAGGATGTTCAGCAGCAGCGCGGCGATGTTGTCGTACATGTTGACCGCCACCCGGCCGGACATGTTCAACACCGTGCCGCACGGCCCGGTGGCCGCGTTGACCAACTGCCCGACCGCGAGGACCAGGGTGACCGCAGCGCCGGCGGCGAACCCGCCGCCGAAGACCGTCAGCAGACTCTCCGGGAAGACCAGCAGCGCCACGAACGCCGGCAGCGACAGCCGCACCACCCAGCCGGTGGCGGCGCCGTAGATTCGCCGTACCTCGTCGGCCCGCCCCTGGTGGTGCAGGTACGCCAGGTACGGCCCGAACGCGGCGTTGATCGGGGCCAGCACGAAGATCGCCACGGTGACCAGCCGGGTGGCGACGTTGTAGACGCCGATCTCGTCGTTGGCGAAGAAGCCGAGCATCAGGGTGTCGACCCAGATCAGGCCGGTCGACGACAGCGACGACACCCAACTGACCGTGGAGAAGCTGAACAGTTGCCGGGGCCGGTAGACGACCGGACCCGGCGCGACCCGGCGCATCAACCGGGCCAGCGCGCCGAGGGCCAGCAGCGCGGCCGACCAGCCGGCGATGACCAGCGCCCAGTAGCTGCCGGTGACACCGGCCCCGAGGATCAGGGCCAGCGCGGTCAGTACGAGCCGGGTACCCGGCTCATAGATCTGCCCGATCAGGGTGAACGGCCGCTGGGTGCGCCAGCCCCGGGTGGCGGCGAGCGCCGCCTCGCAGACGGTCAGCGCCGGCAGGGTCAACGCCACCAGGCGCAGCCCGGTGACCAGGCCGGGGTCGTGCAGCGCGGCGGCCAACGCGGGGGCGGCCACGGCCAGCGCGACCGCGATCGCGGTCGCCGAGCCGGCGGAGATGGCCAGGCCGAGCCGGATGGTGCCACGGATCGCGGCCGGGTCGTCGTCGGCGAGGTGTACGGCGACGAACCGGGTCAGCCCGGCCCGGAACCCGGACAGCGACAGCAGGCTGAGCAGGGCCAGTACGGCGTAGCACTGGGCGTACTGACCGACTTCGCTGATCCCGAGAAAGCGGGCCAGCAGCAGCATGACCAGGAAGACCGCGCCCTGGTTGAGGATCGCCCCGACCAGGTTGAGCCCACCGCCCCGGGCCATGCCGCGGATGTGCTGGTCGCCGGAGTCACGGCTCGACGGTGTGCCGACGGCGGGGGTCGGGACCGGCTCGGCCGTCACGTCACCGCCCCGGGTGCGGTTCGAGCGAGCCGCCCGCACCGTAGACCCGACCAGCGGTACGGGACACCTGCCCGACCGGGGTGGCCCGGCCGACCCGGGCAGCCGGGATCTCCCGGGTCTCGTCGCCGCCGGTCGGACCGGGCCCCGGGGGCGGGGTGAGGTCGCCGCTGGGCGACGCCGGTGGTTCACCGGCCCGGTTGCGGGCGAGCATCTCCAGCATGGCGACGAGGACCACGGCGAGCAGCAGCCCGGCGCCGGCGACCGGCACGGTGGTGTTGACCAGGCTCCTGGTGCGGGAGATGGCCCGGACCGCGCCGACGCTGGTCACCTCGGTCGGATCGGCGGCTTGGGCCTGCGCCCGGGCGGCCTGCAGGCCCTGCCGGGCCGAGGAGAGCGCGCTGGTCGCGGCGTCCCGCTGGGCGAGCAACGCTTCGTAGTCGGGCAGCTTCGGACCGATGGTGTCGAGTCGGCGCTGCCCGGCCTCGATCGCCTCGGTGGCGGCGTCAACGCCCCGGCCGTTGCCGACCGCCTGCATCTGCAGTCGCTGCTGGCGCAGGCTGGCCAGCTCGTTCAGCGTCGCCTGGTAGATCTTGTCCGGCTGGGTGACCTCGTTCTCGTCTTCCCAGGCGGTGATCGCGGCGGTCGCCTCGTCGACGTCGGTGCTGGCTGCGGTGACCTGCTCGGTGGCGATCGCGACCTGGGAGGAGAAGAGGAAGGCGAGGGCCCGTTCGGCGGTGGCGGCGAGCACCGGGCGGACCATCGACCGGTCCGCCGACGCGAAGGTGATCTCCATCTGGCTGCTCGCCCCGACCTGGCTGACCACCAGCCCGGACCGCAGCCGGTTGGCGGCGACGCCGGTCTCGGCGGTCACCTCGTCCACCACCCGGGGCGAGGTGGCGGCGGCGCTGAACGCGGCGGCGAACTGGTTGGCCGCCTGGTTGCCGGTGTACTGCTGGGCGGCCGCCCCGCCGACCAGCGCCGGTGCCGCCACGTACGCGGTCGCGGTGTACTGCTGCGGGGCGATCAGCACCAGGGTCGCGGCCGCACCGGCGGCCAGCACCGGCACACCGACCAGCAGCCACAGCCGCCGGCGCGCGATGCGCAGGTAGTCGACGATCTCCACGCTGTGGGCTCCTACTCGTACCGAAATTGTGGTGCCGGGGTGGTCACCGACCCGGTGCCGGCCCGGCGTTGGGTGATGGCGTCCGCGAGTCGGCCGTGGGTGGTCGCGCTGGTCGTCCGACCGTGCGCGATGGCGCTGGCCGCGGCGGCGAACGCGACGAAGTACCACAGCGTCACCACGTTGGAGATGACGTTGGAGCCGAGGCTGACCGCGATGAACACCACCGCACAGCCGGCGAAGCCGACCGCGACGCCGCGTTCCAGGCTGTCCGGCGGGGCGCGGCGTAACGCCGTACGGGCGGTGTACAGCAGCAGCACCAGCATGGCCAGGTAGGCCAGCAGCCCGGCCAGGCCCGTCTCCACGTACGCCCGCAGCAGGTCGTTGTGCGGCTTCTTCGCCTCTGAGGTCTCGTGCTGGGTCATGTTCGGCCCGATCCCGGTGACCGGGTTGCGGTTGGCCAGGGTGACGATCTCCGCCCAGTAGTCGACCCGCCACTGCAGGGTGTTGCCGGTCGGCCCACCGCCAGTGGGCCGGTCCTCGGCGAGCTGGGCGAACCTGTCCCCGACCGAGGGCAGCAGGCTGACCCCGGCGACCGCGACGACCAGCAGGGTGGCGAGCATCCGCCCGCTGCGGTGCAGCACCGCGACGACGATCAGCCCGAGCGCCGCACCGAGGATCGCCGAGCGGGTGTTGGTCAGCATCAGGAAAACCAGGGAGAGCCCGAGCAGTACGGCGAGGACCAGCTGGGCGCGCCGGGCCAGGAACCGGTAGATCGCGAACCCGAAGACGATCATGAACATCAGGTACCGGCCGAAGGTGGTCGACTGGCTGAACGGGCCGCTGACCCTGATGAACTGGCCTTTGACCTCGGACGGCACCTGCCCGAAGGCGCTGACCAGCACGGTGTAGAGCAGCGCCAGGGCCAGCGAGCCGTAGCAGGCGATCAGGATCCGCCGGACCGCTGCCCGGTCGGGCATCAGCTGCTCGAGTACCACGAACATGACCACCACGGTCAGGATCCGCATCGCCTCGAGCAGGCTCGGCGTCGGCCGGTTCGCGCCGAGCGCGCTGACCAGCGCGGTCGCGCCGACCAGCAGCATCGCCCAGCCCAGCGGGGTGCCGCGCAACCGGCCGTTGCGGCGCAGCTGGGCGGCGAGCCAGAGCCCGGCGGCGAGCAGGAAGAGCACCGCGACCATGGTCGACGGGTCGCTCAGCCGGGACGCCTGGTCGGTGTCCGCCCGGCCGGCGGTCGGTCCGCTCAGCTTGACCACGTCCAGCAACGGACGCACGGCGAGCATCAGGATCACGTACCCGGAGAACCGGGTGATGGCCAGCACCCCGACGGCGGCTCCGGCGACGAGGGCGATCGGCAGCACCACGCCGCGCCGGTCACCGGCGGCGAGCGCCAGGCCTGCGGCGACGGCGACGGCTGCGGCGGCGACCGCGGCGAGCACACTGAGCAACCGGCCCGCTGGCCGGTGCTCCCGCTGTTGTCTGGTCACCGCACGCCGATCCGCTGTCCCGCTTCGCCAGTTGTCCCGCTTCGCCCGGTTGTCGGGTCGAGCCGCGCCGCATATTCGGACCGCCGCCGACCCCGGGTCGGGGGCGGACGGAGGTCGATCTGCCGTGCCGGCGGGCCGGCCCGGCCCACCGCCGTTCGCCGGTGGGCCGGCCTAATCTAGCTGGATCCTCGACGAGGCAGTATGGGCCGACACGCCGGGGCCGGCCATCAGCCGTCCGGTTCGCTGCGGGGCCGGCGTCGGGGTCGGATCAGCTGCGGCTTGCGGGCCGGCAGCAGATTCAGGTACAGCGCTTCCAGTTCGGCGGTGGCCGCGTCCCAGGTGTACTCGGCGCCGACCCGGTCACGCAGGGCCTTGGCGCCGATGCGCTCCGCGTCCGGGTCGGCGGCCACCTGGCGCAGCGCGCGGACCAGATCGTCGGCGTCACCATCACGGAAGATCCGGTGACCGGGGCCGTCGGTGGCGAGCACCTCGACGTGCGGGGTGATGTCACTGGCCACCACCGGCAGTCCGTAGGAGGCCGCTTCCAGCAGGGTCAGCGGCAGCCCTTCCAGCCGGGACGGCTGGACGAAACCGGCGGCGTTCGAGTAGAGCTCGGCCAGCAGATCGCCGTACGCGAAACCGGTGAAGACGACCCGGGGGTCGTCGACGGCGTCGGCGCGTACCCGGGCCACGAAATCGTCGCTGAACGACGATCCGCCGACGATGGCCAACCGCAGGTCGGTGTCGACCTGACGGAAGGCGCGGACCAGCAGATCCGCCGATTTCTCCGGCACGAGACGGCCGACCATCAGCAGGTACCGGCCGGGGGTGAGGCCGAAGCGGGGGCCGATCTGTCGGGCCGGGACCTGGCGTGGGATGCCGACCCCGTTCGGGATGTAGTTGGCCGAACTGCCGAACCTGGTCTGGTAGTGGTTGGCCAGGCCGCGGGAGACGGCGACCCGGGCGTCGGGCACGTACCCGCTGAGCCAGTGGGCGGTGCCGAGCACCGTCTGGGCGAGCCGGCTCCACTTGGCCCGCTGCTGGTCCAGGCCGTGCACGGTGAGCACCACCTTGCTGCGGGCCAGGTAGCGGGGCAGCGGCGCGACCAGGCCGGGGCCGAGACCGTGGTAGTGGACGATGTCCGGCCGGTCACGCATGGCGGCCAGGGTCGAGGTGGTGGAATGCACGATGGCGTCGAGGTGTTTGCTGGCCACGGTCCGCACCTGGCGCAGCCGTACGCCGCGGTACCGGTCCATCGGCACCGACCCGTAGCTGGGCCGGCAGTACACGGTGACGTCGTGTCCCCGAGCGGCCAGCCGGCTGGCCAGTTCCTCGACGTGGCGTTCGATCCCGCCGTACGTCGCGGGCATCCCCTTCTGGCCGATCATGGCTATCCGCAGCCGCCGGTGCTCCGTTCCCGGTTCGACACCATGCTGGTCGACCGGGTGTGAACCACCGGTCACCTGATGGGGTACGGCCACGATGCCTCCTTGGGTCCTGCGGGTCAGCTCTGCCGCTCGGCCACCGATTCAGCCAGGGCGGTCAGTTCCGTGCGCGTCTCGGGGGTCAACGACGCATCGACGAGAATGGTCACCGCTTCCTGGGTACGAATCCGGATCATCTGCTCGATCGCCTCGAGAGCTCCCGTGTCGATGATGATGCTGCGCAGTTCGTCGGCCCCGGTCGGGTCCAGCTCCGGATTGCCGAACAGCTCTCGCAACCGGGCGGCCTGGCTGCGGTCCGCCAGGTTGCGGGCCTGCGCCATCATCACCGTCGACTTGCCCTCTCGCAGATCGTCGAGCACCGACTTGCCGGTGACCGCCGGGTCGCCGAACACCCCGAGCACGTCGTCGCGGAGCTGGAACGCGTCACCCAGTGGATCACCGAAGGCAGCGTACGCGTCCAGCAGTTCGGGCCCGGCCCCGGCAAGGGCCGCACCGATCTGCAATGGTCGGGTAACTGTGTATCTAGCGGCTTTCATCCGGATTACCGTCAACGCACTGGCCACGGAACCGTCGCCGACGCCGGACACCAGGTCCAGGTACTGCCCGGCGATCACCTCGGTGCGCATCCCGGCGAAGACCGCGTAGCCGCGCCGGATCTGCTCGGCGTCGAGCCCGCACTCGTGGAACATCTGGTCCGCCCAGGCGGCGCAGAGGTCCCCGCAGAGCAGGGCGGCGTTGCGCCCGTACCGGCCGGAGTCGCCCCGCCAGGACGAACGGGTGTGCAGGTCGGCGAAGATCCGGTGCACCGACGGCTCGCCCCGGCGACGGTCGCTTCCGTCCATGATGTCGTCGTGGATCAGCGCGAACGCGTGGAAGATCTCCAGCGCGGCGGCGGCCGCGACGATCTCCCGGCAGTCCGCTCCCCCGGCACCGCGCCACCCCCAGTAGCAGAAGACCGGGCGCAGCCGCTTGCCGCCGACCAGAACGAAGCGGCGCAGCGTGTCGTACACCCCGCGCGGTGCCCCGTCCGGCCAGTGCGGATCCTGCCGGTCAAGGAACGCCGTCAGTTCAGCGTCGCACCGTTCGCGCAGCGACCAGCCCACCCCACCGGCACCGGCACCGGCACCGGCCGGAGCGTCCGGACCCGGGCGGTCGCCGGGGCGGGGCGGCGCCACGGTCACCGGGACACCTCGGGCGATGGCGAGTGCGACGATGCGGGTGCCGGTGCATCGGCGTCGAGCCCGGCCAGTTCCAGCAGCAGCGACTTGACCTCGGTGGCGGCGAACCGGTCCCGGGCCGGCGCCGGGTCCGAGCAGAGCAGCACCGGACCGTCGGCGGGGTCGTCCGGCAGCCGGCCGTGCGATCCGCGTACCGCCCGGGCACCGGCGTCCAGCCCGACCACGTTCATCGTGTACCGCAGGCCGATCTTCTTGCGGGCCAGGGCGATCGCCGCGCGCGCCTTGGCGGCGCCCGGATTGGCCGGGTCGAACAGCAGCTCCGCCGGGTCGTAGCCGGGCTTGCGGTGAATCTCCACCAACCGGGCGAAGTCCGGCGCGGCCGTGTCGTCGCGCCAGTAGTAGTAGGTGAACCAGGCCTGCGGCTGCGCCACCAGCACCAGCTCACCGGAGCGCGGATGGTCCAGGCCGGCGGCTGCCTTCCCGTCGGCATCGAGGACCTGCGCCACCCCGGGCAGGCCGGCACAGAGCTTGGCCACCGTCGCGACGTCGGCCGGATCCCGTACGTACACGTGGGCGACCTGATGGTCGGCGACGGCGAACGCCCGCGACGTCCACGGGTCCAGATACTCCATCCCGGCCTGGGTGTACACCCGCAGCAGCCCTTCGGCGCGCAGCAGCCGGTTGACGTGCACCGGCTGCGACACGTCGGTGATGCCGTACTCGGACAGCGCCACGACGGTCGCGCCGCGCGCCGCCGCCGCGTCCAGCTGCGGGGCGAGCACCGCGTCGAGTTCGGCCGCCGCCCGTTGCGCGTGCGGGCCGGCGCCACCGTAGCGCTGCAGGTCGTAGTCGAGGTGCGGCAGGTACGCGAGGGTGAGATCCGGCGACTGGTCGGCCATGATCTGCCGGGTTGCCTTCGCGATCCACTCCGACGACACCAGCCCGGCGCCCGGCCCCCAGTAGTTGAACAGCGGGAACGTGCCGAGCCGACCGGTCAGCTCGTCGTGCAGCTGTGGCGGATCGGTGTAGCAGTCCGGATCCTTGCGCCCGTCGGCGTGGTAGATCGGCCGGGGGGTGACCGTCCAGTTGACGTCCGCGCCCATGGCGTACCACCAGCAGATGTTCGCCACCGTGTAGTCGGGGCGGACCCGGCGGGCGGCCTGCCACAGTTTCTCCCCGCCGACCAGGGCGTTGTGCTGCCGCCAGAGGAACACCTCGCCGAGGTCGCGGAAGTACCAGCCGTTACCGACGATGCCGTGGCCGGACGGCGGCTCGCCGGTCAGGAAGGTGGACTGCACCGAGCAGGTGACCGCCGGCAGCACGGTGCCGAGCTCGGCCTGGAAGCCGGTGTCGGCGACCGCCGCCAGCCGGGGCATGTGGCGCAGCAGCCGGGGGGTCAGGCCGACCACGTCGAGCACCAGCAACGGATTCATGCGGCGGCCTCCGATCCGGCGGTGGTACGGGTGGCGGTGGTACGGGTGCGGGCGCTCATGCCGAGCCCGACCAGTTCGTCGCGGGCCTGGGCCAGCTCGGCGGCGATCCCGGCGGCGAGCTGGTCGGGCCCGGTGGGACGTTGTCCGGCCGGCAGCACCCCCCAGGTGTAGGTCTCCACGTCGAAGTGGTCGCAGCCGTCACCGTCGAGGATCGCGGCGAGACCCGCCCGCAGCTGCGGCATCGTCGAGGCCAGCGGCGCGACCGGCGCGGCGTGCAGCGGCACGTGGTAGTGCACCCGCCACGGGCCGGGCAGCCCGGCGTCGAGCGCGGCGTCGAGATCGTCGGTCGCCCCGGCAACCCCGGACCGGGTCTGGTGCAGGAACCGAGGTTCGACGTACCCGGCGATCGCGGACCGGTCCCGCACCGGGTCGGTGACCTCCAACGCGGCCGACACCTGGACCTTGACCACCGGTAGCCCGGCGGACCGCAGCCGACCGACCGCGGCGACCGGCTCCTCCCAGGCACAGGCGAGGTGGGCCAGGTCGACGCAGACGCCGAGCCGGTCGGTGTCGACGTCAGCCAGCTGTTCGACGGCCTGCGTGGTGGTCTCCACGACGCAGCCCGGTTCAGGTTCGAAGCCGACCCGGATCGTCCGGCCGGTGTCCCGTTCGACGTCAACCAGGCCGGCGGCCAGCCGGTCCAGCATTCGGGCGCAGCCGTCGGCCCGGTCAGCATCCCACGGCTCACGCCAGGCCAGCGGCAGCGTGGAGATGGAGCCGCGCTCGGCGTCGTCGGGCAGCAGGTCGGCGAGGATCCGGGCCAGCGCCAGGGTGTAGTCGAGCCGGCGCGGGTCGGCCCAGTCCGGGTGGTACACGGCGTGTTTGACCACCGGTGCCTGGAACGCCTGGTACGGGAACCCGTTGAGGGTGACCACTTCCAGGCCACGGTCGGTGAGCGCGGTGCGCAGCCGGCGACGGGTGGCCGGGTCGGCGGCGAGCGCGGCGGCGGCCGGCGCGGCCAGCCACAGACCCAGGCCGAGCGGGTCGGCGGCGAGCCGGTCGCGCACCGGCACCGCGTACGTGTCGAGCTGGCCGAGCACTCCGTCGAGGTCCTCGGCCGGGTGCACGTTGGTGCAGTAGCTGAGGTGGACGGTGCGCCGCCGCCGGTCGTGCAGGCGCATCAGCCACCGCCCCGCAGGATCGAGCTGCCTTCGAAGGTCGGCTCGGGGGCGGCGACGTCGCTCAGGTCGAGCCGGCCGGACTGGCCGTAGAACTCCACCGGGTTACGCCACAGCACCCGGTCGACGTCGTCGGCGCTGAATCCGGCGGCCAGCATCGCCTCGCCGGTGGTCCGGGTCAGCAACGGATCGGACCGGCCCCAGTCGGCGGCCGAGTTGACCAGGATCCGCTCCGGGCCGTACTGCTTGAGAATCTCCACCATCCGCGGCGGCGACATCTTGGTCTCCGGGTAGATGGAGAAGCCCATCCAGCAACCGGACTCCTTGACCAGCCCGACCGTCACCTCGTTGAGGTGGTCGACCACCACCCGACCGGCGTCGATGCCGGACTCGGCGACCACCGCCAAGGTCCGTTCGGTGCCCCGGGCCTTGTCCCGGTGCGGGGTGTGCACCAGGGCCGGCAACTCGTGCGCGCGGGCCAGCGCCAGCTGGGCGGCGAACGCCTCGTCCTCGGCCGGGGTCATCGAGTCGTAGCCGATCTCGCCGACCGCCACCACCCCGTCCTTGACCAGGTAGCGCGGCAGTACATCGAGCACACCGGTGCAGCGGGGGTCGTTGGCCTCCTTCGGGTTCAGCGCGATCGTGGCGTGGTGCCGGATGCCGAACTGGCTGGCCCGGAACGGCTCCCAGCCGAGCAGTGAGTCGAAGTAGTCGACGAACGAGCCGACGTTGGTGCGCGGCTGGCCGAGCCAGAACGCCGGTTCGACCAGCGCCCGGACCCCGGCGTCGGCCATCGCCTGGTAGTCGTCGGTGGTCCGTGAGGTCATGTGGATGTGCGGGTCGAAGATGCGCATTCACCCCTCCTGTCGGGTGGTGGTGTCCGCTGCGGCGCAGCGCAGCCGCTGTAGCAGGGCGAGCGCGTCGTCCGGCAGGGTCCGGCCGGCGGCGACCCGCTCGTCGTGCAGCCCAGCGAGCATGATCAGCAGATCGGCGTCGGCGCGGGCGTCGAGGTCGTGCACGGCGGCCAGCGGCACGCCGGTGAAGACGCACTTGAGCACCGCCTGACGCCACGCCGGCTGGTCGAGGTGGCGGGCGTAGCTGCCGAGCGCGGCGGCCAGCAACCGGGTGTCGTTGGTCCGGATCGCGTCGTCGAGCAGCGGCACCGCCCGGTCACCGACCGGCAGCACCGGCAGCGCCTTGAGCACCGCCCGACGCTCCGCGGCGTCGCCGTGGTGGTAGCAGTCGGCGACCGCGGCGGCCAGCTCCGCTTCAGTCGTGACGGTGGCCAGGTCGACGAGGAGCAGCACCCGGGCGGCCTCGTCGGCCGACCATCCCGGTACGGCAGCCAGCTCGGCCCGGCCGCAGCGGCGGCCCGCGCTGGCGAACAGCATCGGCAGGCTGGCCGGGTCGGTGACGATCCGGCTCCGCGCCTGCGCGAGCCAGTCCGGATCGGGTACGCCGGACAGCGCGGCGGCGAGTCGGCCGACGACATCGGCGGGGTCGTGGTCGGGCTGGGCGGGTCGGTTCACGGTTGGCCTCCTTCAGCGGCGGTGCTGGCCGACCCCGTGCCGGCTGATTCCGTGCGGGCCTGGAGTTCGGCGGACCGAAGGAACTCAATGGACCGGGCGGCGACCGCCGGGGCGGCATGCGAATGCCGGGGCAGCTCGACGGCGACCAGGCCCCGGTAGCCGGCGGCGCCGAGGGCGGCCAGCACCGGCGGGAAGTCGATCTCCCCGGTGCCGAACTCGAGGTGCTCGTGCACGCCCCGGCGCATGTCGTCGATCTGGACGTTGACCAGGTGCTCGGCCACGTCAGCGACGCACTGCGGCACCGGCACCGGTTCCAGACACCGGCAGTGCCCGATGTCGAGGGTGATGCCGAACCGGACCGGGCGGCCCAGCGCGTCGCGCAGCCGCCGCCAGCCGGCGATGTCGGCCACCAGCATCCCGGGCTCAGGTTCGAAGCCGAGGGTGACGTCGGCGGCGTCGGCCGCCTCGACGACCGTCGCGCAGCCGGCGACCAGCCGGTCCCAGGCGATGGCGTCGTCGACGCCGGCCGGGCGTACCCCGGACCAGAAGGAGACCGCCTCCGCGCCCAGGTCGGCGCCGATCGCCACCGCCCGGCGCAGGAAGTCGATCCGGCGGGAGGCGGTGTCGTGCAACAGGGTCGGGGCGTGTTTGTGCCAGGGGTCGAGCAGGTACCGCGCACCGGTCTCGACCACGACCGCGAGGTCGAGGTCCCGCAACTGGTCGGCGACCCGGGCCACTTTGCGGGGCAGCCCGGCGGCGTACGGGTCGAGGTGGTCGTGGTCGAGGGTCAGCGCGACCCCCTGGTAGCCGAGGTCGGCGAGCAGCGCAAGCGCGTCACCGAGCCGATGGTTGGCGAAGCCGTTGGTGCCGTACCCGAACCGCAGCCCGGCTGCCGGGCCCGGGCCGGGCCCGCTGGTTGCCGCTTCTCGGTCGCCGGCCGGGTCGGTGCTCATGTCGGGGACACCTTGCGGGCCAGCCGCCGGCCGAGTGGCGCGGCGACGGAGACGGCGAGCCCGACGGCGGTGGCCAGGGCGGTTCCGGTGGCCGAGGCCCGGGCCGTGAGCGCGCCCTGCAGGGCGGGCAGACCGACGATGCCGGCGCCGACCGCCGCGCGTACCTGCTCGGGTCGGGGGTCGCGGGCCACCGCGGCCTGCGCGGCGCCGTATCGGGCGGCGTACCAGCCGGCGAGTCCGGCGGTGACCCCGGCCCGCCACCAGCGGGCAGAGGTGGCCCGGCCGGTCGGCGTGGCACTGACCGGCGTGGCCCGGCCGGTCGGCGGCGCCGCGTGGGCCGACACCGCCCGGCCCGCCGCCGGCGCGACGCTGGCCAGTGCGACGGCGGCGGTCCCGGCCAGGGTGGCCGCCGGCAGCCGGGGATCGGCACCGCTGACCTCACTGCGGGACAGCTCGGTCACGGTGTACGTGTGCGCGGCGACGGCCAGCGCGGCGGGCAGCGCGGCCCGGGTCCGGCCGGTGCCGGCCGAGCCGAGCAGGACATCGAGCCCTCGGCAGGCGGCCATCACCGCCGGACCGGCCGGGGTGTTCTTGGCCCACAGGTCGTACGCCCAGATGGCGGCGGTCAGCGGCACGCCGACGGCGAGCGCCCGGCGGCCGCCGGTGACGGCGGTGAGCGCCAGACCGGCGGTGGTGAGCCCGGCGGCGACGGCGAGCGCGGCACCGGGTGTGACCCGCCCGGACGGGATGGGCCGTTGCGGTCGCTCGACCGCGTCGAGGTCCCGGTCGGCCCAGTCGTTGGCGGCCATCCCGGCCCAGTAGAGGCAGACCGATGCGCCGGCCAAGCCGGCGGTACGCGGGCCGAGCCCGCCGGCGGCGGCTGCCCCGGCCACCACGTCGCCCGGTACGGACAGCGCTGCCGGGGCCCGGACCAGCTCGGCCAGGTCCGACCACCGTGGCGGCGTCACGCGACACCGCCCGGCTCGCCGGTCTGACCGTGCAGGTACGCGGCGAACTCGACCAGGGTGCGCCACTGGTCGCCGAGGGCGTGCGGGCCCGACCCGATCGGGTCCTTGAAGAAGAAGGCCAGCTCCGGCAGGGGTCCGACCCGACCGGCGCGGGCGGCGGCGGCGGTCAGCCGGGCCAGGTCCAGCACCAACGGGGCGGCCAGCGCCGAGTCGCACCCGTGCCAGGTGAACTCCATCCGCATCCCGGTGCCGAGGAAGCCGGAGAAGGTGATCAGATCCCAGGCGGTCTTGAAGTCGCCGATGTCGTCGACATACTCGATCCGGGTGTGTCCCTGCGGCTGGTAGCCGAGGATCTCGCCGAGCACCCGCTGCTTGCTGGCCGCCTTGGCCGCGTTGGCCGCCGGCTCGGCCAGGTTGGCCCCGTCGCCGCCACCCAGCAGGTTGCTGCCGGACCAGCTGCGGACCTGCAGGTTACGCAGCGCGAACATGGGGGCCAGCACCGCTTTCACCAGGGTCTCGCCGGTCTTGCCGTCGTGCCCGGCGTACGGTGCCCCCCGCTGTCGGGCAAGCTCGTCGAGGGCCGGCAACCGGGCCCCCACCGACGGGGTGAAGTCGACGTAGCCGCAGCCGGCACCGAGCGCGGCGTACGCCACCAAAGCGCTCGGTGGCAGCACCGGCGCGCCGCTGGGCGCCTCGGTGAGCGCGGTGGCGAGGGCGGCGAGGTCGTGGTGCGCCGGGTGCGGCGGCGGCGCCGGTTCGGTGGTCGAGACGTTGACCACCACCACCTGGTCGAGGTCGTGCCGGCGGCGGAAGGCGACCAGGTCCGCGGCGATCGCCGCCGCCGTCTCGGCCTGGGTGGCCCCGGCCGGCAGCGGACGCAGCTGTGGTTCCAGGCCGGTCAGCTCGGTGTGCAGGGCGGCGACGAGTCGCCCCGGGACCACGCCTGCGCTGGCCAACGCGTCGGCCTTCTTCATCAACGGCGTCGCGGCGATGTCGTGTCCGCCGAAGACGAGATCGGCGAAGCCGGGCAGGGCCGGGCCGCGCAGTGCCGCCAGTTCGGTGACGCAGCCGGTGGTGTCGGCCAGGCCTGCGCGCACGGCCAACGCGCCGACGATGCTGGTGACCGCGACCGAGCCACGGGCCCCGATCAGCCAGACTCCGGTACGCATTCCTGCCTCCAAACGCCCGCCGCTGGCGGTGCTCGTACTGCTGCCGGTTGTCTGCCTTGCCGGTCTGGCAAGGCCCCGTCCGTCCGGGCGCGCCAGGGTGGCACCACCGGCGACGGCGCCGAGGTCGGCGTCAACGACGCCGTCGCCGGGCCCGGTCGACCGGACGGACGGGGCTGTGGCAGGCAGGGACGTTCGGCGTTCGGCCCTGCCTCCCCCGCTTCGGTTGTCCCCGGCCGGGTTGCCCCAGCCGCGGTCCTGCTGGTCGGTCCCCGGCCGGGGACGGGTGGTGCGCCCGTCCCCGGCGGTTACCGGGTCGTCGCCCGTGGGCCGGTGGCCGGCCGGCCACCGGCCCACGGACCGGTCAGCTCGCCGGGTTGAACTGCACCCAGTTGAGGTAGACCAGGTTGCTGTCGGGACCACCGTCCACCGTCCGGAACACCAGGTAGAGCTGGTGCGTCCCGGCCGGGTGGTCGATTGCGACGTCGTGACTGGTCCAGTCACGCGAGCCGGAGGTGGCGTTCAGCGTGGTGCTGGCCACCAACGGTCCGTCCGGCGCGTCGACCCGCACCTCGACGACCGCCCGTGGGTCGCCCACGGTCGACGAGGAGCCTCGGCTGTGCCGCAGGGTCAGCGACTCGATCCCGTCAAGGTTGATCGGATCGAAGGCGATGTAGTCGTCGCCGTCGATGCTGGACACGTGCAGGCCGCCGCCGGTGTCGGTGGTGTTGGAGGTCGCGACGCCCTGCTTGATCTGGGCGTACTCGGCCTGCTGCTGGTAGACCTGGATGGTGGCCTGGCCGACCGTGGTCAGCGCCGGCTGGCCGCCGCCGCCCAGGTCGGTGTAGCGGGCGCTGATGCCGCCGAACAGGTAGCTACCAGCGTGGTCGGCACCGTCGGCCGGGGTCGGCAGGGTACCGGTGCAGCCGGTGGTGCTGGTCTGCGGGTGACCGTGCTCGTCGTGGCCGAGCACGAAGGTGACCTCCACCCGGTCACAGTCGATGGTGCCGTCCTCGGGGTCGGTGACGGTCACCGCGTACGGCACCGTGTCGCCCCAGTTGAAGAAGGAACCGGACACGGGTGCGGTGACCTCCACCGTCGGAGCGGTGTTGCCGACCGTGATGGTGCGGCTGAGCGTCGCCTGCTTGCCCGTCGAGTCGCTCACCGTCAGCTGGGCGTAGTAGACGCCGTTGCTGGTGTAGGTGTACGACGGGTTGGCCTCGGTGGAGTCGGTGGTGCCGTCCCCGTCGAAGTCCCAGGCGATGCTGATCGTCTCGCCCACCTCGGGGCTGAACGAACCCTCGCTGGAGAACTGCACGGTCAGCGGAGCCTGCCCGGACGTCGGGCTGGCGTCGAGCTCGGCGACCGGACCGCGGGTGCCCTTGACGTACCGGATCTGGTACAGCGAGGCATCCGGGTTGGCCCGGAAGAAGCCGTCACCGTAGTCCAGCACGTACAGGGTGCCGTCCGGGCCAATCTCCATGTCCATCGGGTTGTCGAAGGTGAAGCCGGGTAGGAACGCCTCGACACCGAAGAACTTGCCGCTGCCGTTGGTCCGCATGTTGAACATCCGGTCCCGGCTGAACTCACCGAAGAACACCGTGTCGTGGTAGTACGCCGGCAGCTTGTACTCCGACTCCAGCGATTCGTCGTACTTGTAGATCGGGCCACCCATCGGACCGACACCGCCGGTGCCGATCACCGGCCACTGGAAGTCGCAGCTGCCGACCGGGTCGACCAGGTAGCTGTCCCGGCAGGTGGTGGTGGCGTTGAACGTGTACCAGAACTGCGGCTGCTCCACCGGCGGCAACAGGCTGCGACCGGTGTTGCGCGGCGAGTCGTTGATCGGCGCGGCGCAGTTGAACGGCTCGCCCGAGGTCCCCGTCTCGAAGTCGTAGTCGATGTACGGCAGAGTCGGCGAGTAGCAGTACGGCCAGCCGTAGTTACCTGCGGTCTTGGTCGCGAACCACCGGCCGGTGCCCTCCGGGCCCCGCTGCGGGTCCGGGTTGCGCGAGTCCGGCGAGTAGTCACCGATGTAGACAAAGCCACGGTCGTCGACGTCGAACCGGAAGGGGTTGCGCAGGCCCATCAGGAAGATCTCCGGACGGGTCTTGTCATCGACGTCCTGCGACTCCCGGAACAGGTTGCCGGCCGGGATGCTGTAGCTACCGTCGTCCTTGACGCGGATCCGCAGCACCTTGCCCCGCAGATCGTTGGTGTTGGCCGAGGAGCGCGCGGCATCGTAGGCCGGACCCCGGGTTGCCGACCGGTTGATCGGGGTGTAGCCGTCCGAGCCACTGGCGTTGGTGTCGTCGCCGGTGACGAGGTAGAGCAGGCCCCGGCCGTCGAACTTGACCTCGCCGGCCACGTGGCAGCAGGCGCCCCGGTCGGTGTCGACCTTGAGGATTTCCTGCTCGGTCGACATGTCCAGGTGCGGGGTCGGCTCCTCGACGAACTTGACCCGGGAGAGCAGGTTGTAGCCCTTGAACGGCTCCCAGACGCTCGGGTCGTCGCTGTTGGCCGGTGCGTCGCCCTCGTTGACGCCCGGGGTGGCCGGGTCGTCCACCGGAGTGTCCAGCGGCGGCGCGTAGTAGAGATAAACCCACTTGTTCTCGGCGAAGTTGGGGTCGAGGGTCACCGACTGCAGGCCGTCTTCGTCGTGCTGGTAGACGTCCAGGTTGTTGATGACCGGGCTGGCCCCGGTCGCCGGGTCGTACAGACGGATCTCACCGGCGCGGGTGTTGTGCAGCACCCGGCCGTCGGGCAGCACCGCGAGGGTCATCGGCTCACCGGGCTGGTCGTTGAGAACGACGCGCTCGTAGTTGGACTCGACGGTCGCGCCGCAGTCGCCCTCGGCGATGCCCGCAGCCCATTCGATGCCACCGAGCAGGTGCTTGCGGACCGCCCCGATGGTAAAGGTGTCCGCCGAGGCGCCGAGACCCGTGTACCAGGACCGGCCGCCCTGGTAGTCCTGGCACCAGGAGATCGGGTGGTCGGCGCCCATGCTGCTGCCGTCCAGCGACGTCGGGTCGACGCTGGCCAGCACGTGCTGCACACCCCGGACGTTGCCGGTGTAGTTGAGGTACTCGTCCTCGATGATTACTTCGCGGGGCATCGTCGCCGTGGACGGGTGGTAGCGGTCAGCGACGTCGATGACGCCAGCACCGTTGGCGGTGGTGCCGGTCGAGGTGGTACCGACCAGACCACGGTAGAAGGCCCAGTCCGGCTCGGCGTCCACCGCGAGGTGCACGCCGAGGTACCCGCCACCGGCCTTGATGTAGTCCTCGAACGCTTCCTGCTGCGCGTCGTCGAGCACGTCACCGGTGTTGTTGATGAACACCACTGCCGCGTAGTTGGCGAGGTTCGCACTGGTGAAGCTCGTCCCGTTGCGGGACACGTCGATAGTGAAGCCGTTGTTCTTGCCGAGCGTACGGATGGCGTTGACACCCTTGGCGGTCGACGGCTGGGCCGCCTCCTCGCTGTGGGTGTAGACCAGCACCTGGTAGTCGTCGTGGTGCTCGTGGCCGTCGTGGGCGACCGCTGGCGCGGTGGTGATCATGGGTGCGGCGAGTGCCGCACCCGCGGCGACGGCAAGCCATCGCCGGGCGGATCTACTCATCAGTCGTTCCTCCGGGGGTTCGGGAGGCTCATGCCTCACCGTGGGCACTGATTCCGTTGTGGACGGACAGTTACGGTTGGTGCCTCACCCCTGGCGCGGTGCCACGTCCGCCAGAGCCTCTTCTGGTACGCCCTGCTGGCCGTCCGGCGTGACCGGGGAATCCCGATCCGGTCACGCCGGACGAGCCGTCCTCGTACCCGCGGATCACCCGGCGCGGGGCGCAACCGCGCCGGGCGACCCTCGCCCACGGGACGAGGAGTCTCGGTTTCCAGACCTCTCGACGAAGGTCGAGCCGATCAGGCCGGCGCCGTGGTCTTCGCCGAGTCCACGGTGACCCATTCGCCGAGCCCGGCCGACTCCTCCACTGCGGCCAGCGCCTGCTGGACCTGGAGTGCGTCGTCAAAGGACGGTGTCGGATCGTCTCCGGCCGCCAGCGCCGCGACCAAGTCACGGGCCTGGTGGGTGAAGGAGTGCTCGTACCCGATGCCGTGGCCGGGCGGCCACCAGGCGGACAGGTACGGGTGCTCCGGTTCGGTCACGATGATGCGGGTGAAGCCCTGCTCGGCCACAGGCCGGGTGGCGTCGAAGAACTCCAGTTCGTTCATCCGCTCGAAGTCGAACGCGACCGACCCGAGCGAGCCGTTGATCTCGATCCGCAACCCGTTCTTGCGTCCGGTGGCGAAGCGGGTCGCCTCGTAGCTGGCCACCGCCCCACCGTCGAGCCGGGCCATGAACAGCGCGGCGTCGTCGACGGTGACCTCGCCGGTGTCCGGCTCGGCACCGTCGGCGGACCCGCTGCCGGCCGCAGCGGTCAGCCCGCTGGAGCCGGCCGGCAGCGGACGCCGCTTGATGAACGTCTCGGTCAACCCGCTCACCCGGGCGATCCGTTGTCCGGTGACGAACTGGGTGGCGTCGATGATGTGCGCACCGATGTCACCCAGTGCCCCGGAACCCGCCTTGTCCTTGCGCAACCGCCAGACCAGCGGAAAGTCCGGATCGAGGATCCAGTCCTGCAGGTACACCGCCCGCACGTGCCGGATCGTTCCGATCCGGCCGTCGGCGACGAGTTGACGCATCAACGTCACCGCCGGCACCCGCCGGTAGTTGAATCCGCACATCGACCGGACGCCACTGGCCCGGGCGGCCCGGGCCGCGTCGGCCATCTGCCGTGCCTCGGACACCGTGTTGGCCAGTGGCTTCTCACACAGCACGTGCTTGCCGGCGGCGAGTGCCGCGATGGCGATCTCGGCGTGGCTGTCACCCGGCGTACAGATGTCGACCACGTCGATGTCGTCCCGGGCGATCAGCGCTCGCCAGTCGGTGGTGTACGACTCCCAGCCGAGTTGGTCGGCGGCCTCGGCCACCTTGGACTCGTCCCGGCCGCACACCGCGGTCATCCGGACCCGCGCCGGCAGATCGTAGACCCGGTTCACGGTACGCCAGGCCTGCGAGTGCGCGGCGCCCATGAACGCGTAGCCGACCATGCCGACCCGCAGTTCGTTGTGTTCAGCGGACAAGGTAAGCCTCCCCGTAAAGGTCAGAACCCGAGCGGCAGGTACTCGCTCGCGTTCTCCTTGGTGATGGTCTCCGAGGCCAGGATGATCTCCTTGGGCACCTGCAGCTCGACCAGGTCGGACATGCCCCGGCCCTGGGCGATCAGGCGGGCGAGCGAGATCGCCGAGGAGGCCATCGACGGGCTGTAGGTGACGGTCGCCTTCAGCACGCTGTCGTCGGCCTGGATCGCCTCCATCGCCGCCCGCGAACCGGCACCGCCGACCATGATGAACTCCGACCGGTTGGCCTGGCTGATCGCGGCCAGTACCCCGATGCCCTGGTCGTCGTCGTGGTTCCAGATGGCGTCGATCTCCGGCAGGGCCTGCAGCAGGTTGGCCGCCTCGCGCTGGCCGGAGTCGGCGGTGAACTCGGCCGCCCGCCGGTTGGCGATGGTGAAGCCGTGCACCTCAAGGGCGTCCTTGAAACCGGCGGACCGCTCCTGGGTCAGCTCCAACGCGTCGATCCCGGCGATCTCGGCGATCACCGGGTTGGCGATGCCCTTCTCCTGCATCTGGGCGGCGATGAAGTTGCCCGCCGACACGCCCATGCCGTAGTTGTCGCCCTTGATCTGGGTACGGTAGGCGAGCGCCTGGGTGAACGCCCGGTCCAGGTTGACCACCGGGATGCCGGCCTCCATGGCCTGCAGGCCGCTGGCGGTCAGCTCGGCTCCGTCGTGCGGCAGCATCACGATGACGTCCGGGCTCTGCGAGATCAGGGTGTCCAGCGCGGCCCGCTGAGCGGCGGCGTCGGCGCCCGCCTCGACGGTGAGGAACTCCACGTCCGAGTACGCCTCGGCCTGGGCCCGGGCGTTGTTGGTGATCGCCGCGAGCCAGCCGTGGTCGGCCGCCGGGGCGGAGAAGCCGATGGTGACCGTCTCACCGGGCTCGGAGTTGGGGTTGCCCTGGTTGGCGGCCTGCGTCTGGGTGTTGGTCGGGGCGGCCTCGTTGCTGGTGCACGCGCTCAGCAGTACACCGGCACCGACGGCGGCACCACCGGCGAGCAGCCGACGGCGGGACATGTCACCGGCGGCGCCGCGCGCGCCGAACAGTGTCCGACGGGAGAAAGCGGTCATGACGACCTCCTGGATCGCAATGGCGAGGGGTTATCGGGGTGTGCGGGGCCTGGCGACCGTCGGAGCGACGGCCACCGGGCGGTGGACGGGTGTGTCAGGTGGAGCCTCAGGTGGTTCTTCGGGTGAAGAGCTGACTGAGGGAGTTGAACCGGAACTGCTGGATGAGAACGGCCACCACGATGATCCCGCCCTTGATCATGTTCTGGGATTCGGTGGAGAGTCCGTTGATGGCGAACAGGTTGGTGATGGTGGAGAAGACCAGCACCCCGAACAGGGCGCCGATGATGGTGCCGCGACCGCCGGTGAGCAGCGTGCCGCCGATGATCGCCGCGGCGATCGCGTCGAGCTCGTACAGGTTGGCCATAGCGGCCTGGGCCGAGTTGGCCTGCGCGGTCAGCATGATCGCGCCGATGCCGCAGCACAGCCCGGACAGTCCGTAGATGAGCAGCGTGTGCCACCGGACGTTGATCCCGGCGAGTCGGGCCGCTTCGGCGTTGCCGCCGATGGCGACGGTGCGTCGGCCGAAGGTGGTGCGGTTGAGCAGCACCCAGCCGGCGGCGACCACCGCGGCGAGGATGACGACCAGCAACGGGATTCCGAGGATCCGCTGGGTGGCCATCCCGTTGATCACCGACGAAGTGGAGACCTGGGTCTGTTTGCCGGAGATGAGCGCGGCCAGCCCCCGCGCGGCCACCATCATCGCCAGGGTGGCGATGAACGGCACCAGCCGGCCGTACGAGATCAGCACTCCGTTGACCAGCCCGACGCACATCCCGACCACGACGGCGGTGAAGATCATGCCGCCGGGGCCGAAACTCTGGGTCGCTACCGTGGTGGCCCATACCCCGGCCAGCGCCATGATCGCACCGACCGACAGGTCGATGCCGCCGGCGATGATCACAAATGTCATGCCGACGGTGACCACGCCGATCGCGGAGGCCTGCTGCAAAATGGTGAAGACGTTGTTGCGGACCCAGGTGGGGTCGCTGTATAGGTCGGGCCGGGTGGCGGCACCGATGATGACCAGAATGACAAGGACGCCGACCAGCCACAGGTTGCGTCGGGCGTACTCGCTGGCGTCGGAACGCCACCAGCTCTGCCGGGGTGGTTCGTCCGCGCCGTGCGCCGGCGGCGCTGCCGGCTTCTCCTTACCGGGTACGGTCGCCGTGGCCTCTTCCGCGGTCACAGTCCTACTCCTTCGTTTACCGGCTGGCCGCTGGCCAACCGGTCGGGTCGCCCGGTCACGCCGTGGCGCTTTCCTTCGCCGACCCCGACATGACGAGGTCGAGCACGGTCTCCTCATCGATCTCACCGGCCGGGGCCTGGTGGACGACGCGTCCTTCCCGCATCACCAGCACCCGGTCGGCAAGCCCCAGCACCTCGGGCACCTCGCTGGAGACCAGCAGGACGCCCACGCCCTGCGCGGCTAGGTCGTGGATCACCTGGTACAGCTCGGCCCGGGCGCCGACGTCGACACCCCGGGTCGGCTCGTCGAGCAGCAGCAGCCGGGTGTCACCGAGCAGCCACCGGCCGACCACCACTTTCTGCTGGTTGCCGCCGGAGAGCTGGCGCACCGGACGGTGCACGCCCCGGGGACGCAGCTCCAGCGAGCCGGCCACCCGTTCGGCGGCGCTGACCTCCCGGCCGGCGTCGGTGAACCCGGCCCGGGCGAGGCGACCGAAGGTGGCCAGCGTGATGTTCCGGAAGATCGGTTCGCCCAGCAGCAGCGCCTGGCTCTTGCGCTCCTCCGGCGCCATGCCCATGCCGGCCCGCACCGCGGCGCCGACGCTGCCGGCCCGTACCGGTCTGCCGGCCATCGTGACCCGGCCGGTGTCGGCGGTCCGGGCTCCGAAGATCGTCTCCAGCAGTTCCGAACGACCGGCACCGACCAGGCCGGCGATGCCGACGATCTCCCCCCGCGCGACAGTCAGTGAGACGTCGCTGAACTCCCCCGCGCGGCTGAGTCGGGACACCTCCAGCAGCTGGTCCCCGTGCGGGTTGGGCTCCCGCTGCGGGAACACGTACTCGATCGACCGGCCGGTCATCCGGCTGACCAGCTCCTTGGTCGGGGTGGTCTGCGCCGGCAGGTTCTGCGCAGTGGTCCGGCCGTCCTTGAGCACGGTGACCCGGTCACCGATCTCGCGGATCTCCTCCAACCGGTGCGAGATGTAGATGACCGCGATGCCCTGAGCGGTCAGTTCGCGGATGATCCGGAACAGGTTCTCGACCTCGTCGTGGGCGAGCACCGCGCTCGGCTCGTCCATGATGATCAGCTTGGCCTGGTGGGACAGTGCCCGGGCCATGCTGACCACCTGCTTGCCGGCCGCCGGAAGCGACCGGACCAGCCCGCGGGGTCGGATCTCGGCGTGGCCGAGTCGGCCCAGGATGTCGCGGGTGCGTCGAGCCATCGCCGACCGACGGACGAAGCCCGCGGTCCGCGGCTCGTGGCCGAGGAAGGCATTCTCCGCCACGGAGAGGTCGTCGACCAGGTCGAGTTCCTGGTAGATGGTGGCGATGCCGGCCCGCATCGCGGCCTGCGGATTGGCGAACCGGACCGGTCGGCCCTGCCATTCGACCCGCCCCGAGTCGGGGCGGTGCACGCCGGCCAGCACCTTGATCAGGGTCGACTTGCCGGCCCCGTTCTGGCCGAGCAGGCAGTGCACCTCCCCGGCACGTACCTCGAGCTGCACCCCGTCCAACGCGCGTACCCCGGGGAAGGTCTTCACGACGTCGGTCAGCCGCAGCACCACGTCGCCGCCGGCCGCCCCGGGCGGGGTGGCACCGGGCTCGTCGACCGGCGCGGCGCCGGTGGCCTCGGGGGCGCTCACGACGCCTGCTCGAAGGCGACGTCGCTGGCCAGCACGGAGGCGCCGGTCACGCCGGCCCGCGAACCCAGCTCGGACAGCACGACCGGCAGGTTGCCGGTGGCCAGCGGCAGCGACCGCCGGTAGACCACGCTGCGGATCTCGGCCAGCAGGATGTGCCCGAGGTGGGCCAGACCACCGCCGATCACAATCATCGACGGGTTGGCGAAGCTGACCAGACCGGCGAGGACACCGCCGAGCCGTCGGCCACCGTCGCGGATCAGCCGGATGCAGGTGACGTCACCTTCCATGGCGCACTCGGCGACGTCGCGCGCGGTGAGCTCGGCCCGCTGGGTGAGCCGCTCGGCCAGCGCCGGAGAGGTGCCGGCCCGGGCGGCGGCGGCCGCCTCCTTGGCCAGCGCCGCACCGCTGAACAGCGCCTCCAGACATCCGGCGTTGCCGCAGGAGCACATCGGACCGTGCGAGTCGACCTGGATGTGGCCGATGTCGCCGGCGCAGCCGTCGATCCCCCGGTATACCTGGCCCGCGAGGTAGATGCCGCAGCCGACGCCGGTGCCGAGCTTGACGAACAGGAAGTCGTCGACCGAGTGGGCGACGCCGCCGTGCCGTTCCCCGATGGCCATGATGTTCACGTCGTTGTCCACCACCGCCGGGCAGCCGTGCTCCCGGGCGAGCAGCTCACGGACCGGGAACCGGTCCCAGCCCGGCATGATCGGCGGGGAGACCGGCACTCCGTCGCGGTAGCTGACCGGACCGGGCACCCCGATACCGATACCGTCGAGGCGCTCGTGCACCCCTTCGACCCGGGCCTTGGCGAGCAGCTCGTTGATCCGGTGCAGGATGACCTTCGGCCCCTGCCGGATGTCGGCGGGCTCGGTGTACGCGGCCACCGGCTCCAGCCGGCCGTTGGTGATTTCCACGTCGACCGAGCTGGCGCCCAGGTCGATCGCGGCGAACCGCAGATCCGGGTTGAGCTCCACCAGGGTCGAGCGGCGACCGCCCCGTGAGGCGGCCATCCCTGCTTCGGTCACGAAGCCGGAGGCGACCAGCCGCTCCAACTCGGACAGCAGGCGAGGGCGGGGAATCTCCAGCTGGTCGGCGAGCTCGGCCCGGGAGACCGGTCCGTTGTCCCGCAGCAGTCGCAGCAGCTGGAGGTGCAGAGGATCCGCCGTACGCATGGGGTCCACCTCCGACAGTGAGTTAACACCGAGGCGACCTCGGCGTGTCGTGACCGAAACACTAAGAGTCTTCTCAGTCTCGTGTCCAGAGTTTCGGTCTGCTGAAGCAAAACTTTTTCTGATCGTGACAGAAGTTGGTGAGGCATGCTCGAACAGGGGTTGACCTGGCCCGATGAATCTGGTTCAGAGCACGAGGGATCGACGGACCGCCCCTTCACGACGAGGGCGGAACCGGGCAGGCGGAACCGGGGTGCCGACCGCCGCCGTGGCGGCGGTCGGCACCCCGGACGGGCTCGCGCGGTTGGATCAGTGGCCGCCGCGCCGGGTGGCCGGCGACCGGTGGATCACTCGCTCTGGCTGTAGACGGTCAGCTCCGACATGTGCTGGTAGCTGCGCTCGGCGAACTCCAGCGACTGGCCGGGGTTCGCCGAACCACCGGGAGCGGTGTCCTGCTCCCAGTTGGCGTGGTGGAAGTCGTAGTGCCCGATGGTCTGGAAGAACTGCTGGAAGTTGATGTCGCCGTCGCCCATCGGCGTCATCTCGTAGCCGTTGCTCAGCTCGGGGTTCTTGTTGCCGTCCTTGGCGTGGAACAGCGGGAACCGCCGGGGCCGACGGGCCACGGTCAGCAGCGGGTCGAACACCCGGGTCCGCTCCCGGCCGGCCGAGTTGACGAAGGTGTGGTGCTTGTGCCGGGCGACGTAGCCCCAGTAGATGTCCATCTCGAAGTAGACGTACTTCGCGTCGGTCTTGGCCATGAAGTACTCGAGCTTGCGGACACCGGACGACCGGGTCGGCCGTCCCTGCTCGTCCAGCGGACCGGAGTCGAGCAGGAAATTGTACGCCGCGTCGTGGTTGTGGGTGTAGAGCCGCATCTTGCGCTCTTTGGCCTGCCGGCCGAGCTCGTTCCACAGGTCCGCGGCCTCGTCCCAGTCCGACTGGTAGTCGCTGCGGGTCGGGTCGCTGCCGGTGCCGATGTTCTTCATGCCGAGTTCCTCGGCGATGTCGAGCTCCTGCTGGAACGTCTCCGCATTGATCCTGGCGTGGGTGCCGTTGGCGACCAGGCCGTTGTCGTCCAGGATCTTGCGGATCTCGGTCGGCGTGATTTGCCGTCCGAGGATCTCCTCGCTCTGGGTGTAACCAGCGAACTCGATCTCCTTGTAACCGAGTTCCGCCAGGCGGGCCAGGACCCGCTCGAAGCCGTACGGCACGCCGCTGTCGTCCGGGGCGGCCCGGATGCGGTCCCGGACCGAGTAGAGGATGATGCCCCGGTTCTGCTCGGGGATCAGCGGGTCCACGGACCAGCCGCCGCCGGCCCGGGCCGGACGGCTGGTCTGCAGCACCGGCAGCCCGGCCGCACCGAGCACGGCAGCGGCACCGGCCGATGCGGCGAGGATGTTGCGGCGGGTGAGCGCCGGATTGGGTGGCGAGAGTTGCCCGTTGCGGCGTAGCACCTCGTCCATTCTGTCCACCTTTCTGCAGCGGCTCGCAGAGCCGCCGATGACGAGTGAGGAGGGTCGGGGTGTACGGAGTCGCACGCCGCCGAAACGCACGACCCCGGGGCGGGGGTTCGGATGAGTGGGGTTCGGGTCGGTGCCGCGGTGGCGGCACCGACCCGAACCGCGGCTGCCTCCGCCACGCCCCTGGCGGGAGACAGCTCGGGCCCTGGTGGCCCTGATCGCGACCGGCGTTTACGACGCTGTGTCGCTGGTGTTACGTCTGGGGCAGACATTAACCCCAGAGACCAGGGGAAAGAAAGACCCCGACGAACCAAACTTTCAGGTGAACAACCGATGGCTTTGTCTTCTACCAGCCAGAAGTCTCCACCGCAAGCCGCCATACATCGATGACTGTCGCAGAAGGGTGCTCGTACGACGTCAGTTGCAGAGCAGCCGGCCGACCCGACGCCCGGCGACGGTCAGCCCGAGCGCCGTCACTCCGACCAGATAGCCGACGTCGACCAACTGCATCCACCCGACGGTGTCCACAGCTATCGCCCGGATCAGATGGACCGACCGGTACAGCGGGGTCAACTCGACCAGCCAGCGCAGCACCGACGGGTACGCCTGCGCCGGCACGAACGTCCCGGAGAACAGGAAGACCGCGAACTGGGCCGAGCCCATCAGGTCGAAGTCCTGCCAGCTACGCATGTAAGTGGACAGCGCCATGCCGAGCCCGCCGAAGGCGAACCCGACCAGGACCGCAGCCGGGAACGCCAGCAGTGCCCGGGGGACCGTCGTCAGCCCCATCACGACCATCACCAGCAGGAAGGTCGCCGAGTAGATACTGCCCCGCGCCATCGCCCAACCGAGCTCACCGAAGGCCAACTCGGTCGGGCGGACCGGGGTGGCCAGGATCCCGTCGTAGAGCTTGACGAACTTCATCTTGGCGAAGAAGTTGAACGTCGTCTCCGACAACGCACCGGTCATCGCCGAGGCGGCGAGCATCGCCGGCGCGACGAACGCGGCGTACCCGATGACGACCCCGCTGTCCGGCAGGGTGATGTCCCCGATCAGCCGGCCCACGCCGACACCGATCGAGAACAGGTAGAGCAACGGCTCGACCACCCCGGAGATCATCACCACCCAGTACGCGGACTTCAGGGCGGCCGCGTTGCGCTCCATCACCGACCCGGCCCGCCGCACGGCCGCGCCGACCCCGAGCACCTGCGGCAGGACGAGGGTCACCACCGTTGCCTCCTGTAGTGGATCAGACGCTCTCTAGTGGATCAGACGCTTGCGGAACCGGGTGACGGCCAGCCACCACCCGGCCGCCACCCAGAGTCCCAGGTAGCCGAGATGCCCGGTAGCGGACCAGGCCGGGATGCCCAGCGAGGCCGCCCGGCACAGGTCGACCCCGTGCCAGAGCGGCGACAGGTACGCCAGCCAGCGCACTGTCACCGGCAGCGACTCCACCGGAAAGAACACTCCGGCGAACAGGGTCATCGGGATGACCGCGAACCGGAACACGATGACCATGTAGCTGTCGCTGCGGATGGTGGCTGCGAAGGCGGCCACCGGCAGGGCGACGGCCGCTGCCAGCAGCACGGCGACCGGCAGGGTCAGCACCGCCCAACCCGAATGCAGCGCGCCGAAGGCGGCGGCCACCGCGAGGAAGGCGACGGCGCTGGCCAGCACCCGCAGCAGGACGAAGGCAAGCAGCCCGCCGACGATGTCGGCGATCCGCAACGGGGCGGCTATCTGTGAGTAGTAGGTCCGTTGCCAGGTGAACCCGCCCAGCACCGGCCAGGAGGACTCCCCGATGGCCACCTGCAACGCGGTGGAAGCGATCAGACCGGGGACGATCCAGTCGAGATAGCTGAACCCGCCGACCCCCTGGTCGACGTAGGCTCCCACCCCCACGCCGAAGCTGAGCACCGTCAACAGCGGCAGCAGGAACGACGAGAAGACCGACGACCGCCAGGTCCGCCGGTAGGCGGTCAGGTTGGCTTCCAGGACGCTCAACGCCGGCCGGAGGCCGCGCGGCCCGGTCAGCTGCGCGGTTGTCGTGGCCGTCGGCGTCGCGCCAGTGTCTGTCCCGGACATCCCGTCGCCCTCCCTCGCACCCGGTCCCCGGCCGACGTTGTACCGCCGGGTACGACACCCCGTGGAAACGACGCCCCGGGATGACGGTCCGGGATTCGCCGGCCCGGCGTACTCTACGGCGACGGCGGGACGTCCTCATCGGGATTTCCGTCTCCTGGGTCCGCCGCCCGGGCTACGGTGCAGAGCACCTCGGCCAGCGGGCGTCGCGGCGTGGCCTGGGCCGGCTGGCCGTAGCCGACCCGGACGACCATCTGTGCCACGGTCCCCCGCCGCTGGTTGGCCAGCAGTTGCCGAATCCCGGGTATCTCCAGCGGCTGACTGATCGGGGTGGTCGCCAGGTTCTCGACGGTGGCCAGCAACAGCACCCGTTGCAGCGCCTGCCCGGCGGCCAGCCACTGCCGCTCGGTGTCGCCCGTGGTGGACAGCACGAGAATGGTGGGGTAGGGCTCGAAGCGTTCGGTGGACCTGGTCAGACGCGGAGCCACCAGGCCGAAGTCACGGATCGGCAGGGATTCCAGGGCGTCCCACGGACCGATCGCCGAGCGGGGAATCCCCTCCCGCCGCCCGTGCCCGGGCATTGTCCATCGGGCCAGTTCCGGGCGGTAGGCGCCGTCGGCCCGCTGCCGTTGTTCGGCGCTGCGGGCGAGGGTGAGAATCGCACCTCGGGCGACGGCACCGGCGACGGCGAACTCTGCTTCCTCTCGACGTGCGGCGACGACCAAATCCTCGATCACGTCGGCCGGAACGACCGCCGGAGCGAACGGCCAGCGGTTGGTGTGTCGCCGGGGGATGGCATCGGCCAGCGCCGCGAGCTGCGGGTGCGGTGCGGCGGTACGACCGGGGACGACCCGGGCAACCAGGTCCGGTTCGGCCGGATCGGGAAACGGATGGACCTCGGGCAGCCAGCCCTGCTGCCGCAGGGCCAGCCGCAGATTGAACCCTCGCCGGGCCCGGTCCGGCCACCGGGCCGGATCCGGAACCGCCACCCGCCCCGGGTGGCGACCCAACTGTCAGTGCGACCCCGCCGTCAGTGCGGGCGGTTGCCCTCGACCGCCGGCGGTATCCGGGCTACCGGCATCGTCCGGGTGCCGCTGGCCGCCGCAGCGTGCGCCGCCCAGTCGACCCGGCGCACCTCGTACTCGACCTCGCCATGCTCGACGCCCTCGATCGGATCGTCCCACTGCAGGTGGAAGCAGCGGGCCAGGCGCAACCCGGCCGCCTCCATCACCCGCCGCGAGGCGACGTTGACCGCCATCGTCTCGGCGAAGACCCGATCGACGGTCGGGTGGTCGAACGCCATCCGCAGCAGCGCCCGGGCACCCTCCGAGGCGTACCCCCGGCCCCAGGAGGCGCGCCGCAGCCGGTACCCGAGCTCCACCTCGGTGATCGCCAGCCGGCCGCCCCGGCCGTTGACCACCCCGCTGGCGGTACCGGCGCCGGCCGGACCGGTGACAGCCGGACCGGCAGCGGCCGGCTTCAGCGCGAACCAGCCGATGAAGGCACCGCTGGAGCGTTCGATGGCGGCCCACTTGCCGAAGCCCGGGAAGCGCAGATAATCACGCAGGATCGCGGGCAGGACCTCGCGGCGTACGGTTTCGGCCGGGGTCGGTCTGCCCCCGGTGAGGTACCGCATCACCTCGGGGTCACTGTCCAGCTCGACGAGCAGTGGCAGGTCGTCGATGGTGAAGCGGCGTAGTGACAGCCGGTCGGTCTGCGCGATCATGCCCGGCCGATTCTAGTCGATCAGGGTCCGGCCGGTGAGATGCAGGAAGACGTCCTCCAGACCGCTGCGCCGGATCAACGCGCTGGTCGGCGCCAGCCCACGGCGGTGCACCTCGTTGAGCGCCCCGTCGCCGTCGCCGGTATAGAGCAGGATCCGGTCCGGCAGCACCTCGGTGCGTTCGGCGACTCCGCCCAGTTTGCCGGCGAAGCTGTCCTGGTCGTCGGTCGGAAACCGGAGTTCGACCACCTCACGGGTGCAATAGCGGGTGATCAGGTCCCGCGGCGAGCCCTCGGCGACGATCCGACCGCCGTCCATCACCACGAGTCGGTCGCAGAGCTGCTCGGCCTCGTCCATGTAGTGCGTGGTCAGCACCAGCGTGACGCCCCGTTGCTTGAGCCGGAACAGCCGCTCCCACACCAGGTGCCGGGCCTGCGGGTCCAGCCCGGTGGTCGGCTCGTCGAGCAGCACGATGTCCGGCTCGTTGACCAGGGCACGGGCGATGGTGAGTCGGCGTTTCATGCCGCCTGACAGCGGCTCCACCTTGCTGCCCGCCCGATCGCGCAACTGTACGAAGTCGAGCAGCTCGTCGGCGCGTCGCCGGGCGACCGGTCGCGGGATCTGAAAGTAGCGAGCGTAGCTGACCAGGTTCTCCCGTACCGTCAGGTCCTGGTCGAGGTTGTCCAGCTGCGGGCAGACGCCGAGCCGGGCCCGGATCGCCGGGCCGTCCTGCTGCGGATCCATCCCGAGGATTCGCAAAATGCCGCCGCTGGGCGGGGAGACGCAGCCCACCATCCGCATGGTGGAGCTCTTGCCGGCGCCGTTCGGTCCCAGGAAGCCGAACGCCTCACCGGGCGCGACATCGACGTCGATGCCGGCGACCGCGGTGAACGCCCCGAACCGCTTGACCAGACCGCGTGCGTGGATAAGTGGTCCGCTACCCCGTTCAGTCACGGCCACGACGCTACCGCGCGGCCCCGACAGGGACGCCAGCGAGTTTCGCGAGCAAGGCGCCTTTCGTCAGATTGAGGACAAAGTATGGTACGAACGTCTTGAAGTTTAGACTTCAATGTACTAAGTTTGCCATCCTGACTCGCTACTCCCGGGTCGGCGGGCGAGTTCGTCACCTCGCCCGGTCCCTGCCCACGCCGGTTCGCTTCGCCCGCGTGTCCACCGGCACTCCACGTCGGACGACGCCACGTGCCGGACTTAGGTAAAGGACATGACCAACGTGCTGGGAGTGTGGCCGGAGAACACGCACCAGGCGCAGATCCTGCGCCTGCTCCGCGACGGCCCGTGCTCGCGCGCCGAGCTCGGCGACGCGGTCGGCCTCTCCAGGTCGAAGGTGGCCACGGAGCTCGACCGGATGATCGACCGGGGTCTGGTGGAGACCGCCGGTCCGGCCGCGTCCCGCGGCGGTCGTCCGTCGTCGATCGTGCGGATCCCCGCCGCCACCCGCTTCCTCAGCATCGACATCGGCGCGAGCACCTTGGACGTGGCGCTCACCGACGGCGAACTGCAGGTCGTGGCCAGGATGACCGAAGGCACCGAACTACGCCAGGGCCCGACGACGGTAATCGCGCAGGCGCTCGAACTGGTCACCAAACTCGCCGCCGACTCGGGAACCACCCGGTTCACCGGCGCCGGCGTCGGGGTGCCCGGTCCGGTCAGTTTCCACGAAGGCGTGCCGGTATCGCCACCGTTCATGCCGGGTTGGCACCGCTTCCCGGTCCGGGAGATGTTCAGCACCGAACTCGGCTGCCCGGTGCTGGTCGACAACGACGTCAACATCATGGCGCTCGGTGAGAAACACGCCGGCATCGCCCGTTCGTTCGACGACTTCCTGTTCGTCAAGATCGGTGCCGGGATCGGCGCCGGAATAGTGGTCGGTGGGGACGTCTACCGGGGGGCCAACGGTTGCGCCGGCGACATCGGCCACACCGCCGTCGACGAGAACGGGCCGCAGTGCCTCTGCGGCAACGTCGGCTGTCTGGAGGCGTACTTCGGCGGTGCGGCGCTGACCCGCGACGCGGTCGCCGCCGCCCGAGCCGGGCGTTCCGACCAGCTCGCCGAGCAACTCGCCCGGATCGGCACGCTCACCGCGCTGGACGTCACCCGGGCGGCCGCCGCCGGCGACCCGGTCGCGGTCGGCATGGTGCGCGACGGTGGACGACGCGTCGGCCAGGTGCTGGCCCGGCTGGTGAGCTTCTTCAACCCGGGAATGGTGGTGATCGGCGGCGGGCTCGCCGGGATGGGTCACGCGCTGCTGGCCGAGATCCGAGGCGTCGTCTACCGCAGCTCACTGCCGCTGGCCACCGGCGACATGCCGATCGTCCTGTCCGAGCTGGGCGACCAGGCCGGTCTGACCGGCGCCACCAGGATGATCAGCGACCACGTCTTCACCGCCAGCTGAGCCGACGTACCGGCCCGGACGCATCCGCTACCGGACCACTCCACCGCGACAGGTGGTCACGGCTGCTGCTCGACCGACGCCCTGGCCGCGGCCACCAATTCGGCGGTACGGTCGGACAGCCAGGCCGCGTCGGTGTCGATGCCGGCGTCGTAGCGCACCGTCCAGCTCAGGCCGTCGATGCCCGACACCCGCCGGCCCACCACCCGAGCCCCGCCACCGTCCAGCTGATGGTGCATGCTGTAGCCGACCGACCGGGTCACCCTGGTCCGGATCTGGTCCGGGACGTCTCCCGGGTCCGACAGGTCGAACGAGATCGCCGGTCCGTCGGCGACCACGGTGTAGCCGTCGTGCTCCGACACCGTCTCGGCCGGCGTGACGACCAGCGTCTCGCCCGACCAGACCGCCTTGTGCACCTGGTGCCAGCCGAGCCGGGTGTCCCGGCCCGGCAACCACAGGCCCCGGTTGGTGACGACCAGCGCGCCGGTCGCGGTCCCGCTCCAGGCCAGCAACCGCTCGTCACGGTCCAGCGGCGGCCGCTGGTCGGCCGGTAGCCGTGCGCCACGCCGGAAAAGACTCCACACCGTCACAACCCTCCCACGGCTTGTTCACGCAGCGCACGCGCATGCTGTTCCAGGGAGAACAGCTCTCCGGCCAGGGTCAGATACTCGTCCTGGTTGGTGACCGGATTGATCCGCTGCACCTTCGACTTCAGCTCCCGGATCCGGGTGGTGACCGCCCCCCACTGCAGACGGGCCAGGGTCACCGAGACGTAGTACGGGTCCGCGTCCCGGTCGACGTGCAGCGGTTCCACCGCCAGCTCGGCGACCAACGCCCGGGCCGCGAGGTCGGCGCAGTTGTCCCGGACCCGCTCGATCCACACCGCTCCGGTGGCGGCGGCCGCGGCCCCGCCGGCCTGCGCCATCGCGTCCCGTAGCACGGCGTGTACCGGATGCTGGTAGACCTCCGCGCCGAGATTGTCGAACATCGGACCGGCGAGCACCGGCACCTGGAGCCCGAGCTTCAATGCCTCCCGCTCGACCAGCGCCTGAGGCTCGTCCGGCTGGTTGCGGGGCTTCGGCGCCGCCGGCTCGGGCATCGCGGCCCGGCCGCCGGCGGTCCGCTGCGGCCCGGCCGCCGCCGCGAGCACCGCCCGCTGCACCGGTTCGACCTCCATGCCGAGGTCGCCAGCGAGCTTGCGCACGTACTCCGGGCGTTTGTCCCGGTCCTTGAGCTTCGCCACCAGCGGCGCGGCCCGCCGCATCGCCTCCACCCGGCCATCGACGGTGTCCAGGTCGAACCGGCTGAGTACCTGCCGCAGCGCGAAGTCGACCAGCGGTTCCCGGCGCGCGACCAGGTCGCGCACGGCGAGGTCGCCCTTTGCCAGCCGCAGATCGCACGGATCCATGTTGTCCGGGCTGACCGCGATGAAGGTACGCCCGACGAAACGCTGGTCCTCCTCGAACGCGCGCAGCGCCGCCTTCTGCCCGGCGGCGTCCCCGTCGAAGGTGAAGATGATCTCCCCGGCGACCGCCTCGGTGTCCATCAGCAGCCGGCGCAGTACGCCGATGTGGTCCGCCCCGAAGGCGGTGCCGCAGGTGGCGACGGCGGTCGGCACCCCGGCCAGGTGGCAGGCCATCACGTCGGTGTAGCCCTCGACGATCACTGCCCTGCCCTGCCGGGCGATCTCCCGCTTCGCCTGATCGATCCCGTACAGCACGTGGGACTTCTTGTAGATCGGGGTTTCCGGGGTGTTCAGGTACTTGGGTCCGTCGTCGTCGTCGAAGAGCTTGCGCGCGCCGAAGCCGATGACGTCGCCGCTGAGCTCCCGGATCGGCCACAGCAGGCGGCGCCGGAAGCGGTCGATCAACGAGCCGGACCGGGCCTGGCGGGCCAGCCCTGCGGTGATCAGCTCCTGGGCGGTGTAGCCCCGCTGGCGCAGGTGCCGGGTCAGCTCGTCCCACGCGTCCGGGGCGAAGCCGCACGCGTACCGCTCGGCGGTAGCCCGGTCGAATCCCCGGCGGGCGAGGAACTCGCGGGCCGGCCGGGCCGCCGGATCGGTCAGCCGGTCGACGTAGAACTCGACCGCGGCGGCGTGTGCCGCGGTCAGCCGTTGCCGTTGACCAGTCTGCTGGCGTACTGGCGCGGGACCGGCCTCGATGTAGCGCAGCTGGATCCCGGCGCGGGCGGCGAGCCGCTCCACCGACTCGACGAACGTGAGGTGCTCGGCCTCCATCAGGAAGGTGATCGCGTCCCCGCCCTTGCCACAACCGTGACAGAAGTACACGTTCCGGCTGGGTGCCACGGTGAACGACGGCGTCTTCTCGTCGTGGAAGGGGCAGAGCCCTTTGAGGTTGCCGCCACCGGCCGACTTCAGCGTGACGCTCTCCGAGATGATGTCGGCGATCGACGTACGCTCCCGCACCAGCGAGATGTCCTCGTCCCGGATCCGACCTGCCATGCTCTGCCGCCCTCCTTCGAGGTACATCCTGCCCTGCCGCCACCATCACCGACGGTGCGGGTGCCGGGAGCCTGGTCCCGGCACCCCACCGGCTGCGGCGGACCTCCCGAACCCCGCCCTGACCAGGCAGGCTTCTGTCAATACGCACTTTCCACGCCTCGCCGAAGAACAGACCTTGTCCTTCCCTGTAACCAGGGCAATACTGTCTGTGTCGTACCTAGTGAACCGTTCGCTGGCTTGTTTCTCTTTCTTCACGATTCACTGTGTCTTGTCTACATTGCCGGATCCCCAGCCCGAAGGAGGAGGCACCCCCATGCCCCAGCTGCTGCCCGAGACCAGCGCCACCGACCACCTGGACGTGATCGCCCTCGACGAAGCGCCCCGACTGTGTGCCCTCTACCGCAGCCGGGACGCCGAGCTGGCGCCGGAGGACGAACTCCCGCACATCGCCGGCTGGGTGCTGGCCTGGCCGGACGGTTCGGCCCTGACCCTGCTCACCGAGGGCGATCAGCCACGGATCATCTCCGGGTCGCTGTCGAACGTCGAGACCTGGTGGTCGGCGCTGCTCGCCGCAGACCTGGTCGCGGTCCGCCCGCCGGCCGAGGGCTGAGTGAGCCACCGGCCGTGAACCGGATCAGACGCGGGTCGGACCCGGCCGCCCCGCCGGCCGGGTCAGCCGCCGGTGCCAGGAGATCGCCGCCAGATCGGTGAGTGACGCAACCTGATCGATGATCACCCGGGCCCGGGCCCGGTCATCCGGCGCGTCCGACCACAATGGGAGAAAGACCGGGTCCAGACCGGCCGGGGCGTGCGCGGTCAACGCCTCGACGAGTTCGGCGAGGACCTCCCGCTGCCGCAGGTAGCCGGCGGCGGCACCGGGCCGACGCATCACGTAGCGCAGCGCCAGCCCTTTCAACAACGCGCACCGGGCGCGCACCACCCGGGGCACCACCAGATCGGCCGCGTACCGCCGCACCGGCAGCCCGCCGGAGCGCTCCCGGGTGGCCGACACCGCGGCGGCGACGAACGCCCCGGTGAGCATGCTGGTCGTGCCCTTCAGCGCCGCCTGGGCCGGGTGGCTGCCGTCGTAGCCGACCAGCAGCCGCAACTGCGGTCGGGCCAGCAACTCGGCCAGGATGCCGGCCAGGTCGTCAGCGGACTCGGTGGAGTACACCGCGGCGACGTCCGTTGCCAGCGCGGCCTGTTCGTCGGGATCCGCGATCAGCCGACCGAGGTCGATGTAGCCGCCATGGATACCGTCCTCCAGGTCGTGCACCGAGTACGCGACATCGTCGGCCCAGTCCATCACCTGTGCTTCCAGGCAGCGCCGCCGGCCGTCGGGCGCGCCGTCGCGCAGCCAGGCGAACACCGGCTGGTCGTCGGCGTACACCCCGAACTTGCGCTCGCCGGGCCCGCGTGGCCAGGGGTACTTGCAGGTCGCGTCGAGCGAGGCCCGGGTGAGGTTGAGCCCGACGGAGTCGCCGGACGGACCGATCACCTTGGCTTCCAGCCGGGTGAGCACCCGCAGCGTCTGCGCGTTGCCTTCGAAGCCGCCGTAGCCGGCGGCGACCTCGTCCAGCGCCCGCTCACCGTTGTGTCCGAAGGGCGGGTGTCCGAGGTCGTGAGCCAGGCCCGCGACATCCACCACGTCCGGGTCACAGCCGAGCCGGGCACCCATCTCGCGGGCGATCTGCGCGACCTCCAACGAATGGGTCAACCGGGTCCGGGGTACGCCGTCCGCGCCGCTCGGGTCCGCCAGATGCACCTGGGTCTTGGCCGCCAGCCGCCGGAACCCGGCCGAGTGCAGCACCCGGGCCCGGTCCCGCTCGTACGGGCTGCGCCCGTAGCCGGTGTCCTTGGCCGGCTCCGGCATCAAGCGGTGCGCGTCGGCGGCGTGACCAACCGCCGGGCCGTCCGGAGAGGCACTCACCTTCAGCAGCCTAACCGCCCTGGCAGGGCGGCGAACCGGCAGCCAGACCAGGCCGGCAGAGCGGTCAACCGCCGGGCTGCTGGCCCGGCAGGGCGGCGAACCGGACTCCTCGGACGGCGGGTGCCGTCACCCGATCGGGTCACGATTGCGGGATGGTTTCCGGTTGTGTCGTGATGTTGACGTGGGCCCTGCGGGACCGCACCGACCAGCCCACAATCGGGGCGTGGCTGACCAGGGGTGGACCCGTACCAGCCGGCTCGTACACATCTGCGATGTCGCCGAACCGATGCGGTACGCCGTCGAGGAGCACTGCGCCGGCCAGCTCATGGGAGAGCTGGCCGGCGCCAGCGCCTGCTGTCTGACCACTTCGACCGGCCCGACCCGGTCGACGCGACCACCGCGCCGCCATCATCGGGTCGACATCCTGCTCGGCCGGCACCTGGTCACGGCCGGGGACGACCCGCCGCACGGCTACGCCCGGTCGGCCCGACTGGCCACGCTGGCGCTGGCCCTGCCGGCGGCGGACGGCATCCTGGTCACCGCCCGCTGGCAGACCCACGGCCGGCCCGAGTCCTGCTGGCTGGGCTTCGGCGACGGACCGGACGGCCGGACGTTCCTGCTGCTGCTGCAGGCCGCGGTCGAGCGGGCCACTCAGCCACGTCCGCTGAGTACGCAGAACTCGTTGCCCTCCGGATCCGCCAGCACCATCCAGGTGACGTCACCCTGGTCGATGTCGACCCGGCGGGCACCCATGTCGACCAGCCGCTCGACCTCCGCTGCCTGATCCGTCGGACGCAGGTCGATGTGCAGCCGGTTCTTCAACTGCTTGCTCTCCGGTACCGGGACGAAGATCAGCCCGGGCAGTTGGTCCGGCGAGCGCCGGATCTCCACCTCGTCCGGCGCCTCGTGCACGATCTGGTAGCCGAGCGCCTGCGCCCACCACCTGGCCAGCCGGGCCGGGTCGTGGGCGTCGACCACCAGGGTCTCCCACTGACTTGCCACCGGCCACCTCCTGAGGTCGTACGGAACCCGGTTCCAGGCCTACCGTACGGCGGCCACCACCGCCCCGGCAGGGTGACGGGCCAAACACCCGAAGTCAGTTTGATGATCGTTCGCAATAGCCGATCAGTTATCAGTTGCTGTCCGATTGCCGATGGTTACGGGTCCACAAAGAAACATCGCCTGCGGTAACGTGCCAGGAGCACATCGTCACTGCCGCCTCGACCGGACGATTGGACAACCAGCTGGTGTCGATCATCGACCGACCGAGGCCCGCCGGCACCCCGCCCGGCCCGGTGGCGGAACCCTGCGTCCCACCGTCGCGCGGCGCGCAACGTCGCCGACGCCGCGCCGACCGCGGTCGCCCGCCCCACCCGGCCACCACCCGCCCGTACGCCTGCGGCGGGTCGGTCGGGACGAGGTCGGCGACCAGCCAACCGGACGATCGAGTGAAGGAGACCGCCGGTGGACACTGACACCGCTATCGTTACCGAGCTGAACGGGCTACGCCGCCGGGTGCCCGACGTGACCGGCTCCGTACTGACCGGGGTGGACGGCCTGCTGATCACCCACGACCTCGCCAACGCCGAAGCGGAGAGCATCGCCGCACTGGCCGCCGCCAGCGTCGGCCTGGGGCGGCGGTTCGCGATGACCGCCGGCCACGGTGACCTGCGGGAGACCGTCATCCACGGCAACCGTGGCCAGGTCGCCCTCTACCCGGTGGGCGACCGGGCGCTGCTCGCCGTACTCGCCGGACCGGGCACCGATCCGGGCCTGCTGCACGCGCATGGCCGCCGGGCCGCCCGGGTGCTCGACGAGCTGCTGCGGAGCAGACCGGCCGGCAACGTCGCGGCACCGGTGCCGGGCCTGCTGGACAACCATGCGCCGCTGGCGGTCCGCACCCCGATGGCGACCCTGCCGTACAACCCGGCGCTACCGCGCCGCCGGTTCTGACCGACGCCGACGACGGCGGTACCGACCAAGGCCACGCCGGACGGCGTCGGCCGAGGCGGCGGCCGGGCACCCTCCCGCCCCCCAGGGTGCCCGGCCGCTCTTCGCCAGCGGTCGGTCAGCGACTGTCCGAGCCGGTCGACTCGACCGTCGCCCGGCCGGCCTCCAGCCGGGCCACCGGCACCCGGAACGGTGAACAGGACACATAGTCCAGGCCCGCCTCGTGGAAGAAGTGCACCGAGTCGGGGTCGCCGCCGTGCTCGCCGCAGACCCCGATCTTCAGACCGGGCCGGGCGACGCGGCCCTCCTCGACGGCGATCCGCACCAGCCGGCCCACCCCGTCCCGGTCGATCGACTCGAACGGCGAGATACCGAAGATGCCCAGCTCCAGGTAGCGCCAGAAGAACGCGCCCTCCACGTCGTCACGGGAGAATCCCCAGCCCATCTGGGTCAGGTCGTTGGTGCCGAAGGAGAAGAACTGCGCCGATCCGGCGAGCTGGCCGGCGGTCAACGCGGCCCGGGGCACCTCGATCATGGTGCCGATCAGAATCTCGACCGACCGGTCGCCGAGCACCTCGGCGATGATCCGGTCGGCTTCCGCGCGTACCGTCTCCAGCTCCTGGACCGCACCGACCAGCGGAACCATGATCTCCGGGCGGGGATCGCGCCCGGCGGCGGCCAACTCGACGGCAGCCTCGGTGATCGCCCGCACCTGCATCGCGAACAACCCCGGGATGACCAGGCCGAGCCGCACGCCACGCAGGCCGAGCATCGGATTCTGCTCGTGCATCCGGCGCACCGCGGCGAGCAGCGCCGTGTCGCGGCCGGCGTCCTGACCCCGGGCCTGCGCCAGGGCGACCGAGACGGCCAGCTCCTCCAGCGACGGCAGGAACTCGTGCAGCGGCGGGTCGATCAGCCGTACGGTGACCGGCAGGCCGTCCATCTCCTGGAAGATCTCCCGGAAGTCGGCCCGCTGCAGGGGCAGCAGTTCGGCCAGCGCGGCCGCACGCTCCGCCTCGTCACGGGCCAGGATCAGCCGCTCCACCAGCTCCCGGCGGTCGCCGAGGAACATGTGCTCGGTGCGGCACAGCCCGATCCCCTCGGCGCCGAACCGCCGGGCCCGCGCGGCGTCCGCGCCGGTGTCGGCGTTCGTGCGCACCGCCAGCCGCCGCCGGTCGTCGGCGTGGGACAGGATCCGGTGTACGGCGAGCACCAGCGGGTCGGTGGTGCTCGCCGGATCGACGGCGCCTTCGAAGTACTGCACCACCTCGGACGGGCGCACCGGCACCGCACCGAGGTACAGGCAGCCGCTGGTGCCGTCGATCGACACCACGTCACCTTCGGAGACGGTGAGCTCGCCGACCATGAACCGCCCGGCCCCGGCGTCGATGTCGAGAGCGTCGGCCCCGCACAGGCAGGTCTTGCCCATCCCCCGGGCCACCACGGCGGCGTGGCTGGTCTTGCCGCCCCGGCTGGTCAGGATGCCCTGCGCGGCGATCATGCCGGGCAGGTCATCGGGGTTGGTCTCCCGCCGGACCAGGATCACCTGCTCACCCTGCCGAGCCAGCTCGACCGCCCGCGCCGAGTCGAAGACCACCCTGCCGACCGCGGCACCCGGCGAGGCACCCACCCCGGTGGCGATCGTCGGCGGCGCGCCGGACAGGTCGAAACAGGGGAACATCAGCTGCGCCAACTGCGCCCCGCTGACCCGGTGCAGCGCCTCGTCCAGATCGATGATCCCCTCGTCGACCAACTGGCTGGCGATGACGAACGCGGCGGCGGCGGTCCGCTTGCCGACCCGGGTCTGCAGCATCCACAGCTTGCCGCGTTCGATGGTGAACTCGATGTCACACAGGTCCCGGTAGTGGTTCTCCAGCCGGGCCATGATGGTCAACAGCTCGTCGTACGAGCGGGGGTCGAGCCGGGCCAGCTCCTGCAGCGGCAGCGTGTTGCGGATCCCGGCGACCACGTCCTCGCCCTGCGCGTTGGCCAGGTAGTCGCCGTAGACCCCCTGGTCACCGCTGGCCGGGTCGCGGGTGAAGGCGACGCCGGTGCCGGAGTCCGGCCCCAGGTTGCCGAAGACCATCGTCACCACGTTGACCGCGGTGCCGAGCTCGGCGGGAATCCGCTCCTGACGCCGGTAGATCACCGCCCGTTCGGCGTTCCACGAGTCGAAGACCGCCCGGATCGCCAGGTCGAGCTGCTCGCGGGGGTCCTGCGGGAAGTCCCGGCCGGTGTGCGCGAAGAAGATCTTCTGGTACGCCCGGACAAGTCCGCGCAGCGCGGCGGCGTCCAGCGCGAGATCGTCGTCGGAGCCGGCGGCCCGCTTGGCCGCCTCCAGCGCCTGGTCGAACTCCTCCCCCGGGACCCCGCAGACCGTCCGGCCGAACATCTGGACCAGCCGACGGTAGGAGTCCCAGGCGAACCGTTCGTCACCGCCGGCCTGGGCGGCGAGCCCCGCCACGCACTCGTCGTTGAGGCCCACGTTGAGCACCGTCTCCATCATTCCCGGCATGGAGAACCTGGCACCGGAGCGGACCGAGACCAGCAGCGGGTCGGCCGGGTCACCGAGCCGTTTTCCGCGCTGGCGCTCCAGCCGGGCCAGGGCGGCGGCGATCTGGTCGGGCAGAGCCGGCGGTACCGCGCCGGTCGCCAGGTAGGCCCGGCACGCCTCGGTGGTGATGGTGAAGCCGGGTGGGACCGGCAGGCCGAGGTTGGTCATCTCGGCCAGGTTCGCCCCCTTGCCGCCGAGCAGATCCCGCTGGTCACGGTTTCCCTCGGTGAAGTCGTAGACGTACCTGTGGTGATCGGTTGTCTGCCGGGACGGGTCGCCCGGTCCGCCGGATTCCGCCATTGTTGGCCTCCCATGTGCCGTTCGGCGCTGAACGATGGTTCACCAATGGCCATTGGTTGGCGCAGGTTAAGCGACGAGGGAGACCAGCCGACAGTAGTGGGTGACCAGCCGCACAGGAAACGACACGGGTGGCGATCGGATGGGCGTTCTGGGAGCGCTTCCGTGCGCAGTTCTGCGCATTCGCCGATGTACTGGATCACTCCGGGCGAGCGGTGTGAAGTACGGGATCCGCCAGCGGATTCAGCCGCCGGAATCGGCGATCTCCGCCCCCGCCGGGACGGAATCGTCGTCCCGGCTGGCCAGCCATCCGTACGGCAGGAAGACCTTGCCCGGCGAGTTCGTCCGGCCCCGCGGCTGGCCCAACGTGTGCCGGGGAAACGGCTCTGCCGGGTCGAGCTTGGCCAGCAGCGCGTCGAGCTCCGCCAGGCTGGACACCATGGCGAGGGCCCGGCGCAGCTCACCGCCGACCGGGAAGCCCTTCAGATACCAGGCCACGTGCTTACGGAAGTCGGTGCACCCGTCCCGCTCGGCGTCGGCCCGCCCGTCCCGTCCGGTGCCGAACCAGTCGACCAGCAGTTCGGCGTGCCGGCGCATGGTGGCGGCGACCGCGCCCAGGGTCGGCAACGTCCGCCCGGACCCGCCCTCGAACGCCGCCGACAGGTCGGCGAACAGCCACGGCCGGCCCAGGCAGCCCCGGCCGACGACGACCCCGTCGGCGGCGGTGTGCGCCACCATCCGCACCGCGTCGTCGGCCTCCCAGATGTCGCCGTTGCCGAGCACCGGCACGCTCAGCGTCTGCTTGAGCCGGCCGATCGCGTCCCAGTCGGCGGTGCCCGAGTACCGCTGGGCGGCGGTACGGGCGTGCAGCGCCACCGCCGCGACCCCCGCCTCCTGGGCGGCCAGCCCGGCGTCCAGGTACGTCAGGTGATCGTCGTCGATGCCCTTACGCATTTTGACCGTCACCGGCACCCCGGCCGGAGCGGCCGCCCGGACCGCGCCGGCGACGATCCGGCTGAACAGCCGGTGCCGCCACGGCAACGCCGCACCACCGCCCTTGCGGGTGACCTTGGGCACCGGGCAGCCGAAGTTCAGGTCGATGTGATCGGCCAGGTCACGTTCCACCACGATCCGCACGGCGGCTGCGGTGACCTGCGGATCGACCCCGTACAGCTGCAGGCTCCGGGGGCGTTCGGACGGCGTGAACGCGATCATCCGCAGCGTCTTCGGGTTGCGCTCGACCAACGCCTGCGTGGTGATCATCTCGCAGACGTACAGTCCGCCGCCCTGCTCGCGGCACAACCGGCGGAAGGCGACGTTGGTGATCCCGGCCATCGGCGCCAGGACCACCGGTGGCCACACCTGGTGACGGCCGAGCGGCAGCGGCGGCAGGGCCGGCGCGGACCCGCCGGCCGGCCGGGACACGGTGGCAGACACGCCGTCCAGGATTCCACGGGCCCACCCGGCGCCGGCCCCGGGTGGGTGGTCAGCCGATCGGCAACCGCTCCAGCAGGTACCGCTCGACCTGGTCCAGCGACACCCGCTGCTGCGCCATGGTGTCCCGGTCCCGCACGGTCACCGCGTCGTCGGTCAGCGTCTCGAAGTCGACCGTGACGCAGTACGGCGTACCGATCTCGTCCTGCCGCCGGTAGCGGCGACCGATGGCCTGCGAATCGTCGAACTCGACCATCCAGCGGCGGCGCAGCGCGGCACCAAGGTCACGTGCCTTCGGCGAGAGGTCGGCGTTGCGCGACAGCGGCAGCACCGCGACCTTGACCGGGGCGATCCGCGGGTCGAGACGGAGCACGGTCCGCTTGTCGACGCCGCCTTTGGTGTTCGGCGCCTCGTCCTCGTCGTACGCCGCCAGCAGCAGAGCGAAGACCGTCGCGGTGAGGTCCGCCGCCGGCTCGATCGCGTACGGCACCCACCGCTCGCCCCGGTCCTGGTCGAAATAGGAAAGATCGGCACCGGAATGCTTGGCGTGCGCGGTCAGATCGTAGTCGGCACGGTTCGTGATCCCTTCCAGCACCACGAATTCCTGATAAACGCCACCGAGCCGGAATTCGATCTCTACGATCCGCTTGGCGTGCTGCGGCAGGCCGGCGAGGGGCACCTCGGTACGGCGCAACTGCTGTGGCGCGAGACCCAGATCGACGTACCAGTCCCACCGCTGCTGCGCCCAGTACTCCAGACAGTCGTCGTCGGTTCCGGGCTCGACGAAGTACTCCAACTCCATCCGTTCCCGCTCGTGACTGCGCAGCAGGAACTCGCCGGGGCCGACGACGTTGCGGAAGATCCGGCCGACCTGGGCGATGCCGAACGGCGGCTTCTTGCGGGCGGCGATCATCACGTTGGCGAAGTTCACGAAGGTGCCCGGTGCTGCCTCCGGCCGCAGGTAGTACCGGTCCGGTGGCCCCGGACGGTCCGGCGAGACCTCGAGCAGCCCGCTGACCCGCTGCGGGTCGGTGAGGCTGCCCCGGCTGCCGCAGCTCGGGCAGGCGAGCTCGGCGAGAGCGGCGGCCGGCTGTTCCCGGCGTACGGTGAACGCCTCGACGATCCGGTCCAGCGGCTGGGTAAGGTCGCAGGCCCGGCACCGGACCCGGGTCTGGGTGTAGGTGTCGAGCAGGCCGGACGCGGTGAACACCGGCCTGGCCTGGATGACCGCCGCGTCGAGGCCGACGACATCGTCGCGGTGCTGCACCACCGTCCGCCACCACTGTCGGCGGACATGCTCTTTGAGTTCCACGCCGAGTGGCCCGTAGTCCCAGGCGACCGGCTGGCCACCGTAGACCTCACCAGACGGGAACGCGAAACCACGCCGGTGAGCGAGACTGGCCACGGCGTCGATGCGGTCGGCTGGCATGCGCTGCTCCTACACCGGCTGGCGGCCGGCGGGGATGTGCGGACGGGCTGATCTGGCAGATGTTCGGAGGCTACCCCTCGACGCCGCATACCTCTAGCTCACCGGTGCCGGTGTCCTGGTTGAGCGACACCCGCAGGGTGTCCTCGCCGCCCCGGGCGTAGTCGACCTCCACCGGTACGACGATCCGGCTGGTGACCGAGACCTGACCGACCTCGTACGCGGTGATCTCCGGCTCCGTGGCGAGGCGCCGGGCGAACTCGCTGGCCGACTCGCGGCGCTGCGCCTCGGCGCAGAGCATGTCGTACGCCGCGCCGAAGTCCTGCTGGCTCACCGCCTCGAAGTAGTCGCCGACCGCGATCCGGGCCTGTTCGTCGATCGCTTCGGCGCCGGTGACGATCAGTCCGACCAGGGCGACGGTGCCGCCACCGCAGCACAGCAGCAGTGCGAGCGCCGCGACGCCCATCCCGATCCATACCCGCGCGGTACGGCCCTCGGCCGGCGGCGCGGCGAACGGCGGCGCGACCCCAGGGCCGGCGGGCACCGGGGTCGCCGGGCCGGCGGCCGCCGTGGCGTCAGGCTGTCCGGTGGCAGCGGGCTGCGGCGGCGGCTGACGGTCCGGCGGCGCCCACGGTGAAGGTGCCTGCCACGGGGACGCCTCGTCGGGCACGGCGGACGGCGGGCGCGGTTGCGCCGGTCCGGGATCGGTCATGGGGCAAAGGGTAGTGCCCGTCGGCTCACCGTCCCGGCTCCGCCGCCCGGTCACTGCTGTGGGCTGCGGGTTCTTCGCCGGGCCCGGCAGTGACCAGTTCCTCGTACGCGGACGGCTCGTCGAGCGATTCGGCGAGCAGCGGCGTCGCGTCCACCTTCACCTCGAAGGAGCCGAGCGCCCGCCGGTAGGTGCCCACCGACTCCCATTCGGTGACCAGGCACCAGCGCTGCGGGTCCTCCAGCGCCCGGGTCAGTGCGCCGCGCCGGTACCCCGGGCGGCCGGCCAGAGCCCGTAGCGCGGCCCGGGCGCGATCGACGAAGCCGGGCGTGTCCGCCTCCGGCACGGCGAACCGGTTGACCACCAGCACGGCCATCCCCTCCTGACTAGAGTCGGTCGGATGCAGCCTACGCAGCCGTCGCCGCCGGTCCGCCCCGGGCGGATCAGCCCGACCGGGGCGTTTCTCGCCGCCCTGGCGCTCGTCCTGGTCGGGTTCTTCGCGCCGGGCGTCGTCGGCGCGGCGGCGCTGCTGGTGCTGGCCGCCGGGCTGGTCTGGTTGCTACGTCGCAGCTGGCCGGCGGTGCCGGCGGCCGGACGCATGTTCCGCCTGGTGGCGCTCACCCTGCTGGTGGCGGTCGCTCTCGCCAAGATCTTCTAGCGCTCGTCGCGGGCGGTACCGAATCATGCAACCATGCGTTTTTGACAATCATTATCGTCGCCACGGACAGTTGCCTGATGCACAGCCACCTCTTCCGCCGTACCGTCGCCACCACCGCAGGTGCCCTGCTGGCCCTGGGCGGCACCGCCGCCTGCGCCCAGGACGGCGGCGACGGGTCCGCCGACGACGCAACGGTCGGCGTGGTAGCCGCCTTCTACCCCTTGCAGTTCCTGGCCGAACGGATCGGCGGCGACGCCGTCACGGTGAACGGGCTCGCGCCCCCCGGAGCGGAGCCGCACGACCTGGAGCTCAGCCCTCGGCAGGTCGGCGAGGTCAGCGACGCCGACCTGGTCGTCTACCTGAGTGGCTTCCAGCCCGCCGTCGACGCCGCGGTGGAGCAGGAGGCCGGTGACCACGCCTTCGACGTGGTGGAGGTCGAGCCGCTGCTGGACGCCACCGACGGTGGGCACAGCCACGACCACGACGGCGCCGACGAGCACCCCGAAGAGGACGGGCACGGCTCCGAGGAGGAACCCGGCCACGAAGACGAGGCCGACCACGCCGAGGAGACCGGCGCGAAGGACCCGCACCTGTGGCTGGACCCCACCCGGTTCGCCACCGTGGGTGACGCGCTGGCCGAGCGTCTCGCCGCCGTCGACCCGGACCACGCCGCCGACTACACCGAGCGTGCCGCCGCGCTGCGCACCGAGTTGGCGGCCCTGGACACCGAGTACACCGGGCGGCTGGCCGACTGCGAGCGCCGGGAGATCATCACCAGTCACGCCGCCTTCGGCTACCTGGCCGTCCGCTACCAGCTCGACCAGATCGCGATCACCGGGTTGAGCCCGGAGGACGAGCCGACCCCGCAGCGCCTCGCCGAGGTGATCGAGGAGGCCCGGGAGCACCAGGCGACGACGATCTTCTTCGAGACCCTGGTCAGCCCGAGCGTCGCCGAGACCATCGCCGACGAGACCGGCGCCGAGACCGCGGTGCTCGATCCGATCGAGGGACTGCAGCCGGACGCCGACGGGGACTATTTTTCGGTGATGCACAACAATTTGAACAATCTGACCGCCGCCCTGGGATGTTCGTGACCACCAGCGTCGTCCAGGTATCGCGCGGGGCGGTCGGCTACGACAACCGCACCGTACTGCGCTCCGTCGACCTCACCGTGACCAGCGGTGAGGTCGTCGCGCTGCTGGGCGCCAACGGCTCCGGCAAGTCGACCCTGATCCGCGCCGCGCTCGGGCTGGTGCCGCTGCGCGGCGGCTCGGTGCACCTGTTCGGCGTGCCGGCGACGCGGTTCCGGCAATGGCACCGGATCGGCTACGTCCCGCAACGGCTCGGTGCCGGCAGCGGCGTACCGGCCACCGTCGGCGAGGTGGTCGCCTCCGGTCGGCTGGCCCGTCGCGGCGTACTGCGGCCACCCGGTGCCGCCGACCGGGCCGCCGTCGCCGCGGCGCTGACCGCCGTCGGCCTCGCCGACCGGGCCCGGGACCCGGTGGCCACGCTCTCCGGCGGCCAGCAGCAACGGACGCTGATCGCCCGCGCGCTGGCCGGCGAACCGGAACTGCTGGTGCTCGACGAACCCACCGCCGGGGTCGACGCGGCCAGCCAGGAAGCGTTCGCCCGGGCACTCGGCGCGTTCGTGGCCGGCAACGGTACGGTGCTCCTCGTCGCCCACGAGCTCGGTCCGCTGCAACCGCTGATCGACCGGGCCGTGGTGCTGCACCACGGCGAGGTGGTGCACGACGGCCCGGTGCCTGCGCCGGCCGGCCACCACGCGGACCCCGGACACGACCACGTCCACCCGCACGCCGCGGTGGAGCCGCCCCAGATGTGGAACACATGAGCATCTTCCAGTACGAGTTCATGATCCGGGCCCTGATCGGGGCCCTGGTCATCGGTCTGGCCGCCCCGGCCCTCGGCATCTACCTGGTACAGCGCCGGATGTCGCTGATCGGCGACGGCGTCGGCCACGTGGCGCTGACCGGCGTCGGCGTCGGTCTGCTGCTGGACCGCTCCCCGGTGCTCACCGCTGTGATCGCCGCCGCAGTCGGCGCGGTCGCCATCGAACTGCTGCGCGAACGCGGGCGTACCTCCGGCGACATGGCGCTGGCCCTGCTCTTCTACGGCGGCATCGCCGGCGGGGTGATGCTGGTCGGGCTGGCCGGCGACCGCAGCAACGCCAACCTGATGGCGTACCTCTTCGGCTCGCTCACCACCGCCTCCGTCGAGGACCTGTGGGTGATCGTGGTGCTGGCCGCAGTCGTGCTGACCGCGATGCTGCTGCTGCGGCCGGCGCTGTTCGCCATCTGTCACGACGAGGAGTACGCCCGGGTCTCCGGCCTGCCGGTGCGCACCCTCAACCTGCTGATCGCGGTGACCACCGCGGTGACCGTCACCATCGCCATGCGGGCGGTCGGCCTGCTGCTGGTCAGCGCGCTGATGGTGGTCCCGGTGGCGACCGCCCAGCAGATCACCCGGGGCTTCCGCAGCACCATGGCGATGGCGATGATCATCGGTACGGCCTCCGCCGGCTGCGGGGTGTGGCTGGCCGGCACCGCCGACACCGCGATGGGCGCGACCATCGTGATCCTGGCGATCGCCGCCTTCGCGGCCACCGCCGTCGGTGCCGGAACGTGGCGGCTGCTGCGCCGCCGGGCCGGCACGCTGGCCGTGCACCGCCGGCAGCCCCGCGAGGTCGAACCGCCCGAGGTGGTCCTGGACCGTCCCGCCGAGATGGTCCCGGATCGTCCCATCTGACCTGGTACAGACCCGGCGACGAGCACCGCTGAGCCGCCTGCCTGCCGATCCGGCTCCGGTATTGGTTACCGTTGCGGGGTGACGATGGCCAACGGCTACGACGGGTACGAGAGCGCCAGCGAGTTGCTGCGCGCGCTCTCGGCCCCGCTGCGGGTGGCGATCGTGACCGAGCTCGCCCAGGGCGAGCGGTGTGTCCACGAACTCGTGCAGAAGCTCGGCGCGCCGCAGCCGCTGGTGTCCCAGCATCTGCGGGTGCTGCGAGGCGCGGGGGTGGTGCACGGCTCCCGACGTGGCCGGGAGATCGCATACGCGCTGGTCGACGAACACGTCGCGCACATCGTCGCGGACGCTGTCAGTCATGCCCGGGAGGTCCGGTGAGCAGCCGCCGGCTCCGGCCCGGTCAGAACCGTCCCGGAGGCCCTGAATGAGGACTGGAGACACCACGCCCGGCACCGCAGAGCCCTCGACGGTGCGCAACACCCGGCAACGCAGCGCGGTCAGCGCCATCCTCGACGAGCTAGCCGGCTTCCACAGCGCCCAGGAGCTGCACGCCATGCTGCGCCAGCGGGGCGACCGGGTCGGTCTGACCACGGTCTACCGGACGTTGCAAGGGCTGGCCGACTCCGGCGAGGTCGACGTGATGCGCCCGCCCGGCGGCGAGCACCTGTACCGGCGGTGCAGCCAGGGTCACCACCACCATCTGGTCTGCCGCTCGTGCGGCAGCGCGGTCGAGGTGGCCGGGCCGGCGGTGGAGAGCTGGGCCGAGCGGATCGCGGCGCAGCACGGCTACGTCGGGGTCAGCCACACGATGGAGATCTTCGGGACCTGCCCGAAATGCGCCGCCCGGCGTACCTCGACGACGTGACCGCGCACGCCCGATTCGGGTCCTCGTACGGCACGCTGTGCGCATGCAGATCTACGCCGACCGCTTTCCGCGCGCCGCCCGGCAACTCGCCACCGACCTGATCGTCGTCGTCTGGGTCTATTTGTGGATCCGTGCCGCCAGCTGGCTACATGACCGGGTCGGTGAGCTGGCCGGCGCTGGCCGGACGCTGGAGAACGCCGGCACCGGGCTGGCCGACAACCTCGCCGACGTCGGCGGCCGGGTCGGCCGGGTGCCGCTGGTCGGCGACGAGCTGACCGGGCCGTTCGAGCAGGCCGCCGGGGCGGCCCGTTCGGTCGCCGCCGCTGGGCAGGAGCAGCAGGACCTGGTCGGTGAGCTGGCCCTGGTGCTGGCCGGCACGATGCTGGTCTTCCCGCTGGGTCTGGTGCTGTTCGGCTGGCTGCCGTTGCGGGTGCGCTGGATCCGGCGGGCGAGCGCGGCGGCCCGACTGCGCGGCGTACCGGCCGGGTCGGATCTGCTGGCGTTGCGGGCGCTGGCCACCCGACCGCTCGGCACCATCGCCGCGCTGGGCCCGGACGTCGCCGCCGGGTGGCGGCGGGGTGACCCGGCGGTCACCGACGCGTTGGCGGAGCTGGAGCTGCGGGCGTTGGGCCTACGTGGCCGGCACTGACCGGCCGCCGCTACCCGCACCGCCGTCGCTGTCCTCGTCGCTGTCCTCGTCCTCGTCCTCGTCGCCGTCCAGCCAGCCACGGTGCACGAACGGCAGGGCGGCCCAGAAGATCAGGAACCACACCCCGGTGAGGCCGCTGAGCACGAACGCGACCGGTCGGGGCAGGATGAAATCGGTGACCAGCAGCACCGAGCTGACCATGGCGACCAGCATCAGGCTGAGGCCGCCGCTGGCCATCCGGTGGGCGAACCGGACCAGCTCCGGCTTACGGCCACGCCGGAAGAGCACCCGGTGGAACGCCACCGGCGAGATGATCAACGCTGCGGCGGCGGCCGCTGCCAGCAGTGCCACCACGTACACGTCCCGTTGAAACCCGTTCGTGTCGGGGAACCCGCTGCTGAACGGCAGGGTCAGCAGGAACGCGAAGAGGATCTGCACCCCCGTCTGGGCGACCCGCAGCTCCTGCAACAGGTCGGAGAAGTTGCGCTGCCAGCGTTCCTTTTCGGTTTCCCGGTCCACGTCCGATCGTCCTCCTGCCGAACCGCCCACGCTCAAACGGCGGTCAGCAATGTGCCCCGGACACCGCTGCGGGAAACCTCTACTCGTACTGCTGCCGGGGGGCGTCGATCTGCTGCCACGACTCGACCGCCAGATAGGGAATGCTGGCCCCGTTCACCGGGTCGGTGCCGATCCGGTCGCTGTACCGGCCGACCACCTCGATCCAGGTGTCCGCCGGTAGCCCGGCCGGGGCGCTGCCGTCCATCCCGACCTTGATCGGCCGGCCGTCGGCGGCGCAGCAGGAAAGCACGATCCGGGCCAGCATCGGTTCACCGTCCGGGCCGTCGGTGACAAAGCCGGTGAGCCGTACGGTGCGCCCGTCCAGCGACCGACCCTCGTCGAAGATCGCCCGGGAGGCGTAGTCGAGCACGCTGATCTCGGCCGGATCGCCATCCGGCAACGGCGGATAGTCCGACGACGCCTGCTCGCTGCTCAACGCGGTGCCGGCCTGCGCGACGGCGTACGAACCCAGCGCCGGCGGGGCGACCAGCAGCAGACCGAGCACCGGCAGGATCAGCAGCCAACCCACCCTCGGCTCGTGATGGGCGTGGCCGTCGTCGGCGGCGCCGTCGGGTCCGTCGTCGACGGCGTGGCCGTGCCCGGCATGTACGCCGACGGCGGGGGCCGGTGTCGACCGCCGTCGCAGGTCGTGCCAGAGCGTCATGACCGCTGCGGCGATCAGCAGCAGGCCGGCGGCGATCAGGAACGGCTGCAGCGCTTCCTTGACGTACCGCAGGTACATGTCGGTGACGCTGGCCCGGACCACCGCGCCGCCGAGCAGCAGCAGCACCACGCCTTGAGCCTGTTTGTTCACAACAGCACCGTCCCCACCGCGACCGCCACCACGATGGCGATCAGGAATGTCGCCGGAGCGAACCGGTACGCGAATCTGCGCCCGAACGTGCCGGCCTGCATCGAGACAAGTTTCAGGTCGACCATCGGGCCGACGACCAGGAAGACCAGCCGTGACGTGAGCGAGAACTGCGACAACGAGGCCGCGACGAAGGCGTCCGCCTCGGAGCAGATCGACAACAGCACGGCGAGTGCGGCGAGCGCCAGGATGGACAGCACCGGGTTGTCGGCGAGGGTCTGCAACCAGCGCTCCGGCACCAGCACGTTGATACTGGCGGCGGCCATCGCGCCGATCACCAGGAAACCGCCGGCGTGCATGATGTCGTGCCGGACCGCCGCCCAGAACGCCCGCGCTCGGGACAGGTCGTCCAGGTCGGGGCGGTGCGGCAGGCGGATCCAGTCGGTGCGCCCCAGCCGCAGCCACAGCCAACCCATCACGACCGCGACGAGCAGGCTGGCGACACCCCGGCCGACGACCATCTCGGGGTTGTTCGGGAAGGCGACCGCCGTGGCCACCAGCACGATCGGGTTGATCGCCGGGGCGGCGAGCAGGAAGGCCAACGCGGCGGCCGGCGCGACGCCCCGCCGGATCAGCGACCCGGCGATCGGCACCGAACCGCACTCGCAGCCGGGCAACACCACCCCGGCGGCGCTGGCCACCGGCACCGCCAGCGCCGGGTGTTTCGGCAGCGCCTTCGCCCAGAACGACCGGGGCACGAAGACCGCGATCACCGCGGAGAGCACCACCCCGAAGACCAGGAACGGCATCGCCTGGACCATCACCGACACGAAGACCGTGGTCCAGGTCTGCAGCCGGGGGTCGGAGATCAGGTTGGCCAACGGCTCGCGGAAGATCACCAGCCCGATCAGCAGGAAGGCGAGCACCTCCACCGAGCCGACCCGGTCACCGAACAGCCGGCGTCGGGGCGGACGCGGGCCACCGGGCGGCCCGGCGCCGCCGCCGGACCCGGGCAGGTCGTCGTCGGCCGGTGCGGCCCAGTCGATCTCGTCGCCTGGGCGCGTCCGACGCGTCGCGGTGCGATCGGCAGCGGTCACGGCGGGCTGGTCCCCTCGCTGGTGTGAAGGCGGGCAGTTCACGATAACCCGCGCAGGGGTGCCCGCCACCACACCGGGACGCGCCCACTGTCGGCGCGGTGCCACCGGTGCTAGCGTCGGTTGGACAACCTATGTCCCACAGGGGAGCGCACACAGCGCTGAGAGTGCGGGGAGTCCCGCAGACCCTCGAACCTGATCTGGGTAATGCCAGCGCAGGGAGTTGGAGCGAGCTATGACGCAACAGAATGCATTTGTCGACCGCAGCTGGCGGACCGTCGACATCGTGGTCGCCTCGGTGATCGCGGTCGCGTTCGGGGTGGTCTTCTGGCTGTGGGGGTTGATCTGGACCGCCACCGAGGCCGCGTTCACCTTCTTCCCGCCCGCTCAGGCGGTGCTGTACGGGGTGTGGCTGGTGCCGGCCGTGCTCGGCGCACTGGTGATCCGCAAACCGGGGGCCGCACTGTTCTGCGAGCTGGTCGCCGCGATCGTCTCGGCCGCGTTGGGCAGCCAGTGGGGCGCCGTGGTGATCGTGCAGGGGCTGGCCCAGGGGGTCGGTGCCGAACTGGTCTTCCTGGCGGTGGCGTACCGCTCGTTCCGGCTGCCGGTGGCGCTGGCCGCCGGTGCGGCCGCCGGGCTCGGCGCGGCGATCTTCGACCAGATCCGCTACTACGCGCCGTACGACCTGGTCAGCTTCCGGATTCCGATCTTCATCGTCACCGTGGTCAGCGCGATCGTGCTGGCCGGTGCCGGCAGCGTGGCGCTGACCCGGGCGCTGGCGGGCACCGGGGTGCTCGACCGGTTCCCCGCCGGCCGCGACCGCGCCACGGTGTGAGCCCGCCGGGGCCGCACCACCGGATGAGCCGGCCGGAGCTGGCCGGGGCCGTGGCGATCGAGCTGGGGTTGACCAGGTCGTGAGCCGGCTGGAGCTGCGCGGGTTCGGCTGGCGGCACGCCGGCCGTCGGGCCTGGGCGGTCCGCGACGTCGACCTGGGCGTCGACGCTGGCGAACGGGTCCTGCTGCTCGGGCCGTCGGGGGCCGGCAAGAGCACGCTGCTGGCGGCGATCGCCGGGTTGCTGCCGGCCGACTCGGGCGAGCAGGCCGGCACCGTCACCGTCGACGGGCTCGACCCGCGCAAGGCCCGCGAGCGGGTCGGCATCGTCTTCCAGGACCCGCAGAGCCAGCTGGTGATGGCGCGCAGCGGCGACGACGTGGCGTTCGGGCTGGAGAACCGGGGGGTGCCGGCCGAGCAAATCTGGCCACGGGTGGACGCCGCGCTGGCGCGGGTCGGTTTCCGCTACGGCCGGGACCGGCCGACCGCCGAGCTGTCCGGCGGCGAGCAGCAGCGGCTGGCCCTGGCCGGGGCGCTCTCCCTGCGGCCGGGTCTGCTGCTGCTGGACGAACCGACCGCGAACCTGGACCCGGCCGGCGCCGACCTGGTCCGCGACGCCGTCGCCGGGGCGCTCGACGGGGACCGGGACACCACGCTGGTGATCGTCGAGCACCGGGTGGCCCAGGCGCTGCCGCTGGTCGACCGGGTGGTGGTGCTGTCCGCCGGTGGCGGCGTGCGGGCCGACGGCAAGCCGGACGAGATCTTCGACCGGTACGGCGGGCAACTGGCCGCCGACGGTGTCTGGGTGCCCGACCAGCCGCTGCCGCAGCGAGGCGGGCCCGCCGCCCCGGCCGGTGAGCCGCTGCTGATCGCCGACCGGGTCGGGCTGGCGCCCCGGCTCGCCCCGCTCACCGACGAGGTGCCGGTACGCGGCGGCGAGGCGCTGGCTGTACTGGGGCCCAACGGCGCCGGCAAGACCACGCTGGCCCTGCTGCTCGGCGGGCTGGTCGCGGCCACCGACGGAACGGTCCGGGCCACCGCCGCGTTGACCGGCGACGGCCGGGTCGGCCCGGCCCCGCACCGGTGGCGGGCACCGGAGCTGGTCCGCCGGATCGGCAACGTGTTCCAGAACCCGGAGCACCAGTTCGTCGCCACCACGGTGGCCGACGAGCTGGCCCTCGGCCCGCGCCGCTGCGGGCTGGCGGAGCCGGCCGTCGCCACGGTGGTCGACGAGCTGCTGCACCGGCTGCGACTGGACCGGCTGGCGGCGGCCAACCCGTACACCCTCTCCGGTGGTGAGGCGCGGCGGCTGAGTGTGGCGACCGCCCTGGCCACCGCGCCCCGCCTGCTGGTGCTCGACGAGCCGACGTTCGGCCAGGACCGGCGTACCTGGCTCGAACTGGTCGCGCTGCTCGGTGAGCTGCGCGACGCCGGGCACGGGATCGTGACGGTGACCCACGACGTCGACCTCGTCGCCGCCCTCGCCGACCGACGGCTGACCCTGTGAACCGGCCGGCGGTTGACCCGGTGAGCGGCGGCGCGTTGGCCCGCCGCAACCCGGTGGCGAAGCTCGCCGCCGCGCTGGTCTTCTCGGTGCTGCTGCTGGCCACCCTGGACCCGCTGGCGCCGGCCGTCGCGCTCGCCGTCGAGCTGGCCGTGGTCCCACTGTTCGGGCTGGGCTACCGGGCCCTGCTGCGCCGGATGGCGCCGCTGCTGCTGAGCGCCGCCGGTGTGCTGGTCACCCTGACGCTGTTCGCCGCCGAACGGACCGGCTCGGTGCTGCTCGCCGCCGGCCCGGTGCTGGTCACCAGCGGCGTGCTGGTCACCGCGCTCGGTCTGGCGTTGCGCCTGCTGGCCGTGGCGCTGCCCGGGGTGCTGGTCTTCGCCACCACCGACCCGACCGACCTGGCCGACGCCCTGGTGCAGAACGTCAAGGCCCCGCACCGGTTCGCGATCGGGGCGCTCGCCGCGTTCCGGCTGGTGCCGATGCTGGCCGCCGAGTGGCAACTGCTGGCGATGGCCCGCCGGGCCCGGGGCATCGACGCGGGCCGCAACCCGGTGCGTCGGTTTCGGCTGTTCGCCGCGACCGCCTTCGGGCTGCTGGTCCTGGCGATCCGCCGGGGCACCCGGCTGGCCACCGCGATGGACGCCCGGGGATTCGACGCCGGCATCCCCCGGACCAGCGCCCGGCGGCAACGGTTCGGGGCGGCCGACGCCGCTCTGGTCGTCGGTGCCGCGATCGCCGCCAGCGCGTCGCTGGCGGTCAGTTTCGCCGCCGGGGTCTTCCGCCCGGTGATCGGCTGAGCGCCGCCGACAGACCGCGCCGCAGGTCAACAGTGGTGTGACTGATGCATACATGGCTACACCTTCACGGCACGTGCGCCGTGACGACGGCGGTACGTCGCCTGTTGTTTCCCCACCTCCACGAGATTGACCGCGACAAAGTTGATCTGGGAGGCGGAACAGGGATGGGAAACCACCACCACCATCACCACCACGACCACGCGGCGACCGGTGCGGACGTACCGGCACCGCTCGACCTGTCGGTGCCGGACGCCGAACTGTCGCCGACCGAGGCGTCCCGGCGTACCTTCCTGCGTAACGCCGGGCTGCTCGGAGCCGGCGCGGCCGCGTCGTCGGTGCTGGCCGGCGGGCACGCCGCGCACGCCGCACCGGCTGGCGAGCACGCCGGCGGCGGCACCGGCGGCGGCCGGGCCAACGACGGGGAGTTCGTCTGGCTGGCCGGCGACCACCACATCCACACCCAGTACAGCCCGGACGCCATGTACCGGGTGGTCGACCAGGCCAAGCACGCCCGCGCGTACGGTCTGGACTGGATCGTCATCACCGACCACGGCAACGCCACCCACTCCCGCATCGGGGTGGAGAAGGTCAACCCGGACATCGTCGCCACCCGCAAGGAAATCAAGGACCTGCTGATCTACCAGGGCCTGGAGTGGAACATCCCGTCCGCCGAGCACGGCACGGTCTTCGTCCAGCCGGGGCCGAACGAGGTCGCCGTACTCAAGCAGTTCGAGACCGACTACGACGGTTCGGTGAACGGCACCAGCGGCTCCAGCCCGGAGAACGAGGCGCTCGCCATCGCCGGTATCAAGTTCCTCGGTGACGAGGTCCGCCGGCGCCGCATCGGTGGTGCGCTGTTCCTGGCCAACCACCCGTCCCGGCGGGGCGTCGACTCGCCGCACGAGGTGCGGGCCTGGCGTGACGCCGACCCGACCGTGGCGGTCGGCATGGAGGGCGCCCCCGGTCACCAGGCGTCCAGCCTGCCGGCACCGAACGGCCCGGGTCGTGGGCGCGGCTACTACGAGGGCAGCCCGTCGGCGGCGTCGTTCCCCGGCTACCCGCTGGAGAGCTACCGCACCTGGGGCGGGTTCGACTGGATGACCTCCACCGTGGGCGGGCTGTGGGACAGCCTGCTCGCCGAGGGCAAGCCGTGGTGGATCAGCGCCAACTCCGACTCGCACATCAACTACCTGGGTACGTCGATGCGCGGGCCGGACAGCGACTTCAACGCCAACGGCAAGTACAACGACCCGGTGTACGGGCCGCTGATCACCACCGCCGGTGACTTCTGGCCGGGCCAGTACAGCCGGACCCACGTCGGCGCGCAGGCGTTCGGTTACCGCGCGGTGATGGACGCCATCCGGGCCGGCCGGGTCTGGGTGGACCACGGCGGCCTGATCGGTGGCCTGGACATGCGGGTCCGCCGGCTCAACGACCAGCGGCCGGGTGCCGGTGCCACGCTCGGCGGCACGTTGAAGATCAAGAGTGGTACGTCGGTCGTGGTGACCCTGGACATCGACCTGGCGACCGTGCCGAACTGGGCGCAGTTCGTGCCGAAGCTGGCCCGGGTGGACCTGATCGTCGGCGACGTCACCGGACCGGTCACCGACCAGGACACCTTCACCGCACCGACCACCCGGGTCGCCGCCTCGTTCGAGGTGCAGCCGGGCCGCAAGCGGGTGTCGTTCAGCTACCCGCTGGGCCGCGTCGACCGGCCGATGTACGTCCGGGTCCGCGGCACCGACGGCAACCGCAGCGCGCCCGGTCTGATGGGTGCCTCGGTCGACCCGCACGGTCCGGCGATGGACGTGCTCGGCGACGCCGACCCCTGGCTCGACCTGTGGTTCTACGGCAACCCGATCTGGGTCCTGCCATCCTGACCGCCACCGCCACCGCCACCGCCACCGCCACCGCCATGATCATTACTGGAGTGAGCCTCGGACATGCCGACGACGCCGCTGCCGAGCATTGGCTGCACGACGTCGTCGGCGTGGCCGACCTGCCCGACCTCGTCGCCTGCACCCATCTGGTGCGGACGCCGAGGCCACACGTGGCGATCAGCCTGGCCGCCCCCGACGGGCTGCCCGACCTGCCCGCCACCCCGGCCGATCTCTTCCCGGCGGCGGAGCTCGCCGCCGCCGAGCACCGGGCCGGCCGGTCCGGGCGGGCGGTCCGCTACCCCGGGGTCGACCGCCTGGTCGGCACACTCACCGTCGCGGAGCTGCTCGAGTTCAGCGCGATCGAGCAGGTCATCATGCTCGGCGGCGCGCAGCCGGATGAGGACACTCCGCTGGTGACCCGGGACTTCGTCCGGCCGCAGTGGATCAACGGGGTACTGACGTTGATCACCACTGCTGTCGGGCCGGGGCGGATCGGGCCGTTCGAGCTGCCCGACCCGACCCCGTGCTGCGCCGACAAGCACTGACCGTACGCCTTACCTGTTCAGCCTCACCTATCCAGCCTCCGGCGCTGGTCACATCCTGTGGCCAGCGCCGGAGGCGTTCAACGCTCGACGGCCTTCCGCTGCCGGAGCCGCGAGGTGAGGCTGACGCACGTCATTTCGCGTTTTGAGGTGCGTCAGCCTCACCTCGTAGACGGTGGGGTGGTGGTCAGCTCGCCGCACCGAGGGCACCAGCGGCTCTTCAGTCGGAATGAGAACAACCCGGCGAGGAAACCGAGTAACGCCGCGCTCGTCAACGCGCAGATGTCCATGATCCTCTTTGACTTCTCTACGAGTGTGGATGGTCGACGCCGTTGAGTGGCTGCCGGCGTTGCACCACGCCGGAGCGGGTCAGGGCACTCTTGTAGACGCCGATCGCGGCCATCCGCCCGTCCCGCCCGGCCGAGGTGATCGTGGCGAGGATGCCCACCACGGGGGAATCGGCGTCGTCCAAGCCGTACCGGATGTCGGAGACCCGAACCGTCATCGACCGGTCACCGAACACCCAGTCAGCCTTGCCGAGATGCAGGGTGTCACCGACCCGCAGGAGTTCATCGTCGGCCATCAGTCGTCCCGGCCGTCGTGGACGTACCCGTCCGGCCAGAGTCCGGCGTACTGCAACACCGCCCGCACCCGACGCGCCCGACTGTGATCCCACCGGTCCAGCACCGCCAACGCGTTGGCGAACGGCGGGCAGAACGCCGCCACGTCACACACCCGGCACTCGGCCAACCGACTCGGCATGTGCTCAGCCACCGTCTCCCGCGCCCGGTCCAACACGTCCACGCCCGGCCGGTTCCGCATCGCCGCCGCCACCTCGCCCAGCACCACCTGCTCGGCGTCGACAGCCGGCTGCCCGGCGTCCGGCGCGGGCGCCACCGCACGCGCGGCCAGCAGCCGGAACCGTGGGTCCCGCTCGATGTCCGTCTGCCCCGGCGTTCGGCGCGGCAACGGCGGCCGGTTCGGCGTCGGACCTTCATTACCGCTGAGGTACGGCGACGGGCAGTACCTGCTGCTCGGCGGGTTGTTTCCGGCCATGCGCTTTCCTCCGTGGAGACATGTCAGCGAATACATTCGATGGGCGTAAACGCCATTTTTTTGCTGCTCGTGTGACTCACTGCATCCACGGTCGCCTACGTCACACGCACGCCACTACCCGCCGACATCCGGAGATTTCCGCATCACCCATTCCCCGCGTCGCGGGGAAGTTCACAAAATCGGAGCAGTCGCGTATCGTCTATCCAAATCGGTCTGCGAATCTTTCTGATCATGGGCGGGTGACGGCATGGGCGAATCAAGATCGGAAAGTCTTCGACAGCAGCAGGCTCGCCTCGCGGCCGAGTTGCGGTCGGAGGGAAAGACGTGGGTCGAGGTGGCCGAGGTCTTCCGGCAGCGGTTTCGGCTCAACCCCCGGGTCGCGCTCCGCGCCGTCCGGGGCTGGAGTCAGGCGCAGGCAGCCGAGGAGTGGAACCGGCGCTGGCCCGACGAACCCAAGACCCACAAGAGCTTCTCGTACTGGGAGATCTGGCCCGGCAAGGGCGGCTACACGCCCTCGCAGGACAACCTGGTCCGCCTGGCCGAGATCTACGAGTGCGCCGTCGCCGACCTGCTGGCCGACCTGCCCAGCTTCCGCCACCTCGACACCGCAACCCGAGCAACTTTCACCGTCGCACGGGGTACTTCCGTCACCCTCACCGGTGAGACCATGGTGCCGAGAGAAGCGGAGATCCTGCTTCGCGACCTGCTCGGCCGGCGACCCGGCGCAGAGGCGGGTGCCCCGCCACGAGCGGACCTCACCGGCCCGCACCGCCTGCCCGAGGAGGTCGACTTCGGAGAATTGGCGCAGGTCATCGTCATGTGGATGCAACGGATACCGGACCCGCAGACCCGCCGGGCCATGCTCGGCAAACTGACCGCCGCGCTCGCGGTCGCCACCACCGCGCCGCTGACCGAGCTGGCCGACGCGGCCGAGCCGGCCAACGCGGCACCACCGTCCGCCGGACCGGGCACCTTCGACCCGGCAACCCTGGCCCACTGCGAGCAAATGATGCCCCACCTGCGCAAGCAGGGCGACGTCCTCGGCGCGGGTGCCACCCTGCCCAGCGCGCTGGCCTACCGGCGCACCGCCGAGCAGCAGGCCAAGGCCGCCCCCACCGGGCCGCACCGGGACCGGGCGATCGCCGCCTACGCCGAGCTGACCCAGCTGGCCGGCTGGTTGTGCTTCAACATGGGCGACTACGGTTCCGCGCAGCGGCTCTACGACGATGCCCGCTCCGCCGCCCACGAAGCACGCGCCGTGGAGCTGGTCACCTACATCCTGTGCACGATGAGCCACCTGGCGACCTGGCAGGGCAAACCCAGAATCGGCATCGACCACGCCGCCGCCGCTGCCGCCTGGGCCGAGCAGAGCGGCAGCCCGTACGCCCGAGCCTATGCCGCCGATGTCGCGGTACGCGCGCTCACCGCCGACGGCCAGGCCGACCGGTCGCAGGCAAATCTCGACCGCGAGTACGCCGCCCTACAGGAAGCGCAGGCCGACGACGGCCCCCGGCAGTCGTGGTGGTACTTCTACGACGAGTCGTTCTACTGGAGCACCACCGCGCAGCAGGCGTTGGGCTTCCACGACGCCGACCGGGTGCTCGCCGCCACCGACAAGACGTTGAGCCTGATCGACCCGGGCAACCTGCACAACCGCGCGTTCGGGCTGCTGTACCGCGCCGAAGCGTTCGCCCAGCAGCGCAACATCGACCAGGCCTGCCGTACCGCCACCGAGGCGGTCGAGCTGACCTCGGTCAACTCCAGCAAGCGACTCACCCAGCAGGTGCAGAAGCTGCGCCATGGGCTCGACCCGTGGAAACGCACCCGCCCCGTCAAAGAGCTTGACCAGGCGGTACGCAGCTACCGGTCAACGCCGTTCGGCTGACCCCAGCGGGCGCACGAAGACGGCGTACTCCCGGTAGTAGGCACCCGGAGGTCCGGGCTTCGTGCCGACCCGCCGCCACCCCCACCGCTCGTAGAGCGCGTGGGTGGCGGTCGCGACCGGGTTGGCCGACAGCGTCGCCCGCTCCTCGCGCCGACCACCGAGGAACGTGTCGTGCAGGCCACGGCCGATGCCTTTGCCCTGCCACGCCTTGCGTACCTCGATCTCGGCCAGGACCACGGTGCGCTCGCCGCCATGCTCGTCGGTGAAGCCCGGCTCGGGCGCCGGATCGAGCCCGCCGAACCAGTCCCGCTCCTGCCGCAGGCTGTACCCGAAGACGAAACCCACCAGCTCACCGCCGACCCGGGCCGTCACCAGCTCGTAGTTACGGGCACCCAACGCGGCCGTCGCCCGATCACGGAAGGCATCCGACTTGACGCCGGTGTCCTCGCCGGGAACCTGGCCGTAGGCGTCGGCGTAGACCTCGGCCAACTGGTCCAGCATCACGCCGGCAGCGGCGGCGTCGAGACGGGCGTACGAAACCTCAGTCACACCAACCACCGTACGGACGAGCAGACCACCGACCTTCCCCGCGCCACGGGGAAAATGAGCCCCAGCAGTCACTGTTTCCCTTGCCGAAACCGATCGGGGTAAGCGACAATATCCACATCGGCCTGTCGGTTACCACGGGACGGAGGTGAGACGGCCACGCCATATCGCGATCCCTCCATCGAGGACGGACGAGGCATCGATGCATGCAAGATTAGGTGCCAGAGTTGTGGCGAAATGTCGATTGCGACAACCTCCGACACGCCCGGGATCCGGGGGAGGTTGGCGGAAAGATCCCAAACCGCACCCGAGCTGCGAAAACCCGCCTCATAGAGATCATCTAAGTCGCCACCAAGATCATGATCAACAGGAGGTTGCCCTCCAGACCCCCTGTTTGCCCAGGTCAGACTGACCGACATTTCGGACACGGTCCCCGAGCACACGAAAACCGAGCCGGATTGAAACGTCCGGGCAGCGGCACGTCATGGGGTTCATGACGACCACCTGTCCCCGAGCACACGAAAACCGCGCCGGATTGAACTTCGCAAAGCAGCCACCGCAGCAGCAGAGGATCAAGTCACCGAGCACACGAAAAACATCGGAGCAGGTCGGCAGTTGACTGAATTTGGTCTGCAACGGCGCTGCCGCTATCCGGAGCGAAGGCCAGACTTCCCGGGTTAGCCGACGGGGTCGACCGTACTCATGGCCGCGTTCGCAACACGCGCAACGTCCGCGAGTGCGTTAGTGCCGAGATCTCGGATAAGGATCAACCGTCGAGTTGCTTCCTTTTGGAACAGGCCGGATGAGGGGACGGACTCCGCTGACCCCGTCCCCCACCGCGAGCCGCGACCGTCAGCGACGGCCGGTGACGATGTACTGCAGCTTGAGCTCGTGGTCGGGTGCCACGCCGAACCGTTGATCGAGTTCGTAGATCGAGGTCAGCGGTGCGGCCGTGACATCGCGCAGACCGGCTCCTTCCAGCACCGCCACGGTCTGGTCGATCGACTTCGCGGTGGCCAACGGCAGCGCCGACCGCACCGCACTGTCGTAGTGGTCGGCGAAGTTCTCCGAGGCGTTGTCCAGCCCGTCCGGGAACCAGGTGCTGTCAACCACGGCGACGGTGCCGCCCGGGCGCAGCAGGCGTACCCAGTTGGCCACGGCGACCTGCGGCTCCCGCAGCGTCCACATCAGGTAGCGGCTGGTCACCGCGTCGAAGCTGGCCGCCGGGAAATCCGGAGACACGGCGTCGCCGTACTCGATGACCGGGCCGCCGGGCATCGCGGCGGCGTGTCGCCGGGCCCGCTCCAACATTCCCTCGGACAGGTCGATGCCGGTCACTCGGTGGCCGAGGCCGGCCAGCACGATGGCCGCCTGTCCGGTGCCGGTGCCGACGTCGAGCACGTCCAGCGGGGCCGGCGGCAGTGCCGCCGCCCAGACCTGCGACCAGGCCTGCTGGTCGGCGGCGAACCGCTCAGGGCGCTGCACGTACGCGTCGTACCCGGGTGCCCGGCCGGTCCAGTACGCGTTGATCCGATCTTGTACGGCCGTCATGCCGCGGTCCTTTCCTGGGTGACCTCGTGTGGGCGGAACAGCAGGTGGATGGCTCCGTCGAGGTCCAGCCGCCGGATGCCGATCCCGTAGACCGGTTCGAGCACCGCCGGGTCGAGCACCTCGTCCGTGCTGCCGGCGGCCGCCACCTGGCCGTCGCCGAGCAGCACCAGGTCGTCGCAGTAGCGGGCGGCCAGGTTCAGGTCGTGCAGTACGACGATGGAGCAGGTGCCGAGATCCCGTACCAGTTGCAGGACCTCGTGCTGGTAGCGGATGTCCAGGTGGTTGGTCGGCTCGTCGAGCAGCAGATGGGTGGCCTGCTGGGCAAGAGCACGGGCGATCAGCACCCGTTGGCGTTCGCCGCCGGACAGCCCGGCGAACGCGCGGGCACCCAGGTGGGCGGCACCGACCCGGGCCAGGCACCGGGCCACGATCTCGTGGTCGGCCCGGCTGGTCCGCTGGAACGTCGACAGGTGCGGACCCCGGCCCAGCAGCACCAGCTCGGCTACGGTCAGCGCGGTGTCCGCGCCGCCGGCCTCCTGCACCACCACGGCCAGCCGGCGGGCGACCTCCCGCGACGGCAGACCGGCCAGCTCGTCGCCGTCCACCACGACCCGCCCGGCCTCACCGCTCCGACCAGGACCGCTACTGCGCCCGGCACCACCGCTGCGCAGGGCACCGTGGAGCAGCCGGAGCAGGGTGGTCTTGCCGCTGCCGTTCGGGCCGATCAGACCGAGGACCCGACCGGGCCGGGCGGTCACGCTGACCCCGTCGATCACCGGGTTGGCGCCGTAGCGCCACGAGACCTCGGTCGCGGTGATCACGACTCGGCCTGGAAGTGCTGCACGATCCGCTCAAGTCCGTCGATGGACAGCGGGGTCGGCGGCTCGGTGAAGTTGAACAGCTGGGTCAGCACGTCGCCGTTGCGTACGGCGGCCAGGTTCTCCGCCCCGGGCAGCCCGGTCAGGCCCTGTTCGACGGCGGCCGGGTCGCCGTCGCTGTACAGCAGGATCAGCACGTCGGGGTCGCGGCCGAGCAGTTCCTCCACGGTGACTTCGAAGACCCGTTCGGGTACGTCGTCGAAGACGTTGCGGAATCCGGCCACCTCCAGCTGTGGGTGCGCCATGCTGGCGGTGCCGTACGCGTAGGTGACGCCGCCGACGACGGTCGGATACAGCACCGCGGCCGTACGGCCGGTGCCCGCCCCGGCCTGGGCCTGCACCTGCGCCATCCGGTCTTCCAGCGCGGTGACCGCCGCAGCCGCCTCGTCGGCCCGGTCGAACACCTCGCCGTAGGTCCGCATCTGGGCGTAGATGTCGTCGAAGGTCGGCACCGTCGTGCTTCCCGGGCACATCGCCGGCTCCTCCAGCAGCGGGATGTCCACCGCCGACAGCGTGTCCCGGGACAGGTTGTCCACCTCGCCGAGCACCAGGTCCGGCTGTTGGCTGATCACCACTTCCTTGGAGATCTGCAGGTGACCGCTGGTGTCGGTCTTGTCGGTCAGCAGCGGGATCCGGTCCAGCTCGGCGAGGGTCGCCTCGTCGTAGTACTCCGCCGGGTACTGCCCGGCCCGGGCGGTGACCCGGTCCAGCACGCCGAGCGCGTGCAGGTACGGCACGGCCGCGCTCTTGAGCAGCACGACCCGCTCCGGCGCGGCGTCGAAGGTGACGTCGACGCCGCAGTTGGTGACGGTGACCGGGTAGCCGTCGGCCGCGTCCGGGGTGGGGTCGGCACCGGCTTCACCGCACCCGGCGGCGAGCAGGACCGTCGCGGACATTACTGCGAGGGCGTTGGTACGGCTTGTCCTCATGGTGCTCCTCGACTGTTCGGAAAGCTCGGGGGCCCAGTTGGACCCGGTGCTCGGGCAGGCCCGGTGGTCACCCGGACGTGGCGTGCAGGCGGCGGATCAGAACCAGCAGGAAAGGTGCGCCCAGCAGCGCGGTGATGATCCCGATCGGAATCTCCTGGGGAGCAAGCAGGACCCGGGCCAGCACGTCGGCCCAGACCAGCAGGATTGCGCCGAGCAGGGCGGCCACCGGCACCACCCGTACGTGTGGTGCGCCGACCAGCCGCCGGGCCAGGTGGGGCACGACGAGGCCGACGAAGCCGATGCTGCCGGCGGCAGAGACCAGCACCCCGACGCTCAGCGAGACGAGCACCAGCAGACGCAGCCGGAACCGGTCCGGTGACACTCCGAGGGTCTGCGCGGTCTCGTCGCCGATGGCGAGCACGTCCAGCCGCCGGCCGACGATCGTCAGGTACCCGGTCATCCCGACCAGCACGACGGCGGCCACCGCCAGCAGGGCGTCCCAGCGGGCCAGGCCCAGCGACCCGAGCAGCCAGAACATCACCGACCGGGCGCCCTCGGCCGACCCGGAGGCGAAGATCAGGAAACTGGTAGTGGCGTACAGCGCGTAGCCGACGGCGACGCCGGACAGCAGCAACCGGATCGAGGTGACCCGGCCGCCGCTGCGGGCGATCAGGAAGACCAGCAGCGACGCGGCGAGGGCGCCGAGAAAGGCGCTGGTCGACAGGGCGTACTGGCCGAAGCCGGCACCGGCCCCGAACAGGATCGCCGCCGCCGCGCCGCTGGACGCTCCGGAGTTGATGCCCAGCAGGTACGGGTCGGCGAGCACGTTGCGGACCATCGCCTGCAACGCCACTCCACACACCGCCAGCCCGGCGCCGACGAGCATGCCGAGCAGTACCCGGGGCAGCCGGACCTGCCAGACGATGGCCTGCTCCGGAAGGCTCCAGGTCGCCTCACCGGGCAGTCCGACGAGCTGGTGACCGATGATGGCGGCGACGGTCGTCGGGGCGATCCCGATGGCACCGGAGCCGACCGCCACCACGGCGGTGGCCACCAGCCCGACGGTCAGCGCGACCAGCCAGATCCCGGTCCGGCGGCGCTGTGCGGCGACGCCGAGCAGGTCGCTGCGGACTGCCGACAGGGTGGCCGCCGCCATCGCCCCACCCCCACACGCCGATCCCTTGCTCTTGCAAAGCTATGGCAAAAAGCTAGCAGCAAGATCAAGGGATCGGAAGGTGGTGAGTCACTGTTCACCTCGGCGTCGGTCAGCTACGCCGGAACTGGTAGTTGCGACCCTTGCCGGCGCGCTGACCGCGACCGGCGAGCCGGTCCGGGCGGGCGCCCCTGGTCTGCGGGCCGGAGCCCGGCGCGACGGCGCGGGCACGGCGCCGGACGTCGACGGGCGGCGCGACCTCGGGCAGGTCGATCTCGGACAGCCCGACCTCGGGCAGGTTGATCTCGGATAGAGCGGCCTCAGGCAGCGCGAGTTCACTCGGGGCGACGTCGGGCACGGTGAACCCGGGCGTCGTCGTGTCTTGTTCTGGTCGTTGCGCCATGTGAGAAGACCTCCTGGCTACGAACCGCCACGCGAACCTGCGGCGGTGACGGGTGAGATGCGGGAGGCGGGCGCCGCAGTCACCGACGACAGTCCACGATGACGGGACCAGCCAGCCGGAAACGCCGTGACGCCCGCAGTGCCGACCGGCGGCGGGAACCCGCGCGGCACGGATCGACGGCGACCGCCGAGCGGTCGCGACACTGCGAAAGGAGGGGCGTCAGTAGCGCATGTCCATCACGCTAACCGGTGCGCTCCCCCGGCGCACCCGGTTTTCCAGACAGCCCGGCGGCGGCGCCGGGTCGGTACGCAGCTCAGCCCTGCGGGGCGACCGGGTTGGGCAGGGCCCCGCCGAACCGGCGGTCCCGCTGCGCGTACAGCTCGCAGGCGTACCACAAATGACGCCGGTCGAAGTCCGGCCAGAGGGTGTCCAGGAAGACCAGCTCGGCGTAGGCCGACTGCCAGAGCATGAAGTTCGACGTCCGCTGCTCGCCCGACGGCCGCAGAAACAGATCAACCTCGGGCACTTCCGGGTGGTAGAGGTAGCGGGCCAGCATCTTCTCGTTGACCCGGGCCGGGTCGACCTTGCCGGCCGCGACGTCGCGGGCGATCGCCGCCGCCGCGTCGGCGATCTCCGCCTGGCCGCCGTAGTTGACGCAGAACTGCAGGGTGAGCGTACTGTTGTGGCGGGACATCTGCTCGGCGGTCTGCAGCTCGGAGATGACGCTCTTCCACAGCCGGCCGGCCCGGCCCGACCACACCACCCGTACCCCCAGGTCGACCAGCTGGTCGCGGCGGCGGCGGATGACGTCGCGGTTGAAGCCCATCAGGAAACGGACCTCGTCCGGCGAACGGCGCCAGTTCTCCGTCGAGAACGCGTACGCCGACAGGTACGGAATCCCCAGCTCGATCGCGCCTTCGACGGTGTCGAACAGCGAGAACTCGCCCTGCTCGTGCCCCTTGGTGCGGGGCAGGCCGCGGTCCTTGGCCCACCGGCCGTTGCCGTCCATGACGATCGCCACGTGATCGGGCAGCGCCTGCTTCGGCAGCGCCGGTGGCCGGGCACCGGACGGGTGCGGAGTGGGTGCCACCGGCGGGCGCAGGCCCCTGCCCTTGGTCATGATCAGTCTCCTGGGGAACGGTCGACCAGCGGCAGCGAGCGTAACCCGCGTTCCAGATGCCACTGCAGGTGCGCCGCCACCAGCCCACTGCACTCCCGCCGGGTGGCCGGCTCCGACGTGTCCGCCACCTGCCAGTCGCCGGTGGCCAGGGCGGCCATCAGGTCGATGGTGGCCGGGGCCGGATGGGCCGCGCCGGGTGGTCGGCAGTCCGGGCAGACACACCCCCCGGCCGGTACGGAGAACGCCCGATGCCGGCCCCGGGTGCCGCACACCGCGCAGTCGCGCAGCGCCGGCGCCCAGCCGGCGAGGGCCATCCCGCGCAGCAGGTACGCGTCGAGCACCAGGGTGCCGGCGTGTTCCCCGTCGGCGAGGGCCCGCAGCGCGCCGAGGGTGAGCTGGAACAGCCGCAGCGACGGCTCCCGCTCCACCGGGGTGAGCCGCTCGGCGGTTTCGACGATCGCGCTGGCCGCCGTGTAGCGCGGGTAGTCGGCCAGGAACCGTTTGCCGTACAGGTGCAGCCCTTCGACCTGGCTGACCGTGTGCAGTGAGCTGCCGGGCCCGTCCGGGTTTCCGGCGATCTGCAGGTCGACGTGGCCGAACGGCTCCAGCCGGGCGCCGAACCGGGAGGTGGTCCGACGTACCCCCCGGGCCACCGCCCGCAGCCGGCCGTGCCGGCGGGTCAGCAGGGTGATGATCCGGTCGGACTCACCCAGCTTCTGTACGCGCAGCACCACCGCGTCGTCGCGGTAGAGCTGGCGGCGGTATCCGGGCACCCGGTCATTGTCCCGTGCCGACCGGGCGTGCCGGCGGCCGGCCCTGATACGGACTCAGGGTCGCGATCCGGGACAGATCGGTGGGCGTGCCGGATGTGCCCCACCGGTGGCGCTCGTAGCGTCACCGGTATGACTCGCACCCGTACCACGAGCACCGCATTCGCCGCCGCGTCGACCGTCGCGCTGCTGGCCGTCGCCTCGGCTGCGTGCGCACCGCTTGCCTGGCACCAGCTGGACTTCAACGACACCGAGACGGTCCCGATCACCGCGGTACGGATCGTGGAATCCGGCGACGGCGACGTGCTGGTGCGGACCCGGCCCGGTGACACGGTCGAGATCGAACGGGTTGTCCGCTACCAGCGCTCCGAGCCGGGTCGGACCTACCGGATCGACGGTACGGTGCTCGAGCTGGACACGTCGTGCGGCTGGCGGTGCGACGTGTCGTACGACATCGTCGCGCCCCCGGGCGTCTCGGTCGAGGGTGAGAACGGCTCCGGCCAGCTGATGCTGTTCGACGTGTCGGACGTGTCGGTGCTGGTCGGATCGGGCAGTATCACCATCGACCGAGCTACCGGTCGGGTGGACGCGCGGACCGGTTCCGGCGGCATCACCGCGTACCGGCTGTCCGGTCCGGCGGAGTTGCACACCGGTTCCGGCTCCATCGATGGCCGCGGTCTCAGCGGCGATGGCGTGGTCGCGACCACCGGCTCCGGGAAGGTGGAACTCACCCTTGACGACCCGGGTCCGGTGCGCGCCGAGACATCGAGTGGGTCGGTGCACGTCACCGTGCCCGCGGGTAGCTACCGGATCCGTACCGAGACCGGATCCGGATCGGCCGACGTACGGGTGCCGGACGATCCGGACGGCGAGCATCTGATCGACGCACGGACCGGCAGCGGGAGCATCGTCATCGATCGCAACCGGCACTGATCAGGAGAACGTCCCGCGGATACCAGGTCAGAAGCCCAGCTTGCGCAGCTGCCGGGGGTCACGCTGCCAGTCCTTGGCCACCCGCACGTGCAGATCGAGGTAGACCCGGCTGCCGAGCAGCTCCTCGATCTCCTTGCGGGAGCGGGTGCCGACGTCGCGCAGCCGGCTGCCGCCGGCGCCGATGACGATCGCCTTCTGACTCGGCCGCTCGACGTAGATGTCGGCATATATCCGGATCAGCGAGTCCTCCGGGAGCATCTCCTCGACGACCACCGCGATCGAGTGCGGCAGCTCGTCCCGTACGCCCTCCAGCGCGGCCTCCCGGATCAGCTCGCCGATCAGCACCTGCTCCGGCTCGTCTGTGAGCATGTCGTCCGGGTAGAGCCGGGGGGATTCGGGCAGGTGGCCGGTCATCACCTCGACCAGGGTCTGCACCTGGTGGCCGGTGGCGGCGCTGACCGGCACCACGTCGGCGAAGTCACCCAGCTCACTGACCGCGAGCAGCTGTTCGGCGAGTCGGCCCCGGTCGACCAGGTCGGTCTTGGTGACCACCGCCACCACCGTCGCCTTGAGCTCGGCGATCTCGCCGGTGATGAACCGGTCGCCCCGGCCGATCGGCTCATCGGCCGGGATGCACAGCCCGATCACGTCGACCTCGCTCCAGGTCTGCCGGACCAGGTCGTTGAGGCGTTCGCCGAGCAGCGTCCGCGGCCGGTGCAGCCCCGGGGTGTCGACCAGGACCAGTTGCGACCGCGGCTGGTGCAGGACGCCCCGGATCACGTGCCGGGTGGTCTGCGGCTTGCTGGAGGTGATCGCGATCTTCTGCCCGACGATGGCGTTGGTCAGGGTCGACTTTCCGGCGTTCGGGCGGCCGACGAAACAGGCGAAGCCCGCCCGGAAGGTCTCTGGCGGAGCCGACCGGCGCGGGCTCGCTGGCGTAGCGTGCCGGCTCACTGGCGTACCGTGCCGAGCAGTTTGCCGTCCGGGGCCGCGACGTGGACCGGCGCGTCGGTGGCCAGGTCCCGCACCACCGCGTGGCCGGCACCGTCCAAGGTGGATGCCTCGGTTACCACGGCAGCGGCCTCCAGACGGGTGGCCCCGGACGCGACGGCCGACGCGACCGCCAACTGCAACGCGGTCAGCGTCAACGACGGCAACGCGACGTTCGCTCCGGCGTAGGTGCGCCCGTCCTGGTCCCGCACGGCGGCGCCCTCGGCCGCGCCGATCCGGGCCCGGGCGCTGCGGGCCAGCACGACCAGCTTGCTGTCCTCGGCGCTGATCTGCTGCTCCGGCTCCGACCCGGCCGGCGTGGCCGACGGCGACTCAGGCATCTGCGTGCTGCCTTTCCTCTGCTCTGGCATGACGGTGGTCTTTGCCGCCGGTGGTGTGCTCGGCCGACGGCTCGGCCGGCTGGTCGACGGTCCGGCTCACCAGGACGGTGTCCACCCGGTTGCGCCGGCCGGTGGTGCCCTCGGCGACCAGCCGGAGGCCGGCGACGGTGACCTCCGCACCGGGGATCGGCACCCGGCCGAGCAGGTGGGCCATCAACCCGCCGACCGTCTCGACCTCGTCGTCGGAGATCTCCACGTCGAACAGCTCGCCGAGATCCTCGACCGGCAGCCGGGCGGTCACCCGTACCCGATCGTCGTCGAGTCGTTCGACCGGTGGCCGCTCGACATCGTACTCGTCGGTGATCTCGCCGACGATCTCCTCCAGGATGTCCTCGATGGTGACCAGTCCCCCGGTGCCACCGTACTCGTCGACCACGATCACCAGGTGGGTACGGGCGGCCTGCATCTCGGAGAGCAGGTCGTCCACCGGCTTGGACTCCGGCACGAACGTCGCCGGACGCATCAGCTCGACCACCGGGACCTCGTCGCTGCCCGGCCCGACCGCGTGGGCCCGACGGACCACGTCCTTGAGGTAGATGATGCCCACCACGTCGTCGACGTTCCCGCCGATCACCGGGATCCGGGAGAAGCCGGACCGCAGGAACAGCGCCAGCGCCTGGCGCAGCGTCTTGTGCCGTTCGATCCACACCATCTCGGTCCGCGGCACCATCACCTCGCGGGCGATGGTGTCGCCGAGCGCGAACACCGAATGGATCATCTGGCGCTCGCCGTGCTCCACGACACCGCGCTGCTCGGCCAGGTCGACCAGCTCCCGCAGCTCGATCTGGGTGGCGAAGGGGCCTTCCCGGAAGCCCTTGCCCGGGGTCACCGCGTTGCCGATCAGGATCAGCAGCGAGGCCAGCGGGTTCAGGGCGCGGCCCAGGCCGCGCACCAGCGGCGCGGTCGCCCGTGCCACGACGAAGGCGTGCTGGCGGCCGATCGTGCGCGGGCCGACCCCGACCACCACGAAGCTGACCACGGTCATCGCCCCGGCGGTGACCAGCGCCGCCGTCCAGCCGGCACCGAAGGTGTCCACGGCGACCAGCGCGACCAGGGTGGTGGCGGTCAGCTCGCAGAGCAGCCGGAGCAGCAGTAGCAGATTGACGTGCCGGACCGCGTCCGCGGCGACGATCTGCAACGCCCGGGCGGAACGGCTGCCGTCACGGGCCAGCTCGGCGGCCCGGGCCGGGGAGACGACGACCAGCGCCGCCTCGGTCATCGCGATGATTCCGGCCAGCACCACCAGACCGGCGGCGATGACCAACAGTTGCAGGTCCGGCAGCCCGGTGACTGCCGCAGCGGCGGCCAGCGGGGTGCCGGTGGTATGGCCAGAGTTCACGTGGCCCGGGCTTCCTTCCAGCTGTAGAGCAGGCGAGCCTGCAACTCGAACATCTCACGTTCCTCGTCCGGCTCGGCATGGTCGTAGCCGAGCAGGTGCAGCACCCCGTGCACGGTGAGCAGGTGCAGCTCGTCGGCGGCGGCGTGCCCGGCGGTGGCGGCCTGCTTGCCGGCCACCTCCGGGCAGAGCACGATGTCGCCGAGCAGGCCCGGCTCGTCCGGGCTCGACTCGCCCGGACCGTGGTCGACGCTGCCCTCGTCCATCGGGAAGGCCAGCACGTCGGTCGGTCCGTCGCTGCCCATCCAGCGGTGGTTGAGCTCGGCCATGTAGTCCTGGTCGACCAGCAGCACCGACAGCTCCGCGAGCGGGTTGACGCCCATCTCGTCCAGCGCGTGACGGGCGACGGCGAGCACCGCGTCGGTGTCGACGTCGACCCCGGACTCGTTGGCGATCTCGATGGACACGTGTCTCTCCCGAAGCTCTATCGGCGCCGGTTCGCCCGGCCACCGTGGGCGGTCCGGCCCTGGACCGCGTGGACGCCCTGATTCTGCTGTGCCTCACGGTCGGCGTCCCACCGGGCGTACGCGTCGACGATGTCGCTGACCAGCCGGTGGCGCACCACGTCGGTGCTGGACAGCTGCGCGAAGTGCACGTCGTCCAGGCCGGTGAGGATGTCCCGCACGGTACGCAGCCCACTGGAGGTGCCACCGGGCAGGTCGACCTGGGTGATGTCGCCGGTGACCACGATCCGGGAACCGAAGCCGAGCCGGGTCAGGAACATCTTCATCTGTTCGGCCGTGGTGTTCTGCGCCTCGTCGAGAATGATGAAGGCGTCGTTGAGGGTCCGACCGCGCATGTAGGCCAGCGGCGCGACCTCGATGGTGCCGGCCGCCATCAGCTTCGGGATGGAGTCGGGGTCGAGCATGTCGTGCAGCGCGTCGTAGAGCGGACGCAGGTAGGGGTCGATCTTCTCGTAGAGCGTGCCGGGCAGGAAGCCGAGCCGCTCACCGGCCTCGACCGCCGGCCGGGTCAGGATGATCCGGTTGACCTGCTTGGCCTGCAGCGCCTGCACCGCCTTGGCCATCGCCAGGTAGGTCTTGCCGGTGCCAGCGGGGCCGATGCCGAAGACGATGGTGTGCGCGTCGATCGCGTCCACGTACCGCTTCTGGCCCAGCGTCTTGGGCCGGATGGTCCGCCCGCGCCGGGAGAGGATGTTGAGGGTGAGCACGTCGGCGGGGCGCTCGCTGCCGCCCTGCGCCAGCATGCCGACGGTACGCCGGACCGCATCGGTGGTCAGCGTCTCGCCCTTGGCGATGAGCTCGAGCAGTTCGCTGAACAGCCGCTCGGCCACCGCGTTGTCCGACGGCACACCGGTGATGGTGATCTCGTTGCCGCGTACGTGGACGTCGCTGGCGAGGGACTGCTCGACCAGCCGCAGGATCTCGTCGCCTGCGCCGAGCAGGTTGACCATGATCTGCGGGTCCGGGACGGTGATCCTGGTCTGCACCCGGGCCTGCCCGGGAGGTGGAGTGCCGGTCATGGGTCGGCCTGACGGCCTTTCGCACCTGCTTCCATTTCAGCGCCCCGACCCGGTCGGCCGTGGCGGGCGGACTTGCTGCCATCGTATCCGCTCAACGCCCGGCACAGCGGCTCCATTTCCGCCGGTTGTCAACGGGACAGCAGCGGACCGAGCGGCGCTCCACCGAGCACATGGGCGTGCACGTGGAACACCTCCTGACCGGCGTACCGGCCGGTGTTGAAGATCAACCGGAACCCGTCGGCGGCCAGCCCTTCGGCCTGCGCCACCGCGGCCGCCGTGGTCAACAGCTCGCCCGCGACGGCGGGGTCGGCCGAGGCGAGCGCGGCGACGTCGGGGTGGTGCTGCTTCGGTATCACCAGCACGTGGGTGGGTGCCTGCGGGTGGAGGTCCCGGAACGCGACCGTGTTGGCCCCGTCGTACAGCAGGGTGGTCGGCAGTTCCCCGGCGGCGATCCGGCAGAAGACACAGTTGTCGCTCACCCGACGGATGGTAGCGGTGACCGGGGTCCGGCCGGTCCACCGCCGCGCCACCAGCGCCTCAACCACGGCGTTACCAGCGCCCCAGCCGACCGGAGAGCAGGGCGAGTGCCGCGACACCGGCGGTCGACGTCCGCAGCACCGCCGGGCCGAGCCGCACCGGCCGGGCCCCGGCGTCGACGAAGGTGGCCAGCTCGGCGTCGTCGATCCCGCCTTCCGGCCCCACCACCAGCAGCACCGACCCGGTGGTCGGCAGGTCGGCGACGGCCAACCGCTGCTGCGCCGACTCGTGCAGGACGAAGCTGGCGGCCGATGCCGCGCACCGGGCGGCGACCGCGTCGGTCGGCTCGGCCGGCTGCTGGTCGGAGCCGCCGATCGTCGGTAGCCACGGTCGGCGGGCCTGTTTGGTGGCTTCCCGCGCGGTGCCGACCCATCGTTGCCGGGCACGGGCACCACGGTCGTCGCGCCAGCGGGTCACCGAGCGGGCGGCCGCCCACGGGACGATCTCGTCGACCCCGACCTCGGTCATCGCCTGCACCGCCAGCTCGCCCCGGTCGCCCTTGGCGAGGCCCTGCGCCACCACCAGCCGGGGGTCGGTGGCGCTGACGTACCCGGTGTCGAGGACCCGCAGGTCGAGCTGGTGCCGGCCGACGGCCTCGACCACCGCGTCGGCGACGCCGCCGCACCCGTCGGCGAGCCGTAACCGCTCGCCCGGACGAAGGCGGACCACCGTAGCGGCGTGGTGGCCCTCCGGCCCGTCGAGGGTGTGGGTCGGCCCGGTCGGCAGGCACTCGACGAGAAACAGTGGGGCGCTCACGTCGGATCGGTTCTCCGCTGCTGCTCGCTGGCCGGGGCGGGCGGCGGGTCAGCCGTGGCCGTTGAACGCGTCGCGCATCCGGGAGAAGAACCCGCCCTGCTTGGTCAGCTCGGCGACCTCCTCGCCCCGGGCCTTGGCGAACTCCCGCAGCGTCCGCTCCTGCTCGGCGTCGAGCTTGGTCGGGGTACGCACGTCGAGGTGCACGTAGAGGTCACCGCGGCCGGTGCCGCGCAGATGTGGCACGCCGCGCCCGCGCAGCCGCAGGGTGGCACCCGGCTGGGTGCCCGGCTTGACGTCCACCGGCTCGTCGCTGTCCAGGGTCCGGATGGTCAGCCGGGTGCCGAGCGCCGCGGCGGTCATCGGCACGGTGACCCGGCAGTGCAGGTCGTCGCCCTTGCGGGAGTAGACGTCGTGCGGCCGCTCGTGGATCTCGACGTACAGGTCACCGGCGGTGCCCCCGCCCGGCCCGACCTCGCCCTGCTGGGCCAGCCGGATCCGCATCCCGTCCTCCACCCCGGCGGGGATCTTGACGGTCAGCGAACGCCGGGTCCGCACCCGGCCGTCGCCGGAACAGGTGGTGCAGGGGTGCGGAATGACGGTGCCGTAGCCCTGGCAGGCGACGCAGGGCCGGGACGAGACCACCTGGCCGAGGAAGGTCCGTTGCACCGACTGGACCTCGCCGCGCCCGCCGCACGCCTCGCAGGTCGCCAGGTGGGTGCCGGACGCGGTGCCCGCGCCGGAGCATGTGGTGCAGATCACCGCGGTGTCGACGGTGATCGGCGCCTCGACGCCGAACGCGGTGTCGGTCAGATCGAGCTCCAGCCGCAGGATCGCGTCGGCGCCGGGGCGGGTCCGCGACCGGGGCCCACGGGAGCCGGCCGCCGCCCCGAAGAAGGCGTCCATGATGTCCTGGAAGCCGACGAAGGGCCCGGCCCCGCCGGGGCCGCCGCCGGGCGCGCCGCCGGGCGCCAACGGATCGCCACCGAGATCGACGATCTGCCGCTTCTGGTCGTCGGAGAGCACCTCGTACGCGGCGTTGATGTCCTTGAACTTGTCAGCCGCCACCGGATCCGGATTGATGTCCGGATGGTACTGCCGGGCCAACTTGCGGTAGGCCCGCTTGATGTCGTCAGCGGAGGCGTCCCGGCTCACGCCGAGAATCCCGTAGTAGTCCTTGGCCACTGCGTCTGGTGTCCTCATGTGTCAGTCTCGCATGTGCAGTTCGCCGGGTCGTTTTTTTAACCTGCCCGCCGGTCAGTTCTGCGCCAGCAGATCGCCGACGTAGCGTGCCACGGCGCGAACCGTGGCGATGGTGCCGGGGTAGTCCATCCGGGTGGGCCCCAGCACGCCGAGGCCACCGACGATGACGGTGCCCGGACCGTAACCGGTGCTGACCACGGATGCGGCCCGCAGGTTGTCGATCTCGTTCTCGTCGCCGATGCGGACCCGCAGGGTGCTCGGCTCCACCTCACCGATCAGCTTGAGCAGGACGACCTCCTCCTCCAGTGCCTCCAGTATCGGGCGCAGGGAGCCCTGGAAGTCGAGTAGTCCCCCTCTGGTCAGATTAGCGGTCCCGGCCAGCGCGATGCGTTCCTCGTGCCGCTCGACCAGCGTCTCCAGCAGGACCGTCGAAAGCGTGGTCATCGCCGGTCGCAGGTCCGATGGCGCCTCGTCCACCAACGCCTGGACCAACGGCGGGGTGTCGGAGAGCCGACAGCCGTCGAGCTTCTCGTTGGCCAGCCGACGCAGGTCGGTCACGTCGTCGGCGCTGATCGGGGCCGGCAGCTCCACCAGGCGCTGCTCGACCCGGCCGGTGTCGACGATCAGGACCAGCATCAGCCGGGTGGTGGAAATCGGCACCAGTTCCAGGTGCCGTACCGACGACCGGGACAGGCTCGGGTACTGCACCACCGCGACCTGGCGGGTGAGCTGGGCGAGCAACCGGACGGTGCGGTGCACGACGTCGTCGAGGTCGACGGCGCCGGCGAGGAAGCGTTCGATCGCCCGGCGCTCCGCGGGGCTGAGTGGCTTCACCCGGGACAACCGGTCGACGAACAACCGGTAGCCACGGTCGGTCGGGACCCGCCCGGCGCTGGTGTGCGGCTGCCGGATGTAGCCCTCCTCCTCCAGCACCGCCATGTCATTCCGGACGGTCGCCGGTGACACCCCGAGCTGGTGCCGCTCGACCAGCGACTTGCTACCGACCGGCTCCTGGGTGGCGACGTAGTCCTCGACGATCGCCCGGAGCACGTCGAGTTTGCGGTCGTCGAGACCCATCTGCACCTCCTCCGCTGGCACCGGTCGGACCGGTCCGAGGCTACGGCCCCGGCCGTCGCGGCGGCCGGTGGGTGGCCGGACCGACGCCGGACGCCCTGCTGGCACTCGCCGGTTGTGAGTGCCAGCATACGTCGATCGGGCCGGACCGGCGATGATCAGTTCACCGGGCGGGGGCGCACCGGGCGATATGTCACCAAGCGCACGCACCCGGGTCGGATCGGTCGGCCGGCAGGGCTCCGCCAGCCGGGCGGCGGGCCCCAGAAGCCGGCCGGCCAACCCCGCGCAAGCCGACCGACCAGCGGAGACGGCCTGCCCGGACGGGAAAATCGCCGGCGGGGCTAACTGGCGCGGCTTGATCCGTCCCCCTACCGTGTCGGGCATGACTGAACCACCTCGCCCACCAGGGGAGAACGGTCCCGGCGGCATGCCGCAGGACCCCAACTCCCCGCCGCCACCTCCAGCGTCCTACTCGATGCCGGGCGAGGCCTCCTCTCCCGGATACCCCCCGCCGCCGGGCGGCGCGAGCCCGCCTCCCGGCGGATATCCCCCGCCCGGCGGTTTCCCGCCCGGCGGTCCGGCGTACGGAGGCCAACCCCCGTCCGGCTACGCCACCAACGACGACAAGACCTGGGCGCTGATCGCCCACTTCGGTGGCGCCCTGGGCGCGTTCATCAGCTTCGGACCGCTCGGCTTCGTCGGCCCGCTGATCGCCTACCTGGTCAAAGGTCAGCAGTCACCGGCCGTACGGGCGCACGCGCTGGCCGCGCTCAACTTCCAGATCCTCTGGTCGGCCATCGCCTTCGTGCTGCTCTTCGTCAGCTGGTGCCTGCTGTTCATCCCCAGCCTGGTGGTGTTCGCGATCCAGATCATCTTCGGGATCATCGCGGGCGTGAAGGCCAACGAGGGGACGCTGTACAAGTACCCGATGTCCGCCAATTTCATCAAGTGACACCGCTCGCCCCCGGATCCGTACCGGCTCCGGGGGCGTCACCGGTGGCGACGGTTGAACGGCGGCGGACTTCACGGCAGCAGGTCCCGGACGACCGCGTCGGCCAGCAGCCGGCCGCGCAGGGTCAGCACCGCCTGCCCGGCGGCGAGCGCGCCGGGGTCGAGCAGCCCGTCGTCGCCGGCCCGTCGGGCCGCGAGCCGGCCGGCCGGGGCCAGTCGCGCCAGCGGCAGCCCACTGGCCAGACGCAGCGCCAGCATCACCTCTTCGACCTGCTGCTCGGCGCCGGTGAGCAGTTCCCGGCCGTGGCCGGGCGATCGTCCGGCGGCCAGCCGCTCGGCGTACGACCGGGGATGCCGCACGTTCCACCAGCGGACCCCGCCGACGTGGCTGTGCGCCCCCGGCCCGAGCCCCCACCAGTCGCCGCCGGTCCAGTACAACAGGTTGTGCCGGCACCGGCCGGCGTCCGACCGGGCCCAGTTCGACACCTCGTACCAGTCGAATCCGGCGCCGCTCAGCGCCGATTCGGCGGCGAGGTAGCGGTCGGCGGCGACGTCGTCGTCGGGATACGGCAGTTCGCCGCGCCGCATCCGGGCCGCCAACCGGGTGCCGTCCTCGACGATCAGCGCGTACGCGCTGACGTGGTCCACCCCGGCCGCCACCACCGCCGCCAGCGACTCGTCGAAGTCCGCCGCGCTCTCCCCCGGCGTACCGTAGATCAGATCGAGATTGACGTGCTCGAACCCGGCCTCCCGGGCCTCCCGGGCGGCGGTGACCGCGCGGCCCGGCGCGTGCCGGCGGTCCAGCACGGCGAGCACCGCCGCTGCGGTCGACTGCATGCCGAGCGACACCCTGGTGTAGCCGGCGGCCCGCAGCGCCCGCAGCGACGCCGGGGTCACCGACTCCGGATTGGCCTCGGTGGTGACCTCCGCGTCGACGGCCAGCCCCCAGGTGGCGTCGATCGCGTCGAGCAGCCGGGCCAACGCGTCGGCGGGCAGCAGGCTCGGCGTGCCGCCGCCGACGAAGACCGTGTCCACCTGCCCTGGCGGGCGGTCGGCCAGGACCTTCGCGGCCAGTTCCAGCTCGGCCAGCACGGCGTCCAGGTACTCGCCGACCGGCGCGCTGCCACCGAGTTCGGCCGGCGTGTACGTGTTGAAGTCGCAGTAGCCGCAGCGGGTGGCGCAGAACGGCACGTGCAGATAGACCCCGAAGCCGCGCTGGCCGCTACGGGCGAGCGCGGACGACGGCAGCGCCCCGTCGGCGGGCACCGGCGTACCGGCGGGTGGTGCTCCTGGCATGCGACTAGTGTGCCGGCATGGATGAGCCCCGACCCACCAGGTCCGCGCAGCCACTGATCCGTACGGCCACCGCCGCCGGGATCACCACCTTGACCCTGGACAGCCCGGGCAACCGCAACGCGCTGTCCACCCCGCTGATGACCGAACTGCTCGCCGGCCTGGCCGAGGCGGTCGCCGACCCGCAGGTCCGGGTGGTGGTGCTGAGCCACACCGGGCCGGTCTTCAGCTCCGGCGCCGACCTGAAGGAGACCGCCGAGGCGTACGCGACCCGGCAGGTGCCGGTCGGGATGCTCGGCGACGTACTGGCGGCGCTCTGGGAGTGCCCCAAGCCGGTGGTGGCCCGGGTCGCCGGCCCGGCCCGGGCCGGCGGCCTGGGGTTGATCGCCGCGGCCGACATCGCGATCTGCGACGCGGCGGCCACCTTCGCCTTCACCGAGGTACGGCTCGGAGTGGTCCCGGCGGTGATCTCCGCCACCGTGCTGCGCCGGCTGCAGCCGCGGGCAGCGGCGCAGCTGTACCTCACCGGTGAGCTGTTCGACGGTGCCCGGGCGGCGCAGATCGGTCTGGTCAGCGCCGCCGTACCGGCTGGGGAACTGGACGCCGCGGTGGCGGCGAGCTGCACCGCGCTGGTCCGGGGCGCCCCGGGCGCCCTGGCCGGCACCAAGCAGCTGCTCCGGCGCACCCCGGCGGCGGACATCCGGACCGAGACAGCCGAGCTGCGCGAGCTCTCCACCGGATACTTCCTCTCCGACGAGGGCCGCGAGGGCGTACGGGCGTTCCGCGACAAACGCGACCCGAGCTGGCTGCCGGGCGGTGACCACGGATAGTGGCCCCGAAACGGGGTATCTCCGGCGTACGGGGTCGAGGCGTACGGTGTAAGGGCCGGGTACGGCAAGCGCGCGGGACGCTCTCCCGCTGGACGACACAACCGTCCCTGGTGTACCAAAGGTCCCAGCAACACGCGTGGGGGTGACGGTGCGGGCTAGGACGGTGCTGGTGCTGGTCGCCGTGCTGGCGGCGATCGCCCTGTTGGGCGGAGTCGGCCTGGGCCGGTGGATCGGCGATATCGCGTTGCCCGGGGGCTGGCGGGGCTGCACCGTCGAGCTGCCCGAGTCCATGCCGGGGGCCGGCGACGGCCAACTGCGTCGGGTGTCGCTCGATCCGGAGCAGATGGCGAACGCCGCCACGATCGCGGCGATCGGGGTGCAGCGTGGGCTGCCGCCCCGTGCCGTGGTGGTGGCGCTGGCGACCGGGTTCCAGGAGTCCAAGCTGCGCAACCTGACCGGCGGTGACCGGGACTCGGTCGGTTTGTTCCAGCAGCGCCCCAGCCAGGGCTGGGGCACGGTCGAGCAGATCCGCGACACCAGGTACGCGACGAACGCGTTCTACGCCGGCCTGGAACGAATCCGGGGCTGGCAGGACATGCGGGTCACCGACGCCGCGCAGGCCGTCCAGCGATCGGCCTTCCCCGAGGCGTACGAGAAGTGGACCGACGAGTCGCAGGTACTCACCGCCGCGCTGCTCGGCGAGGCCACCGGCGCGGTCGCCTGCACGGTGACCCAGGATCCGGTGATGCGGGGCGCCGAGGCGACGGCGGCGCTCACCGACGGTCTGCGGCTGGACTGGGGCGGCCTGGAGTCGCTGCTGCCGGTATCCACCACGCCGTCACTGAGCGTTCCGGTGGAGAACGCGCAGGCCGGGTGGCGATATGCGCACTGGCTCGTTTCCCATGCCACTGATCATGGCGTCAAAAGGGTCACGTTCGGCGATCAGGAATGGACTGCGGAAGGCGGCAGTTGGTCGTCGATTTCCGGCAGTGACATCGAGACCGGGCGGGTGATGGCGGAGGTCTTCGCCTGACGTCGGAAGCTGGTCACCTGGTTGCACATCTTAACCGACAGTTAGCGCAACATACGGCAAATTATGCAATACGGACATTTCGCATGGCCGACCTGTACCGAAAGTGCGCGCCTCGACACCTCACGTGCAATCAGCTGTGGCCGACCACACGGCCCGCAATTTGCTGACAATCGGCCCGGGCAGGCCGGCCGAGAGGCGGGCTAGGATCGGCATCCGCCAGGCCCGAAAAGGGCGCACCACCGACAGGACGGGAAAGCTGTGTTCGATTACGGCGGGCGGACCGGTTACGAAGCGATTAGCGACATCGACCGCAAGGAGTTCCACGAGCAGGGCTTCCTCCTGCTGCGCAACGTGCTGACCGAGGACCACCGGGCGGCGCTCGAGGCCGCGGTCGACCGGGTGTACGCCGAGGAGAAGGCCGCCGGCAAGACCACCGCCGACGGCACCCTGCACCTGCTGGGCTTCCTGGACCGCGACGAACTCTTCGGCGACCTGCTCACCCATCCGATCGCGTTCCCGTACATGTGGGGGCTGGCCGGTTGGAACATCTACACCCACCACAACCACCTCGACGTCACCCCACCGGCGCTGGAGCCGGAGAAGCCGTACTGGGGGTGGCACCAGGACGGCTACCGGCAGAACTCCGACCCGGAGACGATGGACCCGAACCTGCCCCGGCCGATGTTCTCGCTGAAGGTGGCCTACGTCCTGTCCGACCTGTCGCAGACCGGCCGCGGCGCCACCAAGGTGATCCCCGGCAGCCACCTGCGCAACTCGCTGCCCCGCCCGGCCGACCTCACCGTGCAGAACCCGGATCCCGAAGGCACGGTCGAGATCACCGCGAACCCGGGCGACGCGTTCATCTTCGACCGCCGGCAATGGCACTCCCGGTCGACAAACCTGTCGACGATCACCCGCAAGATGCTGTTCATCGGGTACACGTACCGCTGGATCCGCCCGTTGGACGAGCTGCATGTCGACAAGGACAGCCAGTGGTGGACGAACCGGACGCCGGTGCAGCGTCAGCTGCTCGGCGAGGGCACCCACACCGCCAACTACTGGGGCATCAACTGGGACGGCTACATCGACGACGAGATCCCACTGCGTAAGGAACTCAAGGAGCGTGGGCTGCTCGACCGCAGCATCCCCTGGCTGCGCTGACCTGCGGCAACCGGGTCCGTCGTCGGCGTCCACCCAGCTTGTGCCGGGGATGGGCGCCGACGACGGACCCGGTGCCGTCAGCTGTCGATCGGTCAGTCCGTCGGCCCGACCGCTCGGTCAGTCGACCCGGCCGCTCAGTACCGGCTCATGCCACGGCGGCCACCGACCCCGACGACCAGCGCCACACCGACTGCGGCCAGGATCACCTGCACGAAGAACTCCCGCCAGTCGAAGCCGGCGGTGCTGGCGAAGCCGCCGGCACGGGCGATGACGGTGCCCAGCAGCGCGGCGCCGACGCCGATCAGCATGGTCAACCAGATCGGGATGTTCTGCTTGCCCGGCACGACCAGACGGCCGAGCGCACCGATGATGAGGCCGACGATGAGAGCGGTGATGATGCCCATGACGGTCATTGTTCATCCTCCTTGTCGGAGATGTCGCGTTGTCCTTGGTGACCGCTAAGTTCCCGGCCATCGCGACAACCAAACCGGTTCATCTCCGCCGGACGAGCAACCGCGTCAACGTCCGAAGGATGCCGCCACGTCCCGTACCGCCGCGTCCATCGTCGCGAAGGCCAACGGCGGCGGCTCGGCAAGGGCGAACCAACCGCACTCGGTGGCCTCGGCCGAGTCGAGTCGGACCCGGTCGCTGACCAGGGTGGCCAGGTAGAAGCACTCCAGCACGCTCAACGTCTCGTCCTGGAACTCGTACTCACCCAGATAGAGGCCGACCAGCGCACCGAGCTCGACCTCGACGCCCAACTCCTCCCGGCACTCGCGCAGCGCCGCCGAACGGGGATGTTCCGCCCCGTCACAGAACCCGCCAGGGGTCTCCCAGTGACCGGCCCGGGGCGGCTTGGCCCGTCGGATGGCCAGGAACCGGGTCCGGGCCGGGTCGGTCACCACCACGTTGACGGTCGGCCGGGAATTCTGGAACAGCTGGTAGTCGCAGCCACCGCAGCGCACCGGCGGCGGACCGGGAAGCCCGGCCCCGCACCGCGGGCAGTACGCCGCGCTCGGGCCGTACCCACGGGGGATCACCGCTTGCCGCCGGACTTCCCGTCCGAGCCACCGCCGTCCGAGGTGGACAGGGCCGCGATGAACGCCTCCTGCGGCACCTCCACCCGGCCGACCATCTTCATCCGCTTCTTGCCCTCTTTCTGCTTCTCCAGCAGCTTGCGCTTACGGCTGATGTCGCCGCCATAGCACTTGGCCAGCACGTCCTTGCGGATCGCCCGGATCGTCTCCCGGGCGATCACCCGGCTGCCGATCGCCGCCTGGATCGGCACCTCGAACTGCTGGCGCGGAATGAGATTGCGCAGCTTGGCGGCGATCGTGGTGCCGTAACTGTACGCCTTGTCCTTGTGCACGATCGCACTGAACGCGTCCACCGGCTCGCCATGCAGCAGGATGTCCACCTTGACCAGGTCCGACGGCTGCTCGCCGGAGGGCTCGTAGTCCAGCGAGGCGTAGCCCTTGGTGCGGCTCTTCAGCTGGTCGAAGAAGTCGAAGATGATCTCGGCGAGCGGCAACGTGTAGCGCAGCTCCACCCGGTCGGCGGAAAGGTAGTCCATGCCCTGCAACGAGCCGCGCCGCCCCTGGCACAGCTCCATCACCGCGCCGACGTAGTCGTTCGGGGTCAGTACGGTGGCCCGGACCACCGGCTCGTGCACCTCGGCGATCTTGCCGGTCGGGTACTCGCTCGGGTTGGTGACGGTCGCCGTCTCGCCGTCCTCCATCACCACCCGGTAGACCACGTTCGGGGCGGTCGAGATCAGATCGAGGTTGAACTCCCGCTCCAGCCGCTCCCGGATGATCTCCAGGTGCAGCAGGCCAAGGAAGCCGCAGCGGAACCCGAAACCGAGCGCACCGGACGTCTCCGGCTCGTAGGTCAACGCCGCGTCGTTGAGCTTCAGCTTGTCCAGCGCCTCGCGCAGCGCGGGGTAGTCGGAACCGTCGATCGGATACAGCCCGGAGTACACCATCGGCCGCGGATCCTTGTAGCCGCCGAGCGGCTCACTCGCCGGACGACCGTTGATGGTGACGGTGTCCCCCACCCGGGACTGCCGGACGTCCTTTACCCCGGTGATCAGGTAACCGACCTCGCCGACACCTAGCCCGGTCGCCTTGATCATCTCGGGTGAGATTACCCCGATCTCCAGCAGCTCGTGGGTCGCGCCGGTGGACATCATCTTGATCCGGTCCCGGGCCTCGATTCGCCCGTCGATCACCCGGACGTAGGTCACCACCCCCCGGTAGACGTCGTACACCGAGTCGAAGATCATCGCCCGCGCCGGTGCCGCCGCGTCACCAACCGGCGGGGTGAACTGGCGGACGATCTCATCGAGCAGGTACGGAACACCTTCCCCGGTCTTGCCGGAGACCCGGATGCAGTCGGCCGGATCACCGCCGATCAGATGCGCCAGCTCCTCGGCGTACTTCTCCGGCTGCGCCGCCGGCAGGTCGATCTTGTTGAGCACCGGGATGATGTGCAGGTCGTTCTCCAACGCCAGGTAGAGATTGGCCAGCGTCTGGGCTTCGATCCCCTGCGCCGCGTCGACCAGCAGCACCGCGCCCTCGCATGCGGCGAGTGAGCGGGACACCTCGTAGGTGAAGTCGACGTGCCCCGGGGTATCGATCATGTTGAGCACGGCCGACTCGCCCTGGCGTTCACCGGCGCGGATCGTCCAGGGCATCCGTACCGCCTGGCTCTTGATCGTGATGCCGCGTTCCCGTTCGATGTCCATCCGGTCCAGGTACTGGGCCCGCATCTGGCGCGGGTCGACCACCTCGGTGAGCTGGAGCATCCGGTCGGCGAGGGTCGACTTTCCGTGGTCGATGTGCGCGATGATGCAGAAGTTCCGGATGCTGCCGGGTTCGGTGGCGCCGGGGGCGTTCACGCCGGAATCGGGCGTCGGAGGCACGGTGGTCCGTTCTGCTGGGCTGGAGTCCGTCGTCTCAGCCGGCGTCGCCGGCCGCCACCTATGTTCCCACGCCCCGATCGTCGGGGTGGTCATGCCCACCACCGGGCCGCCACCTAGCGCGGCTGCCAACGCCGGATGCCGGCCGGGTGCCGCTGCCGGGGTTCGTGGCGGCGGCGCGGCAGGATGGAGGGGTGGCTACAGTGCGGTTGCCCGCTATCCAGTACGACGCGACATCGGTTCGACCCGCCTGGGCGGACCTCCCACCTGATCTGCGCGCGGCGATCTGCGGTCGGCTCGGCAGCCCGGTGACCTGGGCGACCAGCGCCGGCGGCGGCTTCACCCGGGGCTTCGCCGCGACGCTGACCACCTCCGCCGGCGAGCGGGTGTTCGTCAAGGCCGCGTCGCTGGTCGAGCAGCGACACCTCAGCGACTGGTACGCCCGCGAGGCGGCACTGACGGCCGAACTCCCGGCCCAGGTGGCGGCGGCCAGGCCGCGGTGGACACTCACCACCGCCGGCTACTTCGTACTCTGTCTCGACGCGGTCGACGGTCGGATGCCGGCGCTGCCCTGGGCTCCGGCCGAGCTCGACGCGGCCCTGGCCAGCTGGGCGGGCGCGGCCCGCGCCCTACGCCGGCCGCCGGCCGGGCTGGTCAACATCGGTCTACCCCGGCTGGCCGACCTGGCCAGCGCCGACCTGGCCTGGTGGCAGGAAATCGCCGCCGGCCGGGAACCCATGCCGGTGTTCGGCGCCGACGCCGACGGCGACGGGCTGCTCCGTCGGCACCTGCCGGAGCTGGCGTCGCTGGAGGCGGACCTGCCCCACCTGGTGTCCGACGACGCGGTGATGCACGGCGACCTGCGCCTCGACAACCTGCTGATCGACCGGACCGGAATGGCGTGGATCTGCGACTGGACCTGGGTGTGTCACGGTCCCGCCTGGTTCGACACGGCCAGCCTGCTGGTCACCGCGTACGCCAGTGGTCTCGACGCGGACACGCTGTTCGCCCGGCACCCGACCGCGGCCGACGCGCCGCCCGGCGGGCTGGACGCGGCGCTGGCGGCGCTCTCCGGCTACTGGCTGACTCGGGCGTCCGCCGGACCCACCGGTGCCTCCCCGCACGTCCGCGCCCACCAGCGGTTCAGCGGAGAGACGGCGCTGGCCTGGCTGGCCGCCCGGCGCGGCTGGCCCGGCCCGTTTTGGCCGGCGCACCGGTGAACTGGTAACCTTGTCCTTCGCGCGTGGCGACACGCGCCGCCAGCATGCATCCTGGTTGTCGGGCCCGGCCATCCGTCGGACTCCCGGTACCTGTCCGGACCGGCCACTGCGCCGGACCCGGTCACCAGGATGACTCGGGCGGCCGTGTGCGCCGCAGGCGGATTGTCATTTTGGTCGTTTCGATTTCGGATGAGCAGGGCGAGGCTGTCGCGTGGCGAACATCAAGTCCCAGATCAAGCGCAACCGGCAGAACGAGAAGCGTCGGCTGCGGAACAAGTCGGTCAAGTCGGCGCTGAAGACCGCCGTCCGCAAGTTCAACGAGGCCAACGCGAACGGCGACAACGAGCAGGCCGTGGCGCTGATGCGGGAGGCCAGCCGCAAGCTCGACAAGGCCGTCAGCAAGGGCGTGATCCACAAGAACCAGGCGGCGAACCGCAAGTCCGCGATCGCCAAGCGCCTGCAGTCGATCGGCTCCTGACGAGCCCGCAGCCACGGACCAGCCGACCCGCGAGGTCGGCTGGTCCGTGTCGGGGACCGTTGCCGCCAGCCGGCCCCAACCCAGCTGAGCCTCCTCAGTCCCGACCCAACTGGTTCACGTCACTCGGGTACCGGTGGCGCTCGCTGGCCTGACCGGTGTGAAGCACGTCCAGCAGCACTGTCGGCGCGGCAAGCGCGGCAGCGGTAGCGGTCGCAGGGCTGGCCGGGACGGTCTGCAGAATGACCGTCGGAGCCGCGAGGGCCGCACAGGTCGCCGCAGTCGCATTCGCTGCGGTCGCCGTCGACGCAGTAGCCGTCGCTGCGGTCGCCTCGACGTGGGCACCGCCGATCCGCCGGATCTGAATACCGGGACCGGTCTGGACGCCAGTGCCGGTCTGGATGCCGTGGCCGGTGCCACCCGCCGGAAACGCCAGTCCGGTCCGGGTTCCGATCACCGGCCGTACGGGCTGCCCGACCGCGGGGACCACCTCCCGACGGAACATCTCCCGTTCCCGCTCGGGGACCAGCTCCGCTGACCGCTCGACCGCACCGGCGACCAAGTCGTTGATCTTCACCATGACGGCCACCGCGACCGGCAGGACCAGCGTGCCCCACCAGGGGATCAGTTCCGCCAGGGCGAGCAGCCCACCCAGTACGAAGCTGCCTTCGAAGAAGGCCAGACAGGTCAACCCGCTGGGCTGCACGTACCGGAGCCGCAGCGCCCGGGCGTAGACCGGTTGGAACTCATCCTCGACGGCATCCTGCTCGTCGGCCGGGTCCCGATGGGCACGGGGATCCCGAGGATCCCCATGGTCACGTGGATCCCGATGGTCACGACCACTCAACGCTGATCACCACCGCTGCGGCGGGCCTGCGCGACCGCGACGACGGCCCGCTCCAGTGCGTAGTCCCGGTCGTCCGACCCGCCCTTGACATCGGCGTTGCACCGCGCCGCCGCATGCATGGCATCGACCAGACCTTCCGCGCTCCAGCCCCGGCTCTGCCGTTGCGCACGCTCGATCTTCCACGCGGGCATACCGAGACTGCTCGCCAACTGGTACGGGCTCCCCCGGCCGGCGGACGCGACCCGGGCCACGGTACGGATGCCGTCGGCGAGCGCATCGGCGATCGGCACCGGATCGACCCCGACGTGCAGGGCCCAGCGCAGGGCTTCCAGGGCTCCCGGCACGTCGCCGATGATCGCCGCGTCGGCCACGGTGAATCCGCTCACTTCGGCACGCCCCCGGTAGTACCGGGCAACGGTCGCCGCGTCGACCCGGCCACCCGTGTCGGCCAGCAGTTGGGCGCAGGCTGCGGACAGCTCCCGCAGGTCGTTGCCGACAGCGGCGAGTAGCGCCTCGGCGGCGGCGTCGGTGCACCGGCCGCCGGCGCGACGGAACTCGTCGCGGACGAAGGCGACCCGATCCCGGTGCCCCTTGAGCTTGGTTGCCGGCACCACGGTCGCCCCGGCCGACCGCAGCCCGTCGGCGAAGGCCTTCCCTTTGGCACCGCCCGCGTGGGTGACCAGCAGCGTCACGTCCGGATCGGGTTGCTTCGCGTATCCGAGCAACGCGGCGGTCAGGTCCTTGCGGGCGTCCTGGCCACTGCGCAGGACGAGCAGTCGCCGACCGCCGAACAGGGACGGGCTGAGCATCTCGGCGACCTCGCCGGCACTGACCGCGCCCGCCTCGTACTCCCGTACGTCGGCGTCGGGATCGGTGGCCCGGGCAGCCTGGACGGCTTCCGTCACAGCCCGGGTGACCAGTAGTTCCTCGTCACCGAGCACGAGTACCACGGCGGGCGGGGCGGCAGTTTTCACGCCCGCCATAGTCGCACGGGTCGTAGCACCGAGATCAACCCCCAATTTTTCGCTGAGTAGTTGTTCGATCACGCTCCGATAATAGGGACATTTGTCGGCGAGCTGTCACGAACGACACCGGAACACTGCGTTGACTGCGGTGTTCCGTCCCACCCGGATCAGCCGGTACGGGAGTCAACGTCAGCTCTCTGGTGAGAAACTGCGAGTCCGCCGTCACGCCGTACCACCGCTAGATCGCCGTCTACATCGGTCCGCAACACCCGCGCTCCCCGCGCCGACAACCGGGCGAGCACTCCCGGATCCGGATGCCCGTACCGGTTGTCGGCACCGACCGGAACCACCGCTACCCTGGGTGCGACCGCGTCCAGGAAGCCGACGTCCTGGAATGCCGACCCGTGGTGGGCGACCTTGAGCACGTCCGCCCGCAGCCCAGCCGCCCCGAGCCGGTCCAGCAACGCTCCCTGCGAGTCGTGCTCGGCGTCACCGGTCAGCAGGATCCGAACACCGTCCACGACGGCCAGCAACATCAGAGAGTTGTTGTTCGGATCGGACCTGGTCCCGATGAACGGCTCGGTCGGACCGAGCACCGTCAACTCGACCGGGCCACGACGGTAGCTCCAGCCGGGCGGAACCGGCCCGACCGCGACGCCTCGGGCCGCCGCCGCCAACTGCACCGCGTCCCGGCCGGCAGCTGGCTCCGGCCACGCGGTGGTCGCCACCGCTGAGACCAGACGATGCCGCAGGACACCGTCGACGCCAGCAACATGGTCGGCGTGGAAATGACTGATCACCAACAGTGGCACCCGGCTGATGCCGAGACGACGCAGGCACCGGTCGGCCGCAGCCGGGTCCGGGCCGGCGTCGACGACCACAGCGGACCGGGCACCGGCGGGTAGCACGACCACGTCCCCTTGGCCCACCGCACAGACCGCGACCACCCAGCCATCCGGTGGCCAGCCCGACGCGGCGAGCCGCACCGGCAGGGCCCCGACCACGGCTCCGACCGCCACCACCGCCAGCAATCGACGGGTGAACCCGTGGCGGGCCAGGACCAGCACGACGACCGTCGACGCGGCGAGGGAGAGCGCACCGAACGCCCCGTCCGGCCACGGCAGCGACCCTGCGGGAACCCGCGCCCCGTACCGGGCCACCGTCACCAGCCACCAGGCCGGCCAGTGGCCGAGCCAGGCCAGCAGTTCGGCACCGCCCGGCCAGATCGGTGAGACGACGGCGGTCGCCACCCCGAGCACCGTCGCCGGGGCGATCGCCGGTACCACGAGCAGGTTGGCGGGGACCGCGACCAGGCTGATCAGCCCGGACAGGCCGGCGACGACCGGGGTGCAGGCCAGCTGTGCCGCCGCCGGGATCGCCAACGCGTCCGCCAGCGGAGCGGGAACGCCACGGGCCACCATCGCGTCCCGCCAGCCGGGTGCGAGCAGCAGCAGACCACCGGTCGCCAGTACGGACAGGGCGAACCCCGCGTCCGCAGCCAGCTCCGGATCGACCACGACCAGAACGGCCACGGTCGCGCCGAGCGCCGGCAACGCCGCCCGCTGACGTCCGGTCGCCAGCGCGAGCAGCCCGACCGCACCCATCACCCCGGCCCGTACCACACTGGGCGAGGGACGGGCCAGGATCACGAAGCCGACCAGCGCCACGGCGCACGCAACCGCCGTCAGGCCGGGGCCGGCCCGGCACCAGCGCATCCCGAGCAGGACGAACCCAACGACGACCGCGACGTTGGAACCACTCACCGCGACGAGATGGGTCAGCCCGGTGGCCCGGAAGTCCTCCTCCACTGCAGGATCCAGCCGGCTGGTGTCGCCGACGACGAGACCGGGCAACAGGCCACCGGGCTGGTCGGGCAGCGGCTCGCAGGCGCGCTGCAGGCCCGACCGCAGAACACCGGCGGCCCGCTGCGCCCAGCTCGAGGACCCGACCGGCGTCGGATCCTCTCCGGTGGACAGCACGGCCGCGGTCAGATCACCACCGCGCGGTGGCGCCAACCGGCCGGCGACCCGCACCCGCTGCCCGGGCAGCAGCCCGTCCCAGGCGTTGCTGGTGCCGAGGACGAGCAACCGCACCGGACCGACCAGTCGGCCGGCGACTCCGTCGTCGGGCCCGGCTGCCGGCGAGCCGGACAGGCCGGCCAGCCGGACCGGCACCAGCCACAGCGGCGGTCCCGCCACCGCCGACCTGACCCGTCGAGGGTCGTCGCGGATCACCAGCTCCGCGGTGACCGCCGCCCGGTCGTCGACCAGTGCCGCGAGCGGCCCGGCGTCACGCGCCGCCACCCGCGCGCCGGCAGCGGCGGCACCGCAGACGACCCCGAGCACCACCGCCATGGCCAGCCAGCCGTACGCGTGGATCCACCTGGTCAGCCGGGGCAGATCGGGGTCGTTGCCGGGCGGCCCGGCAGCCCGGCTGCGGCCGGTGCCCGTACCTCTGGTCAGGTAGACGCCGAGCAGGCCGACCAGCGTCACACCACCGATGACCAGCACCACCGCCAGTACGGCCGTGCCGCACACCACAGCGAAGGCAGCCAGCCAGCAGGCCACCGCGAACCCGGCCAGCCGCAGATCCGGCGGCCCAACCGGGTCGCCGTCGGACGCCTTCACACCGTCACCAGCTCACGCAGTTGGTCGAACCGCGCGTCGCCGATACCGCTGACCTTGCGCAGATCGTTGACGGACGCGAACCCGCCCACCCGCTCGCGATGGTCGATGATCCGCTGGGCGAGCACCGGGCCGACCCCCGGCAGCGTCTCCAACTGCTGCTGGCTGGCAGCGTTCAGGTCGACCTTGCCGGGCTCGCCTGGCAGGCCGCCGGCCGGGGCAGGCCCGGTCACGGCTCCCGGTGGAGGGGTGACCCCGACCACGACGAGCTCGCCGTCCTGGACCGGGCGGGCCAGGTTGAGCCAGGCGATGTCGGTGTCGGGCAGTGCGCCACCGGCCGCTTCCAGGGCATCGGCCACCCGGGCACCGGCCGGCAGGGTCACCAGACCTGGCCGGTGGACCCGACCGGTCACCGCGACGATCAGCTGTGTCGGTTCGCCGGTGCCGGTCGTCCCGGGTCCTGCGGCAGCGGGGCGGCCCTCAGGACTCGGGCCGCCGGCCGCGGCCGGCACCGGGGCGGTCTGGGCCGGGGTGCCGTCGGCGGACGGCACCGGCTCGACCCGGGGGCGCGCCCGCCAGGCGAGCAGCGCGGCGACGGCGACCACCACGACAGCCACGGCGGCGAGTGCCCGTACCCCGCGCCGACCGGGGTCGAAGGCGGGCAGCCGGGCGGTCGCCCCGGAGAAGGCCGGGTCATCGAGGTCGCGGTCGGACGGACGGTCGGGGTCTACCGGCGCCAGCAGGCCGCCACCAGCGTGGGTCAGCCGGGTCAGCCGCCGCTGGACGGGGTCGTCGTCGATCACGTGCAGAAGCTAGGCCGCCGGCCAGTACGGCGAACCTGGCTGCGGGCCAGGCTGTGGACGACCAGCAGGTTGTGGACAATGCCCCGTACCGGGCCCGGATCTGCTATGGGCCGGCGGTCAGGAGCCCGCCCGCCGGTGCACCACGACCGAAAGCAGACCGGGGCCGGCGTGTGCGGTGACCACCGCCCCGATCTGCGCCACGTGGACGTCCTGGAGCCGGTCGCCCAGCCGAGAGGTCAGTTCCGCGCACAGGGCGGCGGCCCGGTCCGGATCGTCGAGGTGGTGCACGGCGACGTCGACCCGCGACGCGTCGCCGGCCGCGAGACAGGCAAGGTCGACCAGCTTGGCCAGGGCACGGGCGGCGGTACGCACCTTGTCGCGCAGCACGATGTGACCGTCCTGCACGTGCAGGATCGGCTTGACCGCCAGTGCCGTACCGAGCAGCGCGGACGCTGCCGTGATCCGACCGCCGCGACGCAGATGCTCCAACGTGTCGACGTAGAAGAAGGTCCGGGTGCGGGCCGCCGCGGCGCTCGCGGCGGCCCTGACCTCGGCCAGATCACCCCCGGTGGCCGCCACCGTCGCCGCGGTGAGTGCCGGAAAGCCCAGCCCCATGCCGGTCGAGCCGCTGTCCACCACCGCGACCCGGTCCGGGCCGGTCTGCCGGGCGGCCAGTTCGGCGGCGGTGACTGTGCCGGACAGCCCGGCCGACAGGTGTACCGACACGACCCCGGAGCTACCGGCGCCCAGCAGTCGCCGGTACGTCTCGGCGAACTGCTCGGGCGCGGGTCGCGAGGTGCTGACCGTCGACCGCCGCACGGTCAACGCATGGGCCACCTCGGTCGGGGTCAGATCGCGGCCTTCCCGGCGTTCGACGCCGTCGACCAGCACGGTCAGCGGCACCACCGTGAGGTGGTGCCGCTGCGCCAGATCGGCCGGCAGGTAGGCGGTGGAGTCGGTCACGACCGCGACGGACATGCCGGCACGCTAGCTGATCATCGGCGATCGTGCCCGGTCAGGCCACCTGTCGGGCCAGGCGGCTGTCGGATCAAGCTGGCGATCGAGTCAGACCGGCTGTCGGGTCAGACCGGGGCGGGGATGTCCCGGGTGCTGCTCACTCCAACGTTGTGTGCCCGCAGTTGCCAGCCACGCGACTCGTCGTACCGCAGCTCGGTCCAGTGGCAGTTCTGCAGCGGCGCGACGGTACGCAGCACCGCCGTGCCCCAGCCGAGCAGATGGCCACAGCCCTGCCGGGCCGCCCCGCCGTGGGTGGCGACCACCACGGTCCCGCCCGGCGTCGCGTCAGCCGCGTCCTGCAACGCCTCCCCGACCCGTTTACCAAGGTCGTCGAGGCTCTCCACGGCACAGCCGGGCGACGGATCACCGGCCCGCCAGCGGGCGTGCTCGGCGGGGAACCGTTCGGCGATGGTCGGCATGGTGAGCCCTTGCCAGAGCCCGTACTGCCGCTCCCGCAACCGGGGATCGGAACGGACCGGAAGACCGGTGAGTGCCGCCAGAGCCGCTGCGGTGTCGGCGGCCCGCTGCAGGTCGCTGGCGACGATCGCGTCCGGTCGTAGCGCCGCGATCAGCGGCGCGGCGGCGGTGGCCTGGGCCCGGCCAAGGTCGTTGAGCGCGGTGTCGGTCTGGCCCTGCACCCGGTCGGCGGCGTTCCAGTCGGTGTTACCGTGCCGCCAGACGATCAACCGGGTCACTCGGTGGCCCCGGCTTCGGCCTCGACCAGGTCGCGGTCGACGAACGGGATGACCGGACAGTCCTTCCACAGCCGGTCGAGGGCGTAGAACTCGCGTTCCTCGGTGTGCTGGACGTGCACCACGATGTCGTTGAAGTCGAGCAGCACCCACCGGCCGGCCCGGTCGCCTTCACGCCGGATCGGCTTGGCCTTGTCCGGCAGCCGGACCAGGCTCTCCTCGATGGCGTCGACCACGGCCAGCACCTGGCGCTCGTTGGGCGCCGAGGCGAGCACGAAGGCGTCGGTGATCGCCATCCGGTCGGCCACGTCGATGACGACGATGTCCTGCGCCTTCTTGTCGGCGGCGGCCTGGGCGGCCGTCAGGGCCAGCTCCCGCGCGCGCTCTGAGGCGCTCATCGGATCACCTCGACAACACTCCTTCAGCTAGACAGCTTCGCTGCTCTAGCCTCTCACACTCGACGAGCCAGGAAATCTGGATATAACGCCCATAATATGACACCGAGGGGTTATTCCCCCGAAGATTCCGTCTCGTACAGCCGACGTTTGGCGATGTACTGCACCACCCCGTCCGGCACGAGATACCACAGCGGTTTGCCGGCAGCCACCCGCGCCCGGCACTCGGTCGACGAGATCGCCATCGCCGGCACCTCGACCAGGGACACCGTGTCGGCTGGCAGGTGCGCGTCGGACAGCTCGAACCCCGGCCGGGTCACCCCGATGAAGTGGGCCAACTCGAACATGGCATCCGTGTCCTTCCAGGACAGGATCTTCTCCAGGGCATCCGCGCCGGTGATGAAGAACAGCTGCGTCTTCGGCCCGTACACCGAGTGCAGGTCGCGCAACGTGTCGACGGTGTACGTCGGGCCGGGCCGGTCGATGTCCGCCCGGCTCACCTGGAACGTCGGGTTCGACGCGGTCGCGATCACGGTCATCAGGTACCGGTCCTCGGCCGGGGTGACCGTCAGCCCGGCCTTTTCCCACGGATCCCCGGTCGGTACGAAGACCACCTCGTCGAGCGCGAAACGCTCGGCCACCTCACTCGCCGCGACCAGGTGGCCCTGGTGGATCGGATCGAAGGTGCCGCCCATGATGCCGACCCGACGGATGCCATCGTCCATCGACGAATCGTATGCCGATGATCTACCCAGCCGGGCTGCCGCGTGGCGTAGGCAACACTATCGGGTGCCTGCTCCCGCTTTGTACCTGCGGCCACCTCTGCCTACAACGATCCCCGCCTACGCCGGTCCGGCTTCGGCTCCGGCTGGGTACCGACGTCGAGCGGTCAATGCCCGGTCCAGTTCATCGGTCCCGTCGGTGGCCACCCGGCGCAGCCCGGCGGTCAGATCGTCGCGGGCGAGCATCGCGGTCGCCGCCGCCCGGGTCCGCTCGCTCACCGCGAACTGCGGAAAGGCCGACTCCGCCACCCGGTCGGCGAGCCATGCCGGGCGCCGCCGGGCCGCCGCCGGCATGTCGGCGAAGTACCGGTCGACGTAGGGTGCCGTCAGCTCGGTCTGTTCCGGCTGCCAGAACCCTTCGGCGTACGCCTCGACAAGACGGTTGGACAAGCTGGTGTCGGTGACGATCGCCTGCCAGGCACGCTCCTTGCCAGCCAGGTCCGGCAGCGCCGCACGGCACTTCGTGGCCCACTGTTCACCGGCCGCGCTGCGGTCGCGGCCGGCCTCGTCGTCGATCTCGGTCGCGCCGACGCCGCCGCACGCCGCCAGCCGGTAGAGCAGCAACCAGCGCAGATCGGCGTCGACCGTCAACCCGGCCGGCACCGCCCACCCTGTCAGCCACCCCCGCAACCAGTCCACGTCCCCGCTGGCGGCGATCGCCCCCCGAGCGGCGGCCAACTGGACCGACGTGCCGGGCCCGGCCGCGGCCAGCAGCTGGGTGCAGGCAGCACCGAGCCGGGACCGCAGCATCGGACGGTCCACCGGATGCGCGTACCGGTCGATCACCGACCGGCTCAGCCGCAGCACGTCCTCGACGACCACCACCACGGTCTCGGCCGGCAGGGCCAACTCGATCAGCGCCGCCAACTCGGCCACCGGCTGCTGCGCGTCACGTACCGCGTCCAGGGTCGCCGTCCACGACACCGCCCGGGCCAACGGATCGGTCATCCCGGACAGCATCGCCGGCAGCGCGGCCGCCGACGCCGAGTCGAACCGCACCTTGGCGTACGTGAGGTCACCGTCATTGACCAGCAGCAGGTCGGCCGCCGGCTCACCGACCAGCGCCGGTACCAGGGTCCGTCCGCCGTCGACGTCCGGGGCCAGGTCCACCGCCAGCCGGTGCCGCCGCACCGACATTCGCCGGTCCCCGGTCGCGGCGGCGTCGAACAACCCCAGTCCGATCCGGTGCGGACGCAGCACCGGATGGCGCTGCGGTGCGGTCTGCACCAGGGCCACCTCCCGGTAGCGACCGGTCTCGTCGACGACCGTCTCGGCCCGGATCGTGTTCACCTGCGCCTGCCGCAGCCACCGCGTCGCCCAGCCGGACAGGTCGCGGCCACTCGCCTCGGTCAACGCGTCGAACAGGTCGACCAGCGTGGCGTTGCCGAACCGGTGGGCGGCGAAATGTGCCCGCAGCCCGGCCAGGAACGGCTCGTCGCCCAGCCAGGCCACCAACTGGCGCAGCACCGACGCACCCTTGGCGTACGAGATGCCGTCGAAGTTGAGCAACGCCCGCTCGGCGTCAACGACCTCCTCCGGCGCCACCGGATGGGTCGACGGGCGCTGATCCGCGGCGTACCCCCAGGATTTGTAGCGGATGCCGAAAGTCGTCCAGGCGTCGGTGAACCGGGTCACCTCGGCGGTCACCCGTACCCCGAGGTACTCGGCGAACGACTCGTTGAGCCACAGGTCGTCCCACCACCGCATGGTCACCAGGTCGCCGAACCACATGTGGGCCATCTCGTGGGCGATGGTGGTGGCCCGCCGCTCGCGTTCGCTGTCGGTGACCGCCGACCGGAAGATGTGGTCGTCGCGGAAGGTCACCAGGCCCGGGTTCTCCATCGCGCCGGCGTTGAATTCGGGCACGAACGCCTGACCGTAGCCGCCGAACGGGTACCGGACGTCGAACAGCTCGTGGAACCGGTCCAGGCACTGCCGGGTGATCGTGAAGATTTCCTCGGCGTCGGCGTCCAGGTACGGCGCGAGCGAACGCCGGCAGTACAGCGCCAGTGGGACGCCGTCGTGCTCGGCGTGGCGGGCGTGGTACGGCCCGGCGATCAGGGTCACGAAGTACGTCGCCAGCGGCGCCGTCGGTGCGAACTCCCACCGCCCGTCCACTGGCGCGCCGACCTGCTGGCCGTTGCCGGCCACCGTCCACTGCGGCGGCGCGGTGACCCCTAGCCGTACCGGTGCCTTCAGGTCGGGCTGGTCGAAGCAGGCGAAGATGCGCGGTGCGTCGTCCAGGAACGACATAGCGTAGAGGTACGTCTCACCATCGGCCGGGTCGACGAAGCGGTGCAGCCCTTGCCCCGAGTTGGAGTACGCCATCCGCGCCTCGACGGTCAGCGTGTTGCGCCCGGCGAGCCCGGTCAGCGGCACCCGGTTGTCGTCGAGACCCGCCGGATCGAGGTCGACGTCGTTGAGCCGTACCCGGGTCAGTTTCGCCGCAGCGACCTCGACGAAGGTCGCTGCTCCCGGCGCGGCCCGGAACTCGATCACGCTGGTCGAGCCGAACTCGGTGTCACCGATGGTCAGGTCGAGGTCGATCGTGTACGACTCGACGGTGATCGTCGCGGCGCGCTCGGCCGCCTCGGCGCGGGTCAGGCTCGGCATCCGACCATCCTGCCGCACATGCCGGAGGCGGCGGGCGTTAGCCTGTGCCGGTAACCGGGCGTGTACCGCCCGACATGTCCCGCGCGTGTTTCCAGTATCGAAGGAGTCGACGATGGCGCAGCACCCCAAGGGCGATTTCGACCTGTCGCGGGCGGTGTGGCAGCGGGCCGAGGGCGACGCGTCGGAGGGCGCGGTCGAGATCGCGTTCGTCGACGACTTGATCGGGATGCGCAACTCGGCCGAGCCGGACGGCCCGATCCTGGTCTTCACCCAGGCCGAGTGGGACGCGTTCGTCGCGGGCGCCCAGGACGGCGAGTTCGACCTGGACTGACTCGGCGGCCGCGGCGACCCGGGCCAGCACGACCTGATTACTCGGCTAGCCGGAGGTGCGTGACAGTGGACCACACAGGGCTGGTCAAGGCTCAGGCGCGGTCGGCGTTCCTCGACGCACTCCCCGCACACCACCGCTGACCTGCAGTGTCGGCCAACACGTGGGAGCAGGACGAAACCCTGCACGCCGGTAGCGCCACGCACTACGCCACCGGCCGGATGCCGTACCCGCCGATCCTCGCTGACGCGTCCGCAGGGCGCTCGGTCTCGACGGCCGGGGTCGGCTGCCTGCTGACCCAGCCACCCACCCGCCGTGCACGTACGCGCACAACTCAAGGAATGAGCACGTACGTGCACAGCAGAAATTATGAGCACGAACGCGCACAACAGCTAACCTGGGTACGTACGCGCACACGATCGGAACAGGATGCGAATCAGCGACGCGCGAGACCTCGGGCTCTTCGTCCGCCAGAGCCGACAAGACAAGGGCTGGACGCAGGCCCATCTTGCCCAGCGAGCGGGGGTGAGTCGACGGTGGCTTTCCGACCTGGAGGCGGGAAAGACGTCAGCCGAGGTCGGCCTAGCCCTGCGGACCCTGAGCGCGCTGGGTGCCACCGTGAACGTGTCGTTCCCTCCTCCCGGCGCAAACGGCATCGACCTGGATGAGCTGTTGAAGGACTTTGAGGGTGGCCGTGGCCGAGCAGACTGAGACGAGTGCCGTAACGACGTTGACAGCGGTCATGGCCGGCTCCGTGGTCGGGGTGATCACCCAACAGCGCGATGGCCGGTTCATGTTCTCGTACGAGAACGACTGGCAGGCCAGGCAGGATGCCACACCGATATCCCTGTCGATGCCGCTGGCGCATCGTACCCACGATGATCCAGCGGTGCGGACGATGATGTGGGGACTGTTACCGGACAACGAGCGGGTGCTGGAGCGTTGGGCACGTGACTACCAGGTCTCGGCCGGCAATCCGTTCGCCCTTCTTCGACACGTCGGCGAGGACTGCGCTGGCGCGGCCCAACTCGTCACCCAGGATCGCGTGCAGGCGGCCGTCGACGGTGATGGCGGCGTCCATTGGCTGACAGCTGACGACCTGGAGCTTCGACTCCGCACACTCAGAAACGACCCGACATCGTGGCACATCAACAACAGTGGACAATTCAGTCTTGCCGGCGCCCAGGCCAAGACAGCGCTGTATCTCGACGAGGCGAGCCAACGGTGGGGCGAGCCCTGGGGCGCCGTTCCGACCACACACATTCTCAAGCCAGCGGTGACCGGCCTGGACGAGCACGACCTGAACGAGCATCTCTGCCTGGCGGCCGCTGGGCTTGCCGGGCTGTCGACTGCCCGGTCGAACATCGTCAGTTTCAGCGGCGAACGAGCGATTGCCGTCGAACGGTACGACCGCAGGTACAGCCATGGAGCGTTGCACCGGATCCACCAGGAAGACACGTGCCAGGCACTCGCGATAGCGCCGATGCGGAAGTACCAGAACGAAGGCGGGCCGTCACCCGAGCAGATCATCGAGCTACTTCGGCGAGAAGTCAGACCGGCAGGGGTCGCCGCCGAACATATTTCCCGATTCGTCGATGCCCTGGCGTTCAACTGGATCATCGCTGGCACCGATGCGCACGCGAAGAACTACTCTCTCCTACTTGCCGGGTCGCAGGTGCGGCTGGCGCCGCTCTACGACGTGGCCAGCGCGCTACCTTACGACGACATGTATCTGCCGAAACTGCGAATGGCGATGCGGATCGGTGGTGAATACCGGGTCGACGCTGTCCGGGGTCGTCACTGGCGTCGGTTCGCCGAACAGAACGGGCTCGACGCACAGGAAGTACTGGCGCAGGTGGACGCTCTGGCAGCCCGTACCCCGGATTGTTTCGCGGCTGCCGCCGACGACGACGCGGTCCGCTCGCTCGGCAGCACACTGCCAGTCCGCCTGGTCCAGCGAGTGTCCAGTCGCGCGGCGCGTTGCCGCCAAGTGCTAACCGATGTGTGACCGGCGGTCAGTCGGCGCAGCGCAGTACGGCCTGACCGCGTACTTCGCCAGCGGTGACGTAGCGGATCGCCTCGGCCGCCTGCGCCAGCGGGAACGTCCGGTCCAGCACCGGTCGGACCACTCCTGACTCGATCATCCCGGTGATGGTGACCAGGTCGTCGCGACTGTCGGAGTGGATCACCGGCCGGGTACGGAGCCGGCGTAGCGGTGCGAGCGCCATGCCGCGCAGCCACCGGTCGGTGCCCATGAACCACCGGCCGCCGGTGCCGCCGACGTAGACGACGGCGCCGCCGGGGACCAGCACCCGGGCAACCTCGGCCAGCGACGGATTGCCGTACAGGTCGATCAGCACGTCGAAGCGGCGGCCAAGGTGGCGCAGCGGTGTGCTGGTGTAGTCGACGACCTCGTCGGCGCCGAGCCCGGCGACCAGGTCCATTTTGCTGGTCCGGCACATGCCGGTGACGTACGCGCCGTACGCCTTCGCGAACTGGACCGCGTAGGTCCCGACGCCGCCGGACGCCCCGGTGATCAGCACCCGACGGGCCGGTCCGTCGGCGGGCTGTGCGCCCCCGGTGTCGGCAGCCAGCAGACCGGCTCCGTCGCGGACCGCCTGCAGGGCGGTGAACGCGGCGATCGGCACCGCCGCCGCCTGCTCCAGGGTGAGGTTGGCCGGGATCGGCGCCAACTGTTTCTCCGGCACGGCGGCGTACTCGGCGAAGGTGCCGGCGGCCCAGCCGTACACCTCGTCGCCCGGTCGCAGGGTGCTCACCGCCGCGCCGGCTTCGACGACGGTGCCGGACAGGTCGTAGCCGGGGATCCGGGACCTCGGCCGACGCCAGCCGGTGATCGGCCGGGCAACGTACGGCAGTCCTCGGGCGAGGTGCCAGTCGGTGCCGCTGACCGGCGCGGCGTGTACGCGGACCAGCACGTCGCGCTCACCGGGCACTGGCCGGTCGACGTCGCGCAGGACCATCACCTTCTCCGGTGGGCCGTACGCATCCTGGGTGATCACTCTCATCGTCGTTCCTTCCGGATCGAGGGGTATCACGTCGGCTCGTCGCCGGCGTACTGGAACACGTCGTCGAGCGGAACCCGGAAGACCCGGGCGATCTGGAACGCCATCTCCAACGACGGCGAGTACTTCCCCTGCTCGATGGCGATGACGGTCTGTCGGGTGACACCGAGCCGGTTGGCCAGCTCGGCCTGGGTCATCTCGCCGTTGGCGAAGCGCAGGGCCCGGATCGAGTTGGTCACCCTGGTCGGTCTGCCCACGCGTCACCACCCCCGGCGGTACGCGACGATCTTGACAATCGCGCCGATGGAGGTGGACACCACGAACACCGCGTAGATGGCGTTGGCGATCCAGAAGTGGTCGAGCTCGGCCAGGGTCAGCCCGAGCGGCAGCACCATCCCGACCGAGAGGACCAGCCCGGAGACGTAGTCGCCCCGGCGGTTGATGTCCTTGTCGCGGACGTCGATCTGGTACGTCTCGCTCGGCACCGCGATCTCGACCATGATCCTCAGGACCATCGCCGCGACGATGGCGATGCCGAGCGCCCAGAGCATCGTCGACACGTACGGTGCCTCGGTCACCGGCCCGCCGTCAGCGCGGCGCACGACGGCGACGACGTAGCCCGCGTACGTACCCAGGGTGGTCACCAGGAACGCCCAGGTGCCCTTCTCCTCGTACGACATGGCATGCTCCTGATGTAAAGAAAGTTTGACATCGCCAAGGTAAAGGAGACCAGACACAATGTCAATAATCTTTGACACGGCCGGAACCGGAGCGCACCCGGGAGAGCCGGACGGACCAGGGCTACAGCGCGTCGTCGAGCAGGATCCGCCGCTGGTCGGTCGGCGTCACCAGGTGTACGCCGAGCAGCCGCACGCCGGCCTGCCCGCACACCTGGTACGCGGTGTGGAACCAGAGCCGGTCCGGGTCGCTGACCGCGCTCGACCCGGACCGGGTGAGCACCACCAGCATCGAGCCGTCACCCGCCCGCTCCGCGAGCGCGTGGGCGAAGATCCCGACCGCCTGGGCGCAGTCGTCCGGGTCGAGCCGCGCCGGCAGATCGTCGACCGGGCAGTGGACCTGGACGCGGTCCTGCTCGTCACAGAGAACGAACCGCACCCCGCGCCGCCCCCGCTCCCACCGCTCGATGGCGGCGGCGAGATGAGCATCGATAGCCTCGGGACTGTCCAGAACCGGCGAATCGCTCATGACCCGACATCGTCCACCATTCGCCCGGGTTCGGCCACCCCGTCCGCCTCGCCGGGCATCATGAGCCAGGACGGTCAGGCTGCGGCGACCGGAACCCGCTTCTCGAAGCAGACGCTGTACGGATTACCGACGTACTCGCCGTAGACCGGGATCCGGGCGTAGCCCGCCGAGGCGTACAGGTGCAGTGCCACCGGCAGGTAGCTGCCGGTCTCCAGCCGGAAGACGGTGTGGCCGGCCGCGTACGCCGACTCCTCCAAGGCGGTCAGCAGGTGCCGCGCGATCCCCCGGCCCCGGTAGGCCGGCCGTACGTACATTCGTTTGATCTCGGCGGTCTGCGCGTCCAACGCCTGGACGGCGCCGCAGGCGACCGCCCGCCCGTCCAGCACACACACCAGGTACCGGGCGTCGTCGTGCACCGGGTACCCGACCGGGTCGACCGGTCGGCCGGCACGTTCCGCCTCAGCCAGCTCGCGCTGCTGGGTCATGATCAGGGCGGCGACCTCCGGGTCGGTAGGCGAACGGCGCTCGATCAACACTCAGTCACGATAGACAAAGCGCATTTCCCGCAGGTTTCGTCCAGTTGGCCGGGATCAGGCCTGATTCCGACAACCCGACGTTCAACTGCCACCAACCCGCTTGGTAACAACCAGTTACCTTGATACGTCCGAGTCGTCCTCGGCCGGCCGCTGCCGGCGGGCCTTGCGGTCCGCCAGCCGCTGCGCGGCGCTGGCCCGGCTCGACTGCTCCTCCAGCCGGACATCGGTGCCACGGGAGCTCGGCACGTACTCGACGTCGGCGAAGTGGCTCGGCTGCCAGTCGAACTCCCAGGAGCCGATCCGCACCAACGCACCCGGCTCGGCGCCCGCCTTGGCCAACGCGTCCTCCACGCCCAGCCGGGCCAGCCGATCGGCGAGGAAGCCGACCGCCTCGTCGTTGTCGAAGTTGGTCTGCCGTACCCACCGTTCCGGGCGGGATCCCCGGACCCGGTACCCGCCGTCGGCGGCCGGCTCGACGGTGAATCCGGCGTCGTCGACAGCCGCCGGCCGCAACACGATCCGAGTCGGCTCCAGCTCCGGCGCGGCCGCACGGGCGGCGGCGACCAGTTCCGCCAAGGCGTAGGTCAGCTCCCGCAGCCCTTCCCGGGTCGCCGTACTGACCTCGAACGCCCGCAGCCCGCGCGCCGCCAGGTCGTCGCGGACCAGCTCGGCCATTGCCCTGCCGTCCGGTACGTCGATCTTGTTGAGCACCACCAGCCGTGGCCGGTCCGCCAGACCGCCGTACGCGGCCAGCTCCGCCTCGATCGCGTCGATGTCGGCCAGCGGGTCCCGCCCAGGTTCCAGGGTCGCCGTGTCCACCACGTGGGCCAGCACGGCGCACCGCTCGATGTGCCTCAGGAACTCCAGACCGAGGCCCTTGCCGGTGGCCGCACCGGGGATGAGCCCGGGTACGTCGGCGACGGTGAAGGTGTGTTCGTCGGCCCGGACCACCCCGAGGTTGGGCACCAGCGTGGTGAACGGGTAGTCGGCGATCCTCGGCCGGGCCGCCGAGATCACCGAGATCAGCGACGACTTGCCGGCCGAGGGGAAACCGACCAGGCCCACGTCGGCGACGCTCTTGAGTTCGAGTACTACGTCAAGCTGCTCGCCCGGCTCGCCCAACTCGGCGAAGCCCGGGGCCTTGCGTCGGGCGCTGGCCAACGCGGCGTTTCCCCGGCCGCCCCGGCCGCCCCGGGCGATCTCCAGGCTGGTGCCGGCGCCGACCAGGTCGGCCAGTACCTCGCCGTCGAGACTCTGCACACTCGTCCCGTTCGGCACCTTGAGCACCAGGTCGGCACCTTTGGCACCGTCCCGGTTGCCGCCAGCCCCGCCCTTGCCGTTCTCCGCCTTGGCGTGCGGCCGGAAGTGGAAGTCGAGCAGCGTGTGCACCTGCGGGTCGACGACCAGGGTGACGCTGCCGCCGTGCCCGCCGTTGCCTCCGTCCGGCCCACCGAACGGCTTGAACTTCTCGCGGTGAATCGAGACGCAGCCGTGCCCACCGTTCCCCGCCAGCACATGCAGTACAACCCGGTCGACGAAGGTCGTCACGGCCCTATCCTCTCCACTGCCGCCGGAGGGACCGGCGTACACGACAAAGCGGGCTGGGACCTCTGGTCCGCAGCCCGCTCGTCAGATTGCTCGACAAGCGTCAGCCAGCAACGCCAGGGCGCCTGCCTGCGGCGGCGCTGTACGGCAGATGCTACTGCGCCGCCGGCACGATGTTGACCGTCTTGCGACCCCGCTTGGTGCCGAACTGCACCGAGCCAGCGGCCAGCGCGAACAGCGTGTCGTCGCCGCCCCGGCCAACCAGGTCACCTGGGTGGAACTTGGTGCCGCGCTGACGGATCAAGATCTCGCCGGCGCTGACGACCTGACCACCGAACCGCTTCACGCCGAGACGCTTGGCCTCGGAGTCACGGCCGTTCCGCGAGCTGGACGCGCCCTTTTTGTGAGCCATGGCTGGTGCCTACTTCCCGTTCGAGATGCCGGTCACCTTGACCTGGGTCAGCGGCTGACGGTGACCCTGGCGCTTGTGGTAGCCGGTCTTGTTCTTGAACTTGTGGATCCGGATCTTCGGACCCTTCATCTGCGCGGCGATCTCGCCGGTCACAGCGACCTGGGCAAGCTTGGTCGCGTCGGTCACCAGGTCGTCGCCATCGACGAGGAGCACCGCGGGAAGCGTCACCGCGTCACCGGGGGTACCGGTGATCTTCTCGACCTCGATCACGTCGCCCTCGGCGACCTTGTACTGCTTGCCGCCGGTCTTGACGATCGCGTACATCGGACGCGGACTCCTGTCGTTTGTCGCTGGCGGATGGTGTTCGTGGCAGCTCGGCGGACCGTCGGCTACGCCGTGGGGAACGGACGCGGCGGTCTCGGACTGAGCAGTCACGGGCACGCGGGAACCTGGCGCACCGGGTGCGCCACCGGCAAGGGTACGCCATGCCGGTAGCAACCCTCAAATCGACCCCGGTCAGGGACGGGTCCGACGGCGGGTACCCCCGCTGCGGCGAACCCGTCGTCGACCGCCGGCGGCGTGGTCGGCCGTGGACGCGTCCTGGTCATCGTCGTCATCGGCGAGATCGGGATCGTCCGCCCCGGCCAGACGGACCGGTGCCGCGCCGTTGCCGGTCTCGACCACCGGATCCACCTCGTAACGGGACAGGTCGTAGCCCATCGTCTCGTCCTCGTCCTCCGCAGTCGGATCGACCAGCGGTTGCGCTGCCGCGACGGGAACCCTGATCACGCCGGTGGTGGTCGGGGCGGCCTCGGCATCGGGATCGGCTTCGGCGACACCGGCGACCACCACCACGTCGGCCGGCTCATCCGGCTGGTCGGTCTCGATCACAGCCGTGACATCAGGTGTATCGGTGGCTTCCGGTGCTGCGGCGACATCAGGCGCCGGGGAGGCGTCGTCCGCCGGCTGGTTGGCCTTGCGGCCCCGGCGGCGGCTGCCGCCGGCCGTCGCACCACCCGTACCACCACCGCTGGCCGGAGCTGCGGCGACCGCCTTCGCCCGGTCCCCGGCCCCGGTACCGCCCGACGAGCGCGGCTTCTCCGGCACCGGCTCGGTGTGGATGATCAGCCCGCGGCCCTTGCAGCAGTCACACGTCTCGCTGAACGCCTCCAACAGCCCGGCACCGATCCGCTTGCGGGTCATCTGCACCAGACCGAGCGACGTGATCTCGGTAACCTGGTGTTTGGTGCGGTCCCGGCCCAGGCACTCGGTCAGCCGGCGCAGCACCAACTCCCGATTCGACTCCAGCACCATGTCGATGAAGTCGATCACCACGATGCCACCGATGTCGCGCAACCGCAGCTGGCGGACGATCTCCTCGGCGGCCTCCAGGTTGTTTCGGGTGACCGTCTCCTCCAGGTTCCCGCCAGCGCCGGTGTACTTGCCGGTGTTCACGTCGATGACGGTCATCGCCTCGGTCCGGTCGATCACCAGGTGACCACCGGACGGCAGGAACACCTTGCGGTCCAGACCCTTGAGGATCTGCTCGTCGATGCGCCGCTCGGCGAACACGTCCGCCACCGCGGCGTGCCGCCGTAGCCGGGCCAGCAGGTCCGGCGAGACGTGCGCGAGGTAGGACTCCACCATCTCGTACGCGGTGTCGCCCTGCACGACCAATTCGCGGAAGTCTTCGTTGAACAGGTCCCGGACCACCCTGATGACCAGGTCCGGCTCCTCGTAGAGAAGCGTCGGCGCGCCACCGGAACCCGCCTTGGCCTGGATGTCCTCCCACTGCGCCTGCAGTCGCTTGACGTCGCGGGACAGCTCGTCCTCGCTGGCGCCTTCGGCGGCGGTCCGCACGATGACGCCGGCACCATCGGGCACCAGCTTCTTGAGGATGTCCCGGAGCCGCTTGCGCTCGGTGTCCGGCAGTTTGCGGCTGATCCCGGAGGCGTTGCCGTTCGGCACGTACACCAGATGCCGGCCGGAGAGCGCGACGTGACTGGTGAGCCGGGCGCCCTTGTGCCCGATCGGGTCCTTGGTGACCTGCACCAGCACCGAGTCACCGGAACGCAGTGCCTGCTCGATGGACCTGGACCGACCTTCCAGACCGGTGGCGTCCCAGTTGACCTCACCGGCGTACAGCACCGCGTTGCGGCCACGCCCCACGTCGACGAAGGCGGCCTCCATGCTCGGCAGCACGTTCTGCACCTTGCCAAGGTAGACGTTGCCGGCCATGGTGCCCGACGACGCCCGGGTGACGTAGTGCTCGACCAGGACGCCGTCCTCCAGCACGGCGATCTGGGTCCGGTCACCGCGCTGGCGCACCACCATGTCCCGGTCGACGGCCTCCCGCCGGGCCAGGAACTCCGACTCGCTCAGGATCGGCGGACGGGTCCGCCGCTGCTCTCGGCCGTCCCGCCGGCGCTGCCGCTTCGCTTCCAGCCGGGTCGACCCGGTGACGCCCTGCACCTCGTCGACGGTCTTGCGTGGCTCACGGATTCTGACGACGGTCGGCACGCCGTCCTCGGTACCGGACTCAGCGTCGCCGGAGCCACGGCGGCGCCGCCGACGCCGCCGACGGGTCGTGGAGTCGTCATCGCCGTCGGCGTCGGCGTCGGCGGCCGAGCCACCGTCAGCGGACGCCTCGGTCTCCTCGCCGGTGTCGGCGTCGTCCTCCTCCGCGCCGCCCTTGCCGCGGCCCCGGCCCCGGCGGCCGCGGCGCCGACGGCGCCGGCCGGCCGGCGTGTCGTCGTCATCGTCATCCGTGTCGGTGTCGGTGGTCGCCGCAGCGGGCTGCTCCTGCGGCGCCTCGACGGCTTCGGTGACGGCCTCGGCCGTCGGCTCGCTGTCGGCGCTACGCCGGCCCCGCCGGCGCCGCCGCACCGGCTCGTCGTCGCTGGCTGCCTCGGCGGCGTCGACGGCCCGGACAGCGGCCTCCGCTGCGGCCGGCTGACCCTCGTCGGTGACGACCGGCGGGCTCTGCGGATCGGGCGCCATGAACAGTACGACCGGTGGGCCGGCTGCTGCCCTACGGCGTCGGGACGGCGGCGCGGCGTCAGGCGCCGCAGCGGCGGCGTCGGTCGCCGGGCCGGGCTGGTCCACGGCCGCAGCCGACTCCGCGTCGGAGGCGGCGGTGGCCGAGCCAGACCTCGCCGACCGTCCGGTTGCCCGGGTCGGTGCCGGCTCGGCGGCCAGCGGCTCGGTGGCCAGGGGTGGCTCGGTGGCCGGCGTCGCGGGACCGGCCGGCGACGATGTGGCCAGTTGGGCAGCTGCTGCTCCCGGCGCGGGTTCGCTCTGCTCGACCGGCACCACGACTGCCGGCTCGGCCGCCTTCTTCCGCCGGGTCCGAGTGGTCTTCTTGACGGCCGGCTCGGCAGGCTCCGCAGCGGAGGCGGCCGCCGGGCCGGCGGTGTCGTCCGGGCCACCCGTACCGGTGGTGTCCGCGCCGGTGCTGTCCGCTGCCGTCGAACGGCGACGGCGGGTCCGCGACACCGCAGCCGGTTCACCGGTGGCTGGTGCCGGATCGGCCGAACCACCGGCCGCGGCCGCGTCGCCGCCGGTGGCCTCCGCCGCCGGCTCGGCGGCCGCCGCCGCAGCCTTGCTGGTCCGCCGCCGCGTCGTACGAGCGGTTGTGGATCGGGTCACATCAGCGGGAGCACCGGCCGGTTCGGTACCGGTCCGGTCCCCGCCCTCGGGCTCGTTTTCGAGCATTGGACGTTCTCCAGTTCTGGCCGCCCCGGGCGCGGGTGAGCGCTGCCACGCAGGGTTGCCGCAAAAAGTGATCCGGCGGACGCGCCGCTGAGCTTCCGGCCCGGTGGGGCGAAAGACCCGGAGGCAGACCGCCGAAGTCTGACTTACTGAGCGCCGGCCGGAACACGGCTGACGTTCACCGATGGCTGCCCAGCTCGATCCGCCTCCAACGGATCGACGATCTCCCCCTGCGCGGTCAGTGTTCCCTGCGCTAGCCGGGTCACTCGGGGCGGCACCGGCGGCTCCAGGTCGGCCATGACGCGCAGGCCGGAGAGGACGTCATCGGGTCGTACCGACGGGGTGACCTGCCGGACGACTAGGTCGAGTATCGCACACGGCACCGAGCTGACCTCGGAAGGTAGGCCGCTGCCCGCACCGGCACCCGGTCCGGTGATGTTGTCGGACCGATCGGCGACCACGATCCGCACCACCGCGGCACGGGCGTCGAAGGTACGCCGGCCCTGCTTGGTCAACCGCTCCACCAGCACCTCCTCGGCGGCGGCGAACGTCGCCACCGCCCGGCCGGCCGACTCCGGATCGACCTCGGGCAGCTCGATCCGCCACCGAGACGCGTCGATCCGGTCGGCCAGGCTGCCGCCGGCCGCCTCGACCGCCTCCAGTACGTCGAGACCGGGCGACAGCGCGGCGTCGAGCGCCACCCGGAGCCGGTCGGGATCGACCTGCTGCTGCAGACCGATCTCCAGGTACTCGGCCTCGCTGGCGACACCGGTCGGAGCCGCGCTCGCGTAGGAGATCTTCGGGTGCGGGGTGAATCCCTGCGAGAAGGCGACCGGGACACCGCCCCGACGCAGTGCCCGTTCGAACGCCCGGGCGAAGTCGCGGTGCGAGGTGAACCGCAGCGGGCCGCGCTTGGCGTACCGGATCCGGATCCGTTGCACGACCGGTGCCTGGCCGCCTGCCGGTTGTGGCTTCCTGCTGATCGTGATGCTCCTCGGAAGGGGTAGGGGACGTCGTCATCCTCACCCGGATGGGCGCGGCGCGCCAGTCAGCCCGCCGCCGGGGTCCGCAGGCCGGTGTTGACCGGCGTCAGCGGCAGCAGTTTCTGCCCGGTCGGACCGATCTGGATCTCAGTATCCATTGACGGACAGACACCGCAGTCGAAACAGGGCGTCCATCGGCAGTCATCCTGCTCGTACTCGCCCAACGCGTCCTGCCAGTCCTGCCAGAGCCAGTCCTTGTCCAGCCCGGAGTCCAGGTGGTCCCAGGGCAGCACCTCGGTGGCGTCCCGTTCGCGGACCGTGTACCAGTCCAGGTCGACCCCGTACGCCGGCAGGGTGTCGGCGGCCGCGTCGACCCACCGCTGGTACGAGAAGTGCTCGCTCCAGCCGTCGAACCGGCCGCCGGACTCCCAGACCCGACGGATCACCGCGCCGACCCGCCGGTCACCGCGCGACAGCAGGCCCTCGATCAGCGACGGCTCGCCGTCGTGGTAGCGGTAGCCGATCGCCCGACCGAGCGACCGGTCCGCGTTGATCGCCTGCTTGAGCAGCCGCAGCCGGTTGTCGATCACCTCCGGGTGCTGCATCGACGCCCACTGGAACGGGGTGTGTGGTTTGGGGACGAAACCGCCGATCGAGACGGTGCACCGGATGTCCTTCGACCCGGTCGCCGCCCGCCCCGCCTTGATCACCTCGTGCGCGAGCCGGGCGATCTGCAGCACGTCGTCGTCGGTCTCGGTGGGCAGCCCACACATGAAGTAGAGCTTCACCTGACGCCAGCCGTTGGTGTACGCGGTCACCACCGTGCGGATCAGGTCCTCCTCCGAGACCATCTTGTTGATCACCCGTCGGATCCGCTCCGAACCGCCCTCCGGGGCGAAGGTCAGCCCGGTACGCCGACCGTTGCGGGACAGTTCCTGGGCCAGCTCGATGTTGAACGCGTCGACCCGGGTGGACGGCAGCGACAGCGACACGTTGGTGCCCGCGTACTGCTCGGCCAGACCGGAGCACATGTCGCCGATCTCCGAGTGGTCGGCCGAGGACAGCGACAACAGACCGACCTCGTGGAAGCCGGAGTACTCCAGACCGTCGGCGACCATCTGCCCGACCGTGGTGATGGACCGCTCCCGCACCGGGCGGGTGATCATGCCGGCCTGGCAGAACCGGCAGCCGCGCGTACAGCCGCGGAAGATCTCCACCGCGTAGCGTTCGTGGACCGTCTCGGCCAGCGGGACGATCGGCTTCTTCGGGTACGGCCAGGCGTCCAGGTCCATGGTGGTGCGCTTGTGCACCCGGAACGGCACGTCCGGCCGGTTCGGCACCACCCGCTGGATCCGGGCGTCCGGCAGGTAGTCCACGTCGTAGAAGCGCGGCACGTAGATGCTCTCCGTACGGGCCAGCCGCAGCAGCAGCTCGTCGCGCCCACCCGGCGACCCTTCGGCCTTCCACTGCCGGACGATGCCGGTGATTTCCAGGACGGCTTCCTCGCCGTCGCCGAGCACCGCCGCGTCGATGAAGTCGGCGATCGGCTCCGGGTTGAACGCGGCGTGCCCACCGGCCAGCACCACCGGGTGTGAGTCGTCCCGGTCGGCGGCGGACAGCGGGATCCCGGCCAGGTCGATCGCGGTCAGCAGGTTCGTGTAGCCCAGCTCGGTGGCGAACGAGACACCGAAAACGTCGAAGTCGCCGACCGGCCGGTGCGCGTCGACGGTGAACTGCGGCACGCCGTGCGCCCGCATCAGCCGTTCCAGGTCCGGCCAGACCGCGTAGGTCCGTTCGGCCAGCACGTCGGGCTGCTCGTTGAGCACCTCGTACAGGATCTGCACGCCCTGGTTCGGCAGGCCGACCTCGTAGGCGTCCGGGTACATCAGCGCCCAACGCACCGTCGCGGCGTCCCAGTCCTTGGCCACCGCGCCGAGCTCGCCGCCGACGTACTGGATCGGCTTGCTGACCTGGGGCAGCAGCGGCTCCAACCGGGACCAGACCGACCTGGCCGTCGGGCCACCCACGGTCGCCGTCGGGGCAGCGCCTGCCGGGACACCCATCAAACCTCCTCCAAACCGCACCGGACGTCGGATCAACCACCCACAGTACGCGGGCGGGGCGGCCGGGCTGGCCGCACGGTACTAACCTCGAACGGGTCCGAGAGGAGATGCATCTGCGATGCGGCAGCCGCAACCGGATGAAGGTCCGACCACGGACCAGCCGGCCGGGGCGGGCGGGCCCGACCCGGCCACGTCACCGGCCCCGTGGCGGGGCTCGGCAGCGGTGCCGCCACCACGGCCGCGCCAGCGCTGGTGGCAGCGGGACACCCCCCGGACGGATCAGCCACCACCCCGTGACCCCACCCTGCAGCTACCCCCCGACGGGTTTGCCGAGGACGATCCGGCGACCCGCACCCCGGTTGACCCCTGGGCCGCCGCCGACCTCTGGCCGGCCGGTCAACCGACCGACCCACCCGACGGATGGCCCGGTGCCGACCCGCCGACGCCGGAACCGGTGGCCTTCCCTCCGCCGGTGTCCCCACCCGCGCCCACCTCGCCCCCGGACACGCCGTCACCGGTCGCCGGACCGCACCCGCCGAACCCGAGCCGGCTCCCGGTGACCCGACCACCGGTCACCGGGCCACCGGTCACCGGGCCACCGGCACCGACCGGAAAGGCGGCCCGCCGGCAGCGCCGGCAACAACGCCGACGACGGCGCTGGCCCTGGAAGACGGCGCTGTTCACCCTGCTCACCGTCGCCTGCTGCTGTGGCTGCCCGGCCTACTACGGCAAGCCGCTGTGGGACCAGTACCCGGCGAACGCCGCGCTCCCCGGGCAGGTCGCCGACCTGCGGCTCAGCGACGACGGTTCCAGCCAGGAAACGGTCGCCCGGTTGGAAGGTGAGATGCGCACCGCCCATCTGCTGGCCGAGGACACCTTCGCCGGGGTGTACCGGGACGGCAACGGCAAGCTCGTGGTGCTGTACGGCATCACCGGCTTCCGGATGACGCCCGGCAGCGACCTGGACAGCGAGGTCGGCCGGATCAGCGACACGTACCAGATGGATGCCGTCGAGACGTTCGAGACCGGCACCCGGGGCACCCACCTGACCTGCGGAACCGGCGTCTCCGACGGCGACGACGTGGTGGTCTGCGCCTGGGCCGACCACGGCAGCCTCGGCACCGCGCTGTTCACCCGCCGGTCGGTCGAGGAGAGCGCGACGTTGACCGGGCAACTACGCGCCCAGGTGATCAGCCGGGAGTGACCCGGAGCGGCTCAGCCGGCGGCGTCGCCGTCGCCGTTGCCGTTGCCCGGCTGGCCGTCGCTGGTCCTGGCCCCACCGGCGGTCCGCGGTGGCGCGTACCGGGGCACGTACTCCTGGCCGGTGAGCTGCTGGATCTCGCTCATCACCTCGTCGGTGATCCGGCGCATCTCGGAGCGGTCGTCGCCGCGTCCGGTGAAGTCGAGCGGCTTGCCGAACCGGACCGTGACCGTGCCGCGGCTCAGCTTCGGCCACAGCGACCCGATCGGCTGGACCTGCGCGGTGCCGACGAACCCGACCGGGACGACCGGCACCCCGGCGGCCAGCGCCAGCCGGGCCACCCCGGTCCGGCCCCGGTACAGCCGCCCGTCCGGCGAACGGGTGCCCTCCGGGAAGACGGCCACCTGCCGGCCGGCCCGCAGCAGCGGGATCGCGCCGTCGAAGGCGCTCAGCGCCGCCCGACCGCCGCCGCGTTCCACCCGGATCGCGCCGAGCCCGGTCACCAGGCCCTTGGTCAGCAGCCCACGGAATCCGGTGCCGTCGAAGTACTCGGCCTTGGCCCAGAACGCCACGTGCCGGGGCAGCACCGCACCGAGGAAGTACTCGTCGGCGACGGACAGATGGTTCGCGGCCAGGATCACCCCGCCGGTGGTGGGGACGTTCTCCCGCCCTTCCACCTTGGGTCGCCAGCCCAGCAGCAACGCTGGTCCGACAGTGACTTTGCCGATCGAATACAGCGGCGGCACGGATCCTCCGGCGACGGGACAGGCATGGGTGGGTCGGACAGACACGGTAGCGGACGGGATCCCACCCGGACCGGTCAGACCCGCTGCACCCGCACCGACACTGGCTCGCCGTCGCCCACCTCACCGGCGAATCCACCCGCCGGGCCGGCCCCGGACGGGTCGAACGTCACCTCGTCGGCGAGCACCTCACCGGCGACGAAGTCCTGGTACGTCCGTACCGCCGTCGCCACCTCGGCCCCGGCCGCCACCGTGACCCGGACCCGGTCGGTGATCCGCAGGTCGGCCTCCCGCCGGGCCTGCTGAATCACCCGGACCAGGTCCCGGGCCAGCCCTTCGGCCGCCAACTCCGGCGTGACGGTGGTGTCCAGCACCACCACCCCCTGCCCGCCCGGCAACGGTGCGGAATGCTCCGGGTCGGCGGCGACCAGCTTCAACTCGTACTCCCCGTCGGCCAGCCGGACCCCGGCGGCGACCGGCGCGCCGTCGTCGCCCAACGCCCAGTCGCCGGACTTCACCGCCCGGATCACCGCCTGCACCTGGCCGCCGACCCGGGGGCCGAGCACCCGGGGCACCACGGTTAGCACCTGCTGGCAGTGGTCGGCGACCGCGTCGGTGAACTCCACCGACTTGACATTGACCTCGTCGGCGACCAGGTCGGCGAACGGCGCCAGGCGCGGCGCGGCGGCGCTGGCCACGGTCAGCGCCGGCAGCGGCAACCGGACCCGCAGATTGCGGGCCTTGCGCAGCGACAGCCCGGCCGAGCAGACCTCGCGGACCGCGTCCATCGACGCGACCAGGTCGTGGTCGACGGGGAACTCGCCGGCGGCCGGCCAGTCGGTCAGGTGCACCGACCGGTCACCGGTCAACCCGCGCCAGATCTCCTCGCTGGTCAACGGCGCCAACGGCGCCACCACCCGGGTGAGCGTCTCCAGCACCGTGTACAGCGTGTCGAACGCGTCGGTGTCACCGGACCAGAACCGGTCCCGGGACCGGCGGACGTACCAGTTGGTCAACGCGTCGAGGTAGGTACGCACGCTGGCGCAGGCACCGGAGATGTCGTAGCCGTCCATCTGCCGGGTGACCTCGTCGACCAGCTCCCCGGTCTTGGCCAGCACGTACCGGTCGAGCAGGTGGGTGCTGTCGGTACGCCGGGTCGCGGTGTAGCCCTCCGCGTTGGCGTAGAGCGCGAAGAAGTACCAGACGTTCCACAGCGGCAGCAGCACCTGCCGGACCGCGTCGCGGACGCCGCTCTCCACCACCGCCATGTCGCCGCCGCGCAGCACCGGCGAGGCCATCAGCATCCACCGCATCGCGTCCGAGCCGTAGGTGTCGAACACCTCGTACACGTCCGGGTAGTTGCGCAGGCTCTTGCTCATCTTGCGCCCGTCGGCACCGAGCAGGATGCCGTGGCTGACGCAGCTACGGAACGCCGGCCGGTCGAACAGCGCGGTGGCCAGCACGTGCATGGTGTAGAACCAGCCACGGGTCTGCCCGATGTACTCCACGATGAAGTCGCCCGGATAGTGGTGCTCGAACCACTCCCGGTTCTCGAACGGGTAGTGCACCTGGGCGAACGGCATCGACCCGGACTCGAACCAGCAGTCCAGCACCTCCGGCACCCGGCGCATCGTCGACCGCCCGGTCGGGTCGTCCGGGTTGGGCCGGGTCAGCTCGTCGATGCCGGGCCGGTGCAGGTCGGCCGGCCGTACGCCGAAGTCACGTTCCAGCTCGTCGAGCGAGCCGTACACGTCGACCCGCGGGTAGGCCGGGTCGTCCGAGCGCCAAACCGGGATCGGCGAGCCCCAGAACCGGTTCCGACTGATCGACCAGTCCCGGGCACCGGCCAGCCACTTGCCGAACGAGCCGTCCTTGACGTGCGCCGGCGTCCAGGAGATCTGCTGGTTCAGCTCCACCATCCGGTCCCGGAAGGTCGACACGGCCACGAACCACGACGACACCGCCTTGTAGACCAGCGGCGTGTCACAGCGCCAGCAGTGCGGGTACGAGTGGGTGTAGGTGTCGTGGCGCAGCAGCAGACCCCGGTCACGCAGCTGGCGGATGATCGGCTTGTTGGTGTCGAACACCTGCTCCCCCGCGTACGGCGGGACCAGGGCGGTGAACCGGGTGTGGTCGTCGACGGTGACGATCGTCGGGATCCCGGCGGCGCTGCAGGCGTTCTGGTCGTCCTCACCGAACGCGGGGGCCATGTGCACCACCCCGGTGCCGTCCTCGGTGGTGACGAAGTCGGCGCCGAGCACCTGGTACGCGTTCGGGCCGGCCTGGTCGACCAGGTAGTCGAACAGCGGGGTGTAGCGGCGCCCGACCAGGTCGGCGCCGCGCACCGTGCCGACCCGCTCGAACCCGTCCAGTTCCTTGGCGTACGCCTCGAGGCGGGACGCCCCGAGCAGGTACCGCTGCCCGTCGCGCCGCAGCACCGCGTACTCGATGTCCGGGCCGACGGCGAGGGCCAGGTTCGACGGCAGCGTCCACGGCGTGGTGGTCCACACTCCGATCCGTTCCGTCTCGCCACCGGGCTGCGCCGGCGCCAGCTCGAACCAGACGGTGACGGTCGGATCCTGCCGGTCGCGGTAGACGTCGTCCATCCGGGTCTCGGTGTTGCTCAGCGGCGTCTCACACCGCCAGCAGTAGGCCAGCACCCGGAAACCCTCGTAGACCAGCCTCTTGTCGTACAGGGCCTTGAAGGCCCACATGACGCTCTCCATGTAGTCCAGGTCGAGCGTCTTGTAGTCGTTGACGAAGTCGACCCAACGGGCCTGCCGGGTGACGTAGCGCTCCCAGTCCTGCGTGTAGGTCAGCACCGAACTGCGGCAGACGTCGTTGAAGCGCTCCATGCCCAGCTCGACGATCTCCGCCTTGGTGGAGATGCCGAGCTGGCGTTCGGCTTCGACCTCGGCGGGCAGCCCGTGGCAGTCCCAGCCGAAGCGGCGCTCGACCCGCCGGCCGCGCATCGTCTGGTAGCGCGGCACCACGTCCTTGACGTAGCCGGTGAACAGGTGACCGTAGTGTGGCAGGCCGTTGGCGAACGGCGGGCCGTCGTAGAAGACGTACTCGTTGGCACCGTCCGGCCCCGGGTCGCGCTGGTCGACGCTGGCTTCGAAGGTCTTGTCCGCGGTCCAGTAGTCCAGGACGCGGCGCTCCACCTCGGGCAGGTCCGGACTGGCCGGCACGCCGGTGGCGGCGGGGTCGGTCATCGGGTACGCCATGGTGGTGCCCTCTCCTCGCGCAGCTCACTGTCTCGTGGTCTGCGAGGACGAACCCGCCGGGCGGTCGCCGGCTGCTGCCGGACGCCGCCACGGTGGGCCGCGGTACCACCTCGCTTGGCGGTCGCCGAGGTGCACGACCGCCCGCTCATCGGCCGGCTGTGACGGGCCGGACCCGTCCGGTTCTACTGGGGCCGCCGCTGCCGCTCACGTGCGGTGGTGGCCGGTTCTTCCGGAGGCTCACCGGTGATGGCCGGGTCGTCGCCTTTGGGTTGTCTTCGTTCCGAGCGTATCCCACCCGTCGAGCCGGTTTCCGTCCGCCCGCCACTTCCGGTTTCAGCGGGTGGATGGGGCCGGCAGGGTGGTCGACCAGAGCGAACGACCGTCCCGGTCGCGCAGGTGCACGGTGAACGCCCGGGATCCGCCGTCGACGAACACCTCGCCGTAGTGCTGGAAACCTTCGGCCGGTGAGGTGTTGGCCCGCGGCGGGGCGTTGACGAACACCGCCTCCGGGCCGAACGTACCGTCGAGGGTGTTCGGGCCGAACGCCCCGGCGTGCGCCGGGCCGGAGACGAACTCCCAGAACGGGGTGAAGTCGGCCACCGCGGCCCGCGCCGGGTCGTAGTGATGGGCGGCGGTGTAGTGCACGTCGGCGGTGAGGAAGACGATGCCGGTGACGCCGGCCCGGTGCGCCGCTCCGAGGATCTCGGCGAACTCCAGCTCCCGCCCGGCCGGCGCGCCACCGTCGCCCTGGGCGACGCCCTCCTGGGCGCCACCACCGTCCGGCACGATCAGCCCGAGCGGCAGGTCGTTGGCGATCACCTTCCAGGTGGCCGTCGACCGGGTGAGCTCGCGGATCAGCCACTGCCGTTGCTGGGTGCCGAGCAGGCCACGATGCGGGTCGGCGTAGGTGTTGCCGTCGTTGGGGTCCTTGTAGGTGCGCATGTCGAGGACGAACACGTCCAGCAGCGGCCCGTAGCGGACCACCCGGTACAGCGGTCCGTCGTCCGGGGTCGGCAGCCACTCGTGGAACGCCTGCCGGGACCGGGCGGCCAGCACGTCGACCCGGGTCTCGGTGTAACGCGGGTCGGTGAGGATCTCGCCCGGATACCAGTTGTTGGTCACCTCGTGGTCGTCCCACTGGTTGAGCTGCGGCACCTCGGCGGCGAACGCCCGCAGATGCGTGTCGAGCAGGTTGTAGGCGAACTGGCCGCGGAACTCGGTGAGCGTCTCGGCGACCTTGGTCTTCTCCGGGGTCACCAGATTGCGCCACACCCGCCCGTCCGGCAGGGTCACCGTCTCGGTGAGCGGGTTGTCGGCGTACACGGTGTCGCCGCTGCACAGGAAGAAGTCCGGCCGGCCGCGCCGCATCGCCTCGAAGATCCGCATGCCGCCGAAGTCCTCGCTGATCCCCCAGCCCTGGCCGGCGATGTCCCCGGTCCAGACGAACCGCACGTCGTCGACCCGCCCGCGGGTACCGCCGACCGGCCGGCCCCGGTGGGGTCCTTGGTGGCCCCTGGCGCGGGGCGCGGTGCGCAGGGAACCGGTCAACGGTTCGCTGACCAGGCCGGGACGGTGCAGGCTCTCCACCCGTACCCGGTAGTGCAGCCGCTCGCCGGCGGGCAGGCCACGCAGCCGTACCTTGCCGGTGTAGTCGGCACGGCCGTCGAGTACCGGGCCGCGTACCCGCCGGGCGTCGCGCAGGTCGGGCCGGCGGCCGACCTCGACGATCAGCCGGCCGACCCGGTCGGCGCGGGTCCAGACGACGGCCTCGCCGGGGCCGGCCACGCCGCTCTGCACGCCGTGGGTGAGCACCGGCCGGCCGGTGGGGTGCCAGGCCGGCGCCGAGGGCCGGCCGGACGCGACGTCCGCGCCGGCGGCCGCGCCGGCTCCGCCGAGCAGCGCGCCGCCGGCGAGCCCGGCACCGCCGGCCAGTCCGGCCCGCAGCAGGGTACGGCGGTCGAATGGGTTCATCGAATCCTCCTGGGAAGTACGGCGTTCCCAAGAGGTCTATCGATGAAATGTGGCGAGATCCCCCGGATCAGGTGACCAGCACCCGAACCGGCCGATAATCCGCGGCTGACTGACCGAGGTCAGCCCAGGTCGGGGAACCAGAGCTTGATCTCGCGGGCCGCGCTCTCCGGGGAGTCCGAGGCGTGCACCAGGTTCTCCCGGTTGGACAGCGCCAGGTCGCCGCGGATGGTGCCGGCCGCCGCCTTGCGCCCGTCGGTGGTGCCGATCAGCGCGCGGACCACCTCGATGGCCTGGTCACCGGCGAGCACCAGGGCGACCAGCGGCCCACCGGTCATGAACTCCTTCAGCGGCGGGTAGAACGGCTTGTCCACATGGTCGGCGTAGTGCGCGCCGGCCAACTCCTCGTCCATCCGGCGCGACTGCAGGGTGACCAGGTGCAGTCCTTTACGCTCGAACCGGCCGAGGATCTCGCCGACCAAGCCGCGCCGGACCGCGTCCGGCTTGATCAACACGAGGGTACGTTCGACATCGGTGGGGCTGGACACGCTGGCTCCTTATCGACGGACCGGCACCGCTCCCCTGCGGAGCGATCCGGTACGGACTGGCGCTGCCAGCCTAGTGGGTCCACGCCGCCCCGCGCGTCATGATGGAGGGCCAGGGGACGGACGAGGACCGGCGGCTACCGACGCCACGGTCGTGGCTCTTCCATCCTCGCCGGGCCCGGCCTAGCCTGGCCTTGACGCAGGGAGGTCTACTGTGGCGAACGGCCATCGATCGGTTTCCGCCGCCCGCAAGCTCATCGCGACGGTGCTGGGCACTTTCGCCACGTTCATCATCCTCTTCGGCGCCGGCATGACCAGCTGGGCGATCGCCGCGCTGGGGGTGGCGCTGCTGGTGCTCGCGGTCAGCCTGGTGCTGATCACCGCGTTCCCCGGCACCGAGCGCGCCTGGGTGGCCGGCATCGCCCACGTCCGCAGCGTTTCCGAGCCACCGGCTTCCTCCACGTACGGCCGCTGCGAACTGCAGATTCTGGTGGACGCGCCGGGCGTACCGCCACGGTCGGTCAAGGTCCGCGACCCCCGGGTGCCGGTGGCGAAGTGGCCCGACCCCGGCGCCACGCTGCCGATCATGGTCGCCATCGACGACCAACGCCACGTACGGATCATCTGGGACGACGTGCTCACCCACGCCGAAGCCGCCGCGGAGCGAGCCGACCTGCCGCCGGAGTTCGACGAGCCCGACTTCAGCCCCCTCGACGACGACCTGCTCGACGTGGATGAGGAGCCGCCGTGGGTACGGCGACGCTCCGACGACCTGTTCCTCGACCCGGACACCACCCGGACCGCCGATCTCGGCGCAGGGCTGCGCGATGACGACCCAGCCGAGCCCGCCGGCCCGGCCGACGATCCCCACCAGCGGCGACGCGACCCGGCGGAAAATCCCCGACCGGACTTCGCCACCCCGGGGTTCGACCCCGACGTCGAGCAGTCCGAGCCGGAGGATCCGGGCAAGGTCGGCAACCCCGGCAAGGACCCCGGCAAGGTCGGCGACCCTGTCGTGGTGAGCCAGTCACCGGGTGGCCACAAGGTGGTGGACGGCACCGTGGTGGACCCGCAGCCGGTGCCGCTGCCGCGCCGTGCCCGGCCACGGCCGTACTCCCCACCCGCCGAGCCGGAGGCCGGCACGGTCACCGCCGGAGCGGACCGGGGCCGGGCCGCCGCCGAGGCCCGCGCCGAGTCGCCGACCGCCACCGGGACGGCGCTGGCCGACCAGCCCGACCCGGACGCGGACGACCCCACCGGAGTGCCGGCGACCGACCCGGACGGACCGCTCGCCGACCTGGCCGCCGCCGGCCCGGTGACCGGCCCCGACACCCTGGCCGGCGAACCGGCCGACGATCACGGGCCGATCCACGGCGTCGGTCTGACCCTGCTCGTCGCGGACCTCGACCGGTCGGTCGAGTTCTACCGCGACATGCTCGGCTTCTTCGAGATCGACGGCGGTGACGGCAACGCGGTGCTCGCCTCCGGGCAGACCCGCCTGGTGCTGCGGTCGGTGCCCGAGGTCGCCCCGGTCAACCGTCGGCTGATGCACCTCAACCTCGAAGTCGACGGCCTGCAACGGATGCACGACGAGCTCAAGGCCAAAGGGGTGCGGTTCACCTACGCGCCCCGGGCAGTCAACCGGGGTGCCCGGCTGGAGCTGTGGGCAGCCGCTTTCCGCGACCCGGACGGCCACGGCATCGCCATCATCGAATGGCGTGACCGCGACCAGCCGACGTCCGACGCCGACGCGGCACAGTGACTGTCAGCTGAGAATGACCCGCCGGACGTGCCACACGTACGCCCAGACGACGCCGAACAGCACCCCCACCACCAGCAGTGACCAGTGCAGCAGGCCGGCGAGCAAGACCAGCCCCTGCAGCACCGTGCCGGCGTACCAGGCCCAGCGGCGGCGCAGCAGGCCGGCGAGCGTCACCGCGCCGACGGCGAGCACGGCGCTGACCACCATCGCCGCCGGGCCGGAGCCGCCGGCCACCATCCGGATCGGCTGGATCGCCAGCACCAGCACCAACGCCTCCAGGCCGAGGGTCGCCGCGCCGAGCCCGCGCACGGCGGCCGGCGGGTTGCGCAACCCGGACCGGCGCGGCGGCGGTCCGGCCGGGTCGGCGCCCACCGGGTCGGCGCCTGCGGGCTCGTCGCTCACCGGGTCAGCAGCCGGCGTGCGTCGGCCACCGTCACCACCGACCCGGTGATCAGGACCCCCACCCCGCTGAGCTCCCCGTCGAGGTCGGCCTCGGCCAGCGCCACCGCCGCTTCGATCGCGTCCGGCATCTGCTGGGTCACCCGTACCCGGTCCACGCCGAACGCCTCGACAGCGAGGCCCGCCAACTGACCGACCGGCATCGCCCGCGGCGACGTGTTGCCGGTCACCACCAGTGCGTCCGCCACCGGCTCCAGTAGATCCAGCAGCGCCTCGGCGTCCTTGTCAGCCAGCACGGCGAGTACCACCACGAGCCGCCGGAACGCGAACTCCTCCTGCACCGCAGCGACCGTGGCCGCCATCCCGTGCGGGTTGTGGGCGCCGTCGAGCAGGATCGTCGGCGCGCTGCGTACCCGCTCCAGCCGGCCCGGTGACGACACCCCGGCGAAGCCCTGCCGGACCGGCTCGGCGTCCAACGTCCGACCCGGGCCGGCACCGAGGAACGCCTCCACCGCCGCCAGCGCCAACGCCGCGTTCTGCGCCTGATGCGCCCCGTGCAGCGGCAGGAACACCTCGTCGTACCGGCCGCCGAGACCCTGCAACGTGAGCATCTGCCCGCCGACCGCGACCGCGCGGTGGACCACGCCGAACTCGCCGCCCTCCCGGGCGACGGTGGCCCCCACCTCGGCGCACCGGTCCAGGATCGGCCCGGCCGCCTCCTCCGGCTGCACCGCGGTGACCACCGTCGACCCGGCGTGCACGATGCCGGCCTTGGCCCAGGCGATGTCGGTGAGGGTGTCGCCCAGCCACTCGGTGTGGTCGAGACCGATTGGCGTGATCACGCAGACGCCGGCGGACAACACGTTGGTGGCGTCCTCGGCACCGCCCAGCCCGACCTCCACCACCGCCACGTCGACCGGGGCGTCGGCGAACGCCGCGAACGCCAACGCGGTCGTCATGTCGAAGTACGTCAACGGCTCCGCCGCCTGCTTGTCGACCAGCTCGGCCAACGGCGCGACCTCCCGGTACACGGCGGCGAACCGCTCCTCGCTGACCGGCTCACCGTCCAGGCTGATCCGCTCCCGCACCGTCTCCAGATGCGGGCTGGTGTAGCGGCCGGTGTGCAGCCCGAAGGCCCGCAGCAGCGAGTCGATCATCCGGGCGGTCGAGGTCTTGCCGTTGGTCCCGGTCAAGTGAATCGACGGGTACGCGCGCTGCGGGCTACCCAGCAGGTCCAGCAGCTGGCCGATCCGGTCCAGGTCGAACACCATCCGGGTGAAGCCCCGGTCGGCGAGCTCCTGCTCGACCCGCGCGAACTCGCCACCAGGCCGCTGCCTCGCACCGCCGGCGGCCCCGGGTCGACGTACCGTCACGACTGCTCACCGTCGGCGGCCGGCAGCGCGGCGAGCGCTCCGGCGATACGGGCCAGCTCCGCCTCGGCCACCGCCAACCGGGTACGGATCTTCTCCACCACCGGGGCCGGTGCCTTGTCGACGAACGCGCTGTTGCCCAGCTTGGCCCGGCACTGCTCGGCTTCTCGCTCGGCCGCCGCCCGGTCCTTGGTCAACCGGGCGCGCTCAGCCGCCACGTCGATCGAACCGCGGGTGTCGAACTCGACACCGACCTGTGCGGTCACGGCAAGCTTCGCGGTGGCCGAGAAATCGACGGCCGGCTCGTCCAGCCGGGTCAGCGACCGGATCAGCGGTTCGTGCCCGCCGACGCCCGCGTCGGCCAGCCCGGTCAGCCGGGCGCTGACCCGCTGGGTCGGCCGCAGCCCCTGGTCCGACCGGAACCGGCGGACCTCGGTGACCACCCGCTGCACCACAGCCAGCTCCGCCTCCGCCGCCGGGTCCTGCCACGACGGGTCGGCGACCGGCCAGGAAGCCACCATCAGGCTGCCGGCCGCAAGCTGGCCCGACCCGGCCAGCGCCGACCACAACTCGTCGGTGACGAACGGAGTGACCGGGTGAAGCAGCCGCAGCAGCTGGTCGAGCACATGGCCGAGCACCCGACGGGTCCGGTCGGCGGCCTCCCCGCCGGCGCCCAGCACCGGCTTGCTCAGCTCCAGGTACCAGTCGCAGACGTCGTCCCAGGCGAAGTGGTAGAGCGTGTCACACGCCTTGGCCAGCTCGAACGCCTCGAACTGCTGGTCGACCTGCGCCGTCACCTCCTGCAGCCGGGACAGGATCCACCGGTCGGCCGTGCCCAGGTCCGCCGGGTCGGGCAGGTCGCCGGTCAGGTGCGCGCCGTTGAGCAGCGCGAACCGGGTGGCGTTCCACAGCTTGTTGCAGAAGTTCCGCGAACCCTGGCACCACTCTTCGCTGATCGGCACGTCGGCGCCCGGGTTGGCGCCGCGGACCAGGGTGAACCGGGTGGCGTCGGCGCCGAACCGGTCGATCCAGTCGAGTGGGTCGACGACGTTGCCGTACGACTTGGACATCTTCTTGCCGAACTGGTCCCGGACCATGCCGTGCAGGGCCACCACGTCGAACGGCTGCCGGCCGTCCATCGCGTACAGCCCGAACATCATCATCCGGGCCACCCAGAAGAACAGGATGTCGTAGCCGGTCACCAGCACGCTGGTCGGGTAGAAGGTCCTCAGGTCGTCGGTCTGGTCCGGCCAGCCGAGCGTGGAGAGCGGCCACAGCGCGCTGGAGAACCAGGTGTCGAGGACGTCCTCGTCCTGCCGCCAACCGGCACCGGCCGGCGGCTGCTCGTCTGGTCCGACGCAGACGACCTCGCCGGCCGGGCCGTACCAGACCGGGATCCGGTGCCCCCACCACAGCTGCCGGGAGATGCACCAGTCGTGCATGTTGTCGACCCAGGCGAAGTAGCGTGCGGCCAGCTCCGGCGGCTCCACCCGGGTCCGACCGTCACGCACCGCGTCCCCGGCGGCCTTCGCCAGCGGGCCGGTCCGGACGAACCACTGCAACGACAGCCGCGGCTCGACCGTCGTCCGGCACCGCGAACAGTGACCGACCGCGTGCACGTACGGTCGCTTCTCGGCCACCACCCGTCCTTCGGCCCGCAACGCCGCGACGATCGCCGGCCGCGCCTCGAACCGGTCCAGTCCTTCGAACGGTCCGGACGCCGTGACCACCGCCCGCTCGTCGAGGATGGTCAGGCTCGGCAACCCGTGCCGTTGGCCGATCTCGAAGTCGTTGGGGTCGTGCGCCGGGGTCACCTTCACCGCGCCCGTGCCGAACGTCGGGTCGACGTGCGCGTCCGCGACGATCGGGATCCGCCGACCGGTCAACGGCAGCTCGACCTCGGTGCCGACAAGATGCCGGTAGCGGTCGTCGTCCGGGTGCACCGCCACCGCGGTGTCGCCCAGCATCGTCTCGACCCGGGTGGTCGCCACCACGATCGACGCGTCGCCCTCGCCGTACCGGATGGAGACCAGCTCGCCGTCGTCGTCGCTGTGTTCCACCTCGATGTCGGACAGGGCGGTACGGCACCGCGGGCACCAGTTGATGATGCGCTCGGCGCGGTAGATCAGCTCGTCGTCGTAGAGACGTTTGAAGATGGTCTGCACCGCCCGGGACAGACCCTCGTCCATCGTGAAACGTTCCCGGTCCCAGTCGACCGAGTCACCGAGACGGCGCATCTGCCCGAGGATGGTGCCGCCTGACTCCGCCTTCCACTGCCAGACCCGGTCGATGAACTGTTCCCGGCCGAGGTCGTGCCGGGACAGCCCTTCGGCGGCGAGCTGCCGCTCCACGACGTTCTGGGTGGCGATCCCGGCGTGGTCCATGCCGGGCAGCCAGAGCGCTTCGAAGCCCTGCATCCGCTTGCGTCGGATCAGCGTGTCCTGGATCGAGTGGTCGAGTGCGTGCCCGACGTGCAGCGACCCTGTGACGTTCGGCGGCGGCACCACGATGGTGAACGGCGGCTTCCCGCTGCCCGCGTCGGCGCGGAAGTACCCCTCGGCTACCCACCGCTCGTACCGCCGCTGTTCGACCTCACCCGGAGCGTACTGGGCCGGCAACATGGGGGCTGCGTCGTGATGGGGCTGCGAAGTTTCGGTCACCCATCGAGTTTACGGAGCCAGCGCACCCGGATTCACGCAGGCCCGGCTACCGCTGACCGACTGCGGCTGGCCAGCGGCCTCGGGCCGATTGACGGGCCTGACGGGCGGCACCCACCGTTCGGCGGACTCGGTGACGTACGGTGTCGGGCATGGTCGACGACATATTCGGCGGACGACGGTCGGCTCACCAGGAACCGGAAGACCGTCAGGAACCGGTCGACGTGACCGCGAACGCCCGGCCGGCGCCGGGCGACGGAGACGGCCGTAGCCGAGGTGTCCGGGTCGGGCGCGGCCGACGCGTCGCCGTCATCGGCTCGCTCGCCGCGATCGGTGTGCTGGGCGCCGGCCTGGTCGGTTCGACCGGATTGCGCATCGTCACGCAGAAGGATGCCAGCCTGAGCGCCCCGGACGAGGCGGCCGGGCTGGTCCGCGACGACGGAGAACAGGCCAGGAGTACGGCCGATTACCTGCACAGCGCCTTCGCCGCCGGAATCGACCTGGACCACAGCACGGCTGCGGTATACCGGGACCCGTCGGCGGCGGACCGCAGCGTTTTGGTCTTCGGTGGCACCGCCCTGCTCTGGTCACCCGAGCATGACCTGGACGCACTGCTGGAGATCGTCGGTGACGAGGAAGGCTCGGTGACCGGAGTCCACCAGGTGCCGGCTGGAACGTACGGCGGGGTGATGAAGTGCGGCAGCACGCCCACCGACGACCAGGAGATGCCGGTCTGCGGGTGGGCGGATCACGGGAGTATCGCGGTGGCGCTGTTCCCGGGGCGTACCGTCGACGAGTCGGCCGCGCTGCTCGCCGACCTGCGCACGGACCTCCAGCAGCGGGACTGACGTCCGCACGCGGTCTTCTGGCCAGGCGGTCTGCTGCACGCCCGGCACGGGCTCTTCGTCGAACCTTCCCGGAAAACACTTGTGGGCCACCCGTACGGGTGGCCCACAAGTAAAGATGTCCGGCGGTGACCTACTCTCCCACACCCTCACGAGTGCAGTACCATCGGCGC